>CALDJX010000029.1 GCA_937899075.1 uncultured Planctomyces sp. | reverse complement strand
CAAACTACTTGGCTTCCTTGTTCGACTCAATTCCTGAGCGGCATTGCGTGGCACCCGAAAATCAATAGTTCAAAACGAGTCATGAGTGATCCGATGATTAACCGAATTCTGACGACCGTCCGCAATCGTGCCCTCTTCGTTTTGCCGATCCCCCTGCTGGCGGTTGGTGCCGTCCTGTCGGCTTCGCTCGTTGCGTCGAACGTGGCTGAAAACGTCGCTTCAGCAGCGGACGCAACCTCGCTTGTCGGTAAGCAGGTCGGCGAGTTTTCGGCGAAAGATTTCCGAGGCCGCAATCATTCTCTCAGTGAGTATTCTGAAAGCCGCGTCGTTGTCCTGGCTTTCCTGGGAACCGAGTGCCCGCTCGCAAAGTTGTACGGCCCGAGACTGGCCAGCATCGCAAAGAAGTACGCGGACAAGGGCGTGACGATTCTCGGCATGAATTCGAACCGGCACGACTCGATCACCGAAATCTCCGCGTACGCAAGAATCCACGACATTACATTTCCGATCCTCAAAGACCTGGACAACCGAATCGCTGACCAGGTCGGAGCCACCAGAACTCCCGAGATCTTAGTCCTCGATCAGAAACGCGTTGTGCGTTATCACGGCCGCGTCGACGATCAATACGGAGTCGGCTACATCCGCGACGAGCCCCAGCAGTCATTCCTCACCGACGCGCTGGACAACCTGCTGGCTTCACAGCTCGTGAAGACTCAAACAACCGAAGTCGTCGGCTGCTTCATCGGTCGCACGCGGAAACCCGATCCGACAAGCAAAGTCACTTTCTCAAATCAGATCGCCCGAATCCTCAACAAGCATTGCGTCGAGTGTCACCGTGAAGGCGAAATCGCTCCGTTTTCGCTGACAAGTTACGACGAAGTCGTTGGCTGGGGCGACACGATGATTGAAGTTATCGACGATCGACGGATGCCGCCGTGGCATGCCGATCCGAAGCACGGAGACTTCGTCAACGCACGCATCATGACGGCCGAGGAAAAGTCACTACTCAAAGAGTGGGTCGACGCCGGCAGTCCCGAGGGCGACCGAAGCCTGCTCCCAGAAAAACCAACCTACACAATCGGCTGGCAGCTTCCTCGCGAACCAGACCTGGTTGTCAACATGCGTAACGAGCCGTTCGATGTGCCGGCAGAAGGCACCGTTCGCTACCAGTATTTTCAGGTTGACCCCGGCTTCAAAGAAGACAAGTGGGTCAAAGCCGCAGAACTCCAACCTGGCAACCGCGCCGTCGTGCATCACATTCTGGTCTTCGTGCAGACTCCGAAGGGCCGATCAAAAGGCATGAGTTCAACGACCGGCGAATTCCTCGCCGCCTACGTACCGGGCCATCGAGCACCGACTTACCCCAAAGGCATGGCCAAGCTCATTCCTGCCGGTTCGAAGCTCGCCTTCCAGCTTCACTACACGCCGATCGGAACTGCCCAGAAGGATCTCAGTCGACTCGGCCTGACGTTTGCGGATTCCGACGAGACGATCGAACAGGTCGTCGTCACTCAGCAGGCATCGAACCATCGCGGCCTGGTGATCCCGCCGAACGCTGACAACCATCGCGTCGACGCCCGATCACAAACGGCGCCGACGGACGTCGAAATCCTTGCCTTCATGCCGCACATGCACCTGCGAGGAAAATCGTTCAGCTACGAAGCACACTTTCCGGACGGTCGAAAAGAAACCCTGCTCGATGTTCCGCAGTACGACTTCAACTGGCAAACGGCCTACCGAGTCGCCAAGCCGATCTCTCTTCCCAAGGGAGCGTACCTGCAATGCGTCGCCCACTTCGACAATTCAGAGAACAACCTTTCAAACCCTGATCCAACGCAGACCGTTCGCTGGGGCGACCAAACCTGGAACGAAATGATGATCGGCTACTTCGACGTCGCCATCTCGACAGAAGTTCTTGGCCTCAGCAAGCCCGACTCCGACAGCCGCACGACTCAATCCACAGCCGCCAGTAGCCGAACAAAGGCCCGAGTCCTCGAAATCCTTAAAGCGATCCGCGACTTAGACCGCCAGGGAAACAACAACGGAAAACTCGAAAAGTCCGAAGTCCCGGCAAAACACCTTCCCATCTTCAAGATGCTCGACGCCGACAAAGACGACGTTCTGACCGCCGAGGAAGTCGGCAAAATGATCAGCAAACTCCGCATCAAGCAGGATTAACCTGAAGGCTCGGAAGCTCGTCGGCAACCGCGTAGTCGTCTAATTTATCGTTGCTCAGCGCCGTTGATCGAGGGTGGCCGTGATTGCTTGCAATCAGGCTCGCGCAGCGACAGGAACGTTTTTCAAACAGCCGGCCCCAAACAAAACCTCGTGCGGCTCCGCGGCCCCGGTTGCAAGCAACCGGGGCCACCCTCAATTTTCAGAATCAACCAATGCCACCCGCGTTGGGGGATTGGTTGCGTTCACTGTGCCGCCGCGGCATCGGGACGGTTGGTTTCAATTGGTCTGCAAACACCGTATGAATAGGGATCATCCGTTCGACTTGCATTTTACGTGCAATTTCGCGCGACAATCGCGGAAGATATCCAGTCACGGCCGTCGATGATCGTTGATATGACTCGCCAACGGAAAGGCGGGGTGTTCTCGCCGATTATGGCGAGATATCAGTATGCGGACAGCAAAACCTCGCCATGCCGACCAGCACGAGTGCATGGCTTAGAGAGTCAATAACGTCATGAATAACAGTCAACCGACGGCCACCGTCTCTCTTACTCCGCTTGACGAAGCCGACCTGGAATCGCCGTTGTCGTATCCCGCATTGTCGTGGTGCCTTCTGGCATACGGAGTGACGATTGCGTTGGCGATTCCGTTTTTCAGTCAGGCGGCCTTTACAGTGGCGGCATTCTGCCACCTGATGTTTGGGGGAGCAATTACGCTCGGCATGCACCGGTACTTCAGCCACGACACGTTTCAAGCTCCTCGCTGGTTACGATTCTACCTGGCATTGACCTACACGCTGTCGTTCGACCGTTGCGGGCAGGGGTTGATTTCCTGGGCCGCTGCCCACAAGTTCCATCACGCACACGCCGACAGGGAACTCGATCCCCACTCTCCCGAACGCGGTTACTGGCATTCGTTTTGCGGTCATCATTTGTTTCGCCGCAAGGACCTGTACGATTTCGACAAATACAGCCGGTATTGCCCTGAACTGGTCAGCGACCCCATGCTGGTCTGGTTCGACCGGCAGCGCAACATCTGGGGGCTGCAGATTGTTTTCGCTTCGCTGATGTTTGGTGCCGGGGGACTTTGGGGCGCGGCGGCTTTGGGGTTCGATTGGTGGATGGCCACCTCATTCCTCGTTTGGGGTATCTTCGTGCGATACGCCATCACGCAAACATTGCACAGCATTCTGGACACGCTGGGCCACGGCACCGCTCCAATGCACAAGCTCCCCGACACTTACGGCACGAACACCCGCAGCAAGAACTGCCTGCTGATGTGGCCGTTTCATCTGGGGAACGAGATGTGGCACAACGTGCATCACGCGTTTCCCAATCACGCCAACAACGGCGGCAGCTGGTACCGCTGGGATGTCGATTCGCTGGTGATGAAAACGCTGGAAACTGTCGGAATCATCAAGAGCTGCAATTGGCTAACCGAGTCCGACCTGGAACGCCGGAGAAAACGAACCGCCGAGAAAAGAGAATCGTTGCCGGCTCATCAAGGATGAATAGCGGTTCTTCGCGAAACGCTGGGGGTAATTGTTCGATTGAGAAAGCATGCTGAATTCCCTACGGGGTGTCGTTACGAGGACACATCCGGATCGAGGATCAGCATGCCAGTGGACGCAGTTTATCGGGCCCGGGAGTTTATCGGGCCTGGGAGTTTATTGGGCCTGGGGACTGCAAGGATGTGATGTGATCGAAGTTCGACGAGGATCAGGACGAACTGCTGGTGTGTGTCGCCTGGCCTCGCGATCAGTGGCGATGCCCCAAGTGCCGCAGTGACAATCCTCGCCGACCTGGCTAAATCGGACAGCTCCCGATTTCCCCGGTCCATGCTGCCGGCCCGGGACAAACTGGTCGGTGCCGCCCGCCCGAACTCCGTCAGGCAAATCCTGACCTACTTGAAGCTGGCATCGCCGAATCGGACTTCGCCAGGTAAAGGGCAGAGAGAACGGGCCGGTGAGGGGGAAAGTTTGTGGCGAAATTTCCTTCCCCCGAGTCTCTCACTGTTTCTCTGAGCGAGTCTCGACATACTCTCGACGATTCAATTCAAGCTGAAACCAACTCAGGACTCATCGTGGTGACTAAGAAATCATTTGCCGACTTCGGCCTCGTCAAACCGTTGGTCAAGGCCGCGGCGGCGGAGCAGTACCACACGGCCACTCCTATTCAGGAAGCCGCCATCCCGAAGATCATGATGGGGCGGGATATCCTGGGAGTTGCTCAGACGGGGACCGGAAAAACCGCCGCGTTTGCGTTTCCGATTCTGCATCGGATCAGCAAAGAGAAACGGTCGATGACTTCCCGCACTCCGCGAGTGCTCGTGCTGTCGCCGACTCGTGAACTGGCGACGCAGATTTCCGAACGCTTTATGGCGTACGGAAAAAAGATGAATCTGAATCTGATCACCGTCTTCGGAGGCGTGAATCAGAATCCTCAAGTGCGTGCGCTCAAGAAAGGCGTCCACGTTCTGGTCGCGACGCCGGGCCGGCTGATCGACCTGATTAACCAGGGACATGTCGAACTCGACCGACTGGAATTCTTCGTGCTCGACGAAGCCGACCGGATGCTCGACATGGGCTTCCTGCCTGACCTGAAACGGATCGTCAAAGAACTTCCCGCAAAACGGCAATCGCTGTTTTTCTCGGCAACGATGCCGCCCGAAGCCGTCGAACTGGCCGACGCTTTGCTTCACAAGCCGGTTCGCATCGACGTCACGCCTGACGATCGCGGCACGTCAACCAGCGATCTTGTCGAGCAGAAGGTCATGCACGTTGAGTATCAAAAGAGGATCTCACTGCTGAGTCATATCCTGATTCGCCGCCCGGTTGGCCGAGTGCTTGTATTTACGCGTACGAAACACGGAGCCGATCGCGTCGCCAAAGATCTGAAGAAACGCGACATACCGACTGAATCAATTCATGGCGACAAATCTCAAAACGCTCGCACGCGAATCCTGAAGGATTTCAAGAAGGGCAAGACGCTGGTTCTCATCGCGACGGACCTCGCCGCACGCGGCATCGACGTCGACGGGATTTCGCACGTCATCAATTACGACATACCAGCCGAATGCGACTCGTACGTGCATCGCGTCGGCCGAACGGGACGAGCCGGACAGGATGGCATCGCGTTGACATTCTGCATGGCCGAGGACATCGACCAGTTGCGAGCCATCGAGCAGCACATTCAGCGAAAGCTCGAAGTCGACTCCGAACACCCCTACCACGTGCCCGGCCTCGAAGAGCTGACCGAATCACCGCCGTCAAAATACCAGCGTAAGGAAGGCGGCTCTCAGAAAGACCGCAGCCGCCCACGTTCAGGCGGCAGACATTCCTAACCGCTGAAAACCGGCGGCGGGTTGGGTACGATCGCTGGTGAAATCGTGATCGTTTTCGCGAGGCTAAATCCATCCCGAGTGAATCCTGAGGTTGCGCGACGTGCGAATTCTCCTGACAATTCTTTGCCTGCATCTTCTAAACCTGTTCGCGGCCCAGGCATCGGCATCTTTCGAAACCGAAGCAAAACCATTTCTGGAAAAGTACTGCGTCGACTGCCACAGCGACGGCGATCAAGCCAAAGGAAAAGTCGATCTATCGACGATGACGTCCACGAATTTTGAGGAGCGGTTTGAGCATTGGGAATCCGCGATCAAGCGAATCATGAATCGCGAGATGCCGCCCGAGGACTCCGCACAGCCAACTGACGAAGAGCGACAACGCCTTTTGAAGTGGTATCAGGCCCGGATCGATTCCGTTGAGCCTCATCCTGGATTCTTCACGCCGCGCCGGCTCTGCGCGACCGAGTACCGCAAGACTCTGCGTTCGCTTTTTGGCTTTGATCTCGAAGTCGCCATTATCGAAGCCGAGCAGACGGTGGTCGAAAAGTCGCTCGTGATGAAACTCCTGCAAACCGACCCGCCGGGAGCCAGCGGCTTTCGCAACGACACTCACGGAAATCCTCTCACGACGACGCTGTGGGATCAGTACTCCTACCTTGCCGACGCAGGCCTGGCAGAGTTGTTCTCGCAAAAGCGGCGTTCCATGCTGGAAGAAATCACTGGCCCGATCCCGCAGACAGGCATTCAACTCGAACACGCCGAGAAGTTAATCCGGTCGTTCGTGCCGCGCGCTTTTCGGCGTAACGTTGCTGATGAGAAACTCGATCGAATCGTCAGTTCATTGGAGCAAAGCAGCGATCTCGAAGCGGCGACGAAGACCGAATTGAAAACCGTGCTGATGTCGGCAGGCTTCATGTTTCGCGGCTTGCTGATGGAAGGCGAAACGGGCAAACAGCAAGCTGTCGACAACTACGAACTTGCCGAACGTTTGTCGTACTTCGTCTGGGGCGACATGCCTGACGCCGAGTTGCTCGAACTCGCAGCGGCCGGCACGCTTGCGAATCCCGACGTCTTCGCAGCACAGATCGAGCGGCTGATCAACTCGCCAAAATCCATCAATCTTGCTGACGACTTTGCTTCCCAGTGGCTGACGCTCGACCAGGTCGCGAAACAGTCGGTCAACCCGCCTCAGGCTGAGGCCCTGCGTTCGCAGCCGATTGACTACATGCACCATCTCTTCATGGACGACCGACCGCTGCTCGAACTCATTGATTCAAAAACGGCATTCGTTAATCCGTTTACGGCGAAATTCTATGGAGCCGATTCGAAGCAAATGGTTCGTTACCGCAAGCAGAAAGGCATTGAAGTCGAGATCGTTCCGAATCAGAAAATATCACTCGTCCAGACAAAGACTCGTGGCGGCATTCTTACCATGCCGGGCATTCTGGAGATGAACCGCGGGCCGGTTATTCGAGGAACCTGGATGCTCGAACGGATTCTCGGCGAAGAGTTGCCCGAACCGCCCGCTGACGTGGGGCAGATTCCAGCCAATCCGCCAGGGAAGAATCTTACCTTTCGTGAACGATTCGAAATGCATCGAAGCAAACCGACCTGCGCGATCTGCCACGACAAAATCGACCCGCTGGGATTTGCGCTGCAGCGGTACGACGGTCCGAATTACAAAGGGAACGCCGACGTCGACACGACGGGCCAGCTTCCCACTGGAGAATCATTTAAAGACTTCGCCGGTTTGAAACAGATTCTCGTCACATCACAAAGCGAAACAGTCATTCGAAACATCGTAAAACGCACGCTTTCCTACGCTCTTTGTCGTAAACTCGAAATCTTCGACCGCCCGACAGTCGATAAGATTGTTGACGAACTCGTCGCCTCAAATGGCACCTACCGCGACCTCGTCCACCAGGTTGCAACGAGCCTTCCGTTTCAGCAAACGGTCATCAGGAACTGAACATGAACTGGAACATTGATCGCCGCACGTTTCTTCGAGGAACCGCTGGAGTTGCGCTGCCGTTGCCATTTCTGAATCTGATGACAGCCTCAGCGAAAGAATCAGCGACCGAGAAACCACCGGTCCGATTCATGACCTTGTTCAAGCCGAACGGAGTTCATCCTCCGTCCTGGAACGTCAGCGGCGGGGCGGAGTTCGACTTCCGCATGTCGCCTCTCATGCAGCCATTCGCGAAGCACAAAGACGACGTGCTGATTCTCGACAACATGGGCGACTTCGGCTTCTCGTCGCACGCCAATTCGACGAGACGATTTCTGTCCGGCCATCACAAGAACACGAAGTCGGCATCAGTCGACCAGTTGATCGCGGACAAGATAAGTGGAGACACGCCGCACCGTTCGCTCGAACTGACAACCGAAGGTCTCTTCCCCAACCAGATCGGGTGCAGCTACATCTCGTACGACCACGACGGGCAACCGATGCCGCGTGAAAGCGATCCGCAACTCATCTTTGATCGGCTGTTTCGAAACCCACTGAGCCATCCACAGAAGCGACGGGAGATGTCCAGCCTGCTTGATCGCGTTCGCGACGATGCGAAGTCACTGACTCGAAAAGCCGGCCACGAAGATCGAGCGACGCTCGATCAGTACCTGACCGTCGTCCGGGAAACTGAAAAGCGTTTGCAGGATATGAAGCAGCGTTCGTCATCGACTGACTTCTCCGGCTTCAAACGGCCCGAACGCCCGGCGAATCTCAACGAACAGGCCGAATCGATGATCGACCTGATCGCTCTGGCAATGTGGACCGACTCCAGCCGGTGCATCACTTACATGCTTGGAAACAGCAACAGCCGCATGATCTTTGACTTTCTCGGCATCAAAGAACAGCACCATTACCTGTCGCACTTCTTCCGAAACTTCAGCCGCGAGAACCTGGAAGCGCTCCTGAAAATCAGCCGCTGGCACATGGAAAAGTTCGACTACCTGCTCACTCGGCTGAAGTCTTTCAAAGATCACAACGGCACCCTGCTCGACCATAGCGTCGTGCTGTTCGGATCCGGCATGGGCCACAGCGACAACCACACGGCCACGCGAATTCCAATCATCCTGGCCGGCCAGGGTGGCGGCATGTTGAAAACCGGTCGGTATGTCCGGTACTCGCAGAATCAACAGCTCGGAAAACTGCACCTGGCTCTGCTGCAGAAATTCGGCGTCGAGCCGGACTCGTTTGCTGGCTCAAGTGCAGCACTGGCCGGACTGGACTCGTCTGACTTTTCACCATGGCGCGAGCAGCCCTTCGAAAGCTGGGTCAAAATCGAAGGTAATCAGATTACCGCGCAGGGGCGAATTCGAATGTCAGACAACCTGGACGAGGCGAAGCTGTTCTTCGTCGACGTTGACAACAAACCGCCCGTTCGAATCGAAGTTGGATTTGGGGACTTCCACAACTTCAACCTCGCCTACCACTGTGGAACGCCGATTACGATTTCGGGAACGGGCAGCGAGCAGGGTGGCCGCCTGACGATCACCAAAGTGAAAGCGGTCAACTCGCTGTTTGGAAATAAGCCGGGCAGCGCCAACGGCTAACTTCGTTTCCCACCGATCCCGACCGGCAATGTGCAACTCGTGATTACTTCTTCCGCTCAGCCCGCTGTACAGCCACCATTAGACCGGCGAAGTTTTCGAAGGTCGCGGGAAAGCTCAATTGGGCGTTCTGCTGTTTGAAGCTGTCTCGCGTTTTCGCGCTGGCGTTCCATTCATCTTCGGAAAGCGATCCGTCTTTGTTCTTGTCCAGTCGTCCGAAGACGTATTTTGCCCAGCGACCCTCAGCACTTTTTTCATCATACTCAGCGGCGGCCAACGGGCTGCCAGATGGAGTCGGGGCGGCAGGCCGGGCCGTTGACGTTGAACGTGTGGAAGGACGAGTAGTCGCTGCCACCAAGGCTGTTGATGTCGGAGCCGGGCTTGCTCCCGACGCTCGCGAAATTTCGTGAGGAGTCAGCAGGCTGTCACGGTTCGTGTCCAACGCAAAGAATTCGTTGTACTTTTTCCGGTCCCATTCGTAGAGCCCGATCTGCCCGTCCTTGTCCAGGTCGGCAGCTTTCCAGGACTCAGGCAGATCCATTGTCACTCGTGGCGGGGGCTTCGGTGCGCTGCGACTCGATCGACTGCGCGAGTCTCCGCGCGAGCTTGATCCATAACGGCTGTCACGAGAGCGATCATCGTCTCGACGATAGTCACTGGGACCTCGCCCGTCCCCACGATCACTGCTTCCACGGTCACGGTCGCCATCCCCGCCGCGGTCACGATCACCGTAGCCGCCGCGATCGCCGCCGCCGGGTGGACCACCGTAGCCGCCGCCTGGCGGTCCGCCAAAACCGCCGGACTCTCGGCCACGGCGCATTTCTTCCATTGCTCGCGGCAGCATTTCGCCAAACCGGTCACGAGAGATACCTCGTCGAAAGTCGGCACCCATTTTCTGCATGGCGTCGCGCATCGGCCCTGGAATACGTTGAGTCTCGTCCTCATCCAGTCGACCGTCCCGGTTGCGGTCCATCATGCCGAAGAATCGATCCGCCATTTCTGACGGGTCACCACCTCGGCCGGGCTGTGCCAGTGCCGGCCCAACCGCCGCCAGCATCAGCAGCGTCGCCATCGCGAGTTGAAGTCTGTTCATTTCGAAGTCTCCGTTTGCTTGTTCTTCAGTTTGAGATCGAGGTCAAACTGCTGCGGGTAATCTCCGTCGCGACCCGAGTTCTTAATCGGCTTCGCATTTACCTCAAGATCAGTTCGTTGCATCAGTTCGGCATTCAATCCTTCAACGTCGAAACGTTCCTTGGCGTGCCCGGCAGCCGTTACCGTTCCACGCTCATTCCGAGTTCCTTCGCCGAACTGCAGCTTTGTCAAATAATGACGCTCGGTTCCGTCAATCGTTCCGGCGAGAGCGTCAGCTTCCTCAAGCCAGTTGACGCGACTTGACGCCCACTCACCGACGGACTCGGCAACCTTCACTTGCGGCTCGAGTTCTTTGAGCAGTCCTTTCTGATCTTTCTCGTCCTTCGTTGCCTGTTTCACTTTTTCTTCGAGCGATGCGACCGCCACGGAGCGGTAACCGAACAGACCAATGAACAACAAAGCGACCAAAGCAACAACCGCCAGTTTCTTGTGCTTCGAGTAGTCTTTCTTGATGGCCGGCCGACGAGGATTCAAGAAGTCGACCGCACACGAAACTTCCAGCGAGTGACTGATGAGTTGCCCGATCGGGCCGCCGAACGAGCAGTGCGGGTCGTCGACTGGCGTGCAACCAAGTGTGACGCCCTGCCCCTGAAACGGGTCGAGCTTTCTGATGTCGCAGTGGAAGCGGTCACGAATCGCGTCGCCGAGTTCGGTATTTTCATCCGGCGAACCGACCATCCAGCATCGTACGACTCGCGAATCAGGCAGTCGCTTCTGCAACGCGACAAATGCTCGGCTGATCTCAGCGAGAATCGGAGTCGGCGGCCCGCCACCAGCCACGACCTGAGTTGAATGTGTGAAGTGAAGATGCCCGTCGGCAAGAATTGAAATCTCCACTCGTTCGCCATGCTGAGCCACCACAACCACTATTTCGCCGTCGCTGTGATCAATCCGGTGCTCTTCCAGTGCGACGATCCCTGCCGTTGCCACGGACGAAACGCCGACTGACTGGAGATCGAGGCCGGCGGCCGTGGAGATCGTCCGGAGTCGTTTGATTCGATCCTGATGAACCGTCGAAACCAGGACATCACGTACCGATGAATCTGTCCGGCGTGGAAGCGGCAGAAAATCGAGCGTCAATTGGTCGAGAGGAATCGTCGACTTCGCTGCCGACTGGTAGCGAACGAGATCCGGTAACTCATCATCGGAAACGTCGGGAGTTTCAAGATGCCGCACACTGACGTCTTCACGCGGCAACGAGATGCAAACCTGACTGGCAGAAGTACGCTCGCGGCGTAGTTCACCTTTCAGCCACTCACCCAGGCCGTGAGGGTCATCGACGGAAATCGATTCCGGTACTGCCAGCGAAAAGCTTTTTCGAATCTTCACAGAACCGCGTTCAACGGACGCTTCGATCCCGCAAATCCGATGAGGCTCCAGGTCAATGGCAAGGAAATCCGACATGATTGTTCTTTCGTTTCTGCTGCCGTTTCAGGCAATGATTGCCAGCCTTGGAACGCCGTTTCCCATGCCGCAGTTATTGTGTCGTTTTTACTTTTACTCGTTCCTACGCTCTGCGTGGGAACGATCGCTCAGACGCTCTGCGTCGTCGTGTTGTTTTCTGGTCGTTGTCGTGCAATCAGGACGCGGAGCGTCAGAAAGGTGCGTTCCCACGCGGAGCGTAGGAACAAGTAAGCTAAGTTCCGTCGTCAATGATTCCAGTCAACTCGGCCTTTGTATAACCGCGTCCGAGTTCCGTCAGGTCGCTTACCGCGACAACTTTCGCGGGCGACTCGGTCGAGTCAATCGTCGCTTCAACTCGGGTAAATCCGCCGCCTTCTTCGAAGAACCCGACGATCTGAACCCGGAAGACGTGCCCCCGGCCTGTGAGAAATCGATCGAGTTTGACCATCGTCGGCAGGTCGACGATTCCTTGAGAAACCAGCCAGCCAGTGTTTGTTCGCATGGTTGCCTGCTCGGCAATCGCCTCGCCCTCTGCGCCAATCATGGGTGAGGATGTGATTGCCTGAGCAATCTCTTCGGTCATGTCAGGAATGCCGAGCAGGATTTCAATGCGAGCCTGGTTAACGTTAATTCGCCCCGACAGTTCCGGACCTTCGACAACCGTTAACGCATCCAGCAAGGTCGGCAGGTAACTTTGCATCGATCCCGAATCGGCTGCCCAGGGACTTTGGAGCAACTGCTTTTGACCTTCGATCTCGACTTCAACCTGAGCCCCGATGAGTTCATACAAAGACTTCAGGTCGTACTTCGCGCCCTTTGATAAATCCATACCGCCACGAGACACCGCTCCCTGAGCGTTGCCTCCCAGTGCGTTTCCAATTTCGGCAGCAGCCTCAACCAGCGAACCCTGATTCGAGTCACCCGACTTCGAATTGGATTCGGCGACCGAGTTGTCTCCTGAATTAACGGTCGCTGCCCCGGAGTCTGCACTTGCAGCAGCCTGAGCCGCAGGATCGTTCGGATCGACGTACGCCCCGCTCATGCGAAAGGCGACGACGAACTGTGCGATGTCTTCGTCAAATTCCTCAGCCAGCGAATCGTAAAGTTCGTCGAGCACACCGTTGTTGATATAAGTCCGCTCGGATCCGTCGGCTCGCTGATTGAGTTCTCGCGCGTTGACCGTCAGGAACGCCGCCCATCCCGGCTGAAGAATTCCGTCTGAGTTGTCGAACGGAGCGTTCGCATCGCCATCGTTCTCGTTGGGGTCCAGTTTGCCGTTGCGGTTAGCGTCTTCGCCGTAAAGCAAAGCGGAGGTGACACCAGCTACCTGGAGTAGCTCATCGATCGACTCCAACGCTCCGTTCCGCGATTCGTACGGCGGTTCCAGTGAAGTGTAATAGTCGCTTTCGGCTCCGTAAGGCCGCTGAATTTCGTCGTCATCGATCCAGTCCAGAATCGCGTCAGCGACTTCTTCAGTCATATCGGGAAGGTACATAAGCATGTCGCGAGTCTGCGTTTCATCTAATTCGAAATTCAGGAGCCGATTCAGATTGAGCCGTCCGGATTCGTCGATCAGTCCGTTTCTCAAAGCAGTCCCGGACGGGTCCGTTTCGACCGGGGCGACCACCGAAAAGTATCCGCGACCGCGAGCGTTTTCAGACTCACGCAACAGCACACCGCGGAACCGATTCGGGTTGTGATAGAGGCTGGCGTCTTCTTCCGTTTCGGGAACTGCGATTACGGCAGCAGCAAGCTCGACTCCCGAATCGGCAAAGGCTCGAGTTTCCGCCTGTCGGCCGTACATCGCCGTCGCTTCGGATTCCGAAATCATGATCTCGGAAAAGCTGTACGCCCCCAGCGTCAACATCGCGATGACGACCAGAACCAGGATCAGGACGCTGCCCGATCGTTCGAGAACGCGGAGGCCTTCATCAGGCAATCGACTCTGAGGAAGTTTGCGGTTCAATAGACCAACCCCTCGAAAGGACTTGACACGACCAACGGCACAACGAGGCGATAGGTGTCGGTTGATTCACTTGGCTGGTGATAAAGGATTGAGCCTTCCGGATGATTGGGCTCCCGGAATCCGATAGTAATGCCAATCGCGTTGGGAACCCGCTGCTGAACATCGCTGTCCCATTCAGTCAACCATTCCACACCGTCGTGATACTCGAACGAAAGTGAGTTAATTTCCTCAGCCAGCAGCTTTGTCTGCGACGCCAGTTGGACCATGTCGCCCTGCTGGTCAGCGAGCGTCAACGAAAACCGGTCGCCCGACATTCGAGCCAGCCCGTCGATTCCGTCGTCGTAGTCCTGCTCGGTCTGAAACTGCCCGGCGACCATCGTCGCTAACGAACCCTCGCCACCTGCCAGGAAATAGGATACTGACTTCTGATTGCTTTGAGACTCCGGATTGAGCATCTCTTCTTCGGAAGTCGCATTCGCCCGATACGGACGATTGATGTGAAGCACCAGCGAAACTGCATCGCCAAAGACTCCAATACTGCTGCCGGAATACGCTTCGGCAGGGTCGGTCACTTCAACCATCGGCTCGACCAGAAACTCATCGGCGTCCGAGTCGGAACTGCCGGTATCATCACCCGTGTCGTCTTCCGCAGAATCATCGGGGACGTACTCGTCAACCGGCGGAGCGTACATCGTCGATCGAATATCAGCCGAGATCTTCGTCAGAATGGCGCGTGCAATCTGGGCACGTTCCACTTCGGCGTGCCCGAGCGTTGAGAACCTCCAGTGAAGCTCCAACGACGAGTAGACGACGGTCAGCAAAGTCGCTGTCAGAGCGAGAGAGAGCATGAGTTCCAGCAGTGTGAAGGCTGCGCGACGCGATGCTTGATTGAATTTTTCTGAGGTGGATTTCAGGTTTCTCACAGACCGTCCCCCTCAAGTGCGGCTTCTTCTTCCGCTGCTGCGGCCACGGCTGCCATTTCGTAGACAACCGGATCGCGAATCAGTCGAGACATCGAGAAACTCGTACTCGCCTGCTGGTTGGCACCTTCGTAGTTCACGGTGATCGTGACGTTCTGCAGATCGGCGTGTGGACCAACGGCCGTCTGCATGGACCATGTCCAGGACTCGTCATCCTCGAACGGTTGGTCGGTGACGTCTTCAAGTGGCTCAACAGCGGCGACAATTTCGGCCAGCTTCGACTCGCACCGCAGGATCGCTTTGGTGGTCAAGCGAGCTTCGACTGCCGAACGCATTCCGTTGTGAGAAAGCTGACTCAGAGCGACGAATGCGGTCATGAAGATCGCCAGAGAAATCAGAACTTCCAACAACGAGAACCCTCGCCGAGCTTTGACGCCCGTCGCACCTGGCCTCGCATGTTTCGTAACTGCCGATTTCATCGGTCACTACCTAGAGGTTAGCGCCTTCCTTGACCGTCACTCCTCCTGTCAAATCCCGCACCTTGATCGTCCGAGCGTTTCCATACTCATCGACGATTTCAAATCCTGCTTCCGACGACGTTCCGTCTGAGTAAAAGAGAATCGGTACCGACCACGAAACGCCGCTCAACTCACCAGCGTTGGTCAGTCCCGTCAGAACTTCCGACGAGACTGTCGATCCGGTGCCGCCGCCTGATTCGCCAAATGTGATTGTGGTGGGCAACGTGTCTGAGTGCTTTCCCTGGTTCGCCTTTTCGTCCGAAACACCTTCGGTTGGAGCGGAAAATGGAACTCGCAGGTAGTTAGTTCCGCCAGGCTCGTACACGAACTGCCAGGTCTCGTCCTTGTCCAACGCCAACAACCGAGTCCCTGCCAGCAACGCTCGAACCTCTTCAGTTGCCGAGCCAGTCTGCGTGTCACGCCAGCTGTTCATCAAAGGCGAAGCAGCCATCGAAGTCAGAACGACCAGAACCATCACCGCCAGCATGATCTCAATCAGCGTGTAACCGCTGCGTGAAGGCTCATGTTTGATGGCAATGTGACGCTGCATCGTTCCACACTTTTCACACGAAGCAAAGTAGGCTGGAACAAGCACCGCGCAGTTCCGGCAGGCTGAACGGTTTTTGACTCGTGGTTGCCGGAACTGCGCAGTGCTTGTTCCAGCCTACGAATCATCTTCCTTACAGATCGACGGCCCAGTTGATGACGTCGTCTTCCGAGCCTTCCTGTTGATCAGGGCCGGCTGACCAAACAGCTGGCTTGTCGATCAAACCCTGACGATTACCACTCGGTGGATATTCGTAGTACAGCGGGTTTCCCCAGGCGTCTTTGGGGATTTCAGCGATGAAAGGCTGCAACTCGCGACCCGACTTGTCGGTGCCAGGCTGCATCAGCATTCCGAAGACAGTTTCCGAATCGCCCTGCGGATACACACCGTCGTGCTTAACGGCGTACATCTGAATGTTCTTTTCGAAGTCGCGGATGTGAATCTTCGTGGCGTCGACCATCGCGCCCTGTTGCTGACCGAGCAACTGCGGAACGGCGAACGCGGCAATGACGCCGATGATCGCCAGGACGAGCAGGACTTCGATCAGTGTGAAACCCTGGCGGCGAGTGTTGTTGATTCGTTGAACTCTCATGGAAACTTTCATTGGACTTTCTCCTTCGGTGGGCAGACCGAGACTCGCTCGGGGCGGGGTAACCAGTTTGTATTTATTCAACCGACTTCTTCGCAGTAAGAAGACGATACGATATCAAAGGACGTTGGAACTCTGCAGGACCGGAAGCAGCAGCCCCAGCATCACGAACAGAACTAACATTGCCATTACGAGAAGCATTGCCGGCTCGAGCAAACGCACGAACAACTCGAGGTAACGATACGTTCGCCGTTCCATACTCTCGGCAATGTCGACCAGTACTTTTTCGAGGTTATTTGCTTCTTCGGCGACAGCGATAATCTCGACGGCTTCCTCGGGAAACTCGCCGCTCTCTCGCAATGGTTCTGCCAGTGATTTTCCTGCCGAGATAAAATCGCTCGCTGCGTTGATCGCGTTCGACAGAACTTTGTTTCCGGTCGCGTCTTTAGAGATTCGCAGCGAATTCAGAATCGGGACGCCGTTATTCAGCAGCGTTCCAAGGATTCGACAGAAACGAGCAATCGCCAGGCTGCGATAGATCTTGCCGGCACCTGGCATGGCCAGTTTTCCGCGGTCGAGAGCCAATCGGCCTTCGTCCGTGCTGAAATACTGGCCGGCAAAAAACGCTCCTGCGGCGATGACACCCGCAACGACCAACCCATAATTGGTAATCGTGTCGCTGATGGCGACGACGGCCGTGGTCGCCCAGGGAAGTTCGCCGCGAGCTTCAAGACGTTGAAAGATCGGTTCGAATTTCGGAACGAACCAGACCATCATGAAAGTCAGCACGAGGCCACCGACAACCATCAGAAACATCGGATAAACCGCGGCGCCGACGACGCGGCCTTTCAGGTCTTCCTGATGTTCGGTGAAGTCGGCGATCCGTCGCAGGACGTCTTCCAGGAAGCTGCCTTCTTCACCGGCACGCACCATACTGACGGCTAGTTCGGAGAAGACGTTTGTATGTTGCCGTAAGGCTTCTGCCAGTCTTGTTCCGTCGGCAACGTCGTCACGCACTTCCTGCAGCACGACCTTCAGCACTTTGTTACGCGATTGTCTTTGCAGAAGTTCCAGAGATCTCAGTAACGG
>CALDJX010000028.1 GCA_937899075.1 uncultured Planctomyces sp. | reverse complement strand
AGGCAATGACACCCGCGAGCAGAAAATCATCACGACAAAGACCTTCGCACAAAACCTGCGAACACTCAGCCGATTTGTCGGCAGTATGAAGCGTCAGGCAAAGTAAGCCTGTTCAAGTCTTACGTTCTGTAGGGTATGTCGAGCGAAGCGCTGGCGTACCGCCCCCGTTCCAGGCGGCCTTTCAGACTGGCACGCCGGCGCTTCGCTTGACATGCCCTGTTCATTCACAAACAACTCGATTTCCTCACCACATGATCAACTGAAATGGAGCAGACGATGAGCCCTGAAGCAAAAGCCAAAGAACTTGGGATCGAATTTCCCGAGATTCCAAAGCTGTATCTCAACCTTTGCATCCGCACTGGAAACCTGCTGATGACGTCCGGCCACGTCAGCGACATCAAAGGGAAACTCGGCAAAGACCTGTCCGTCGAAGAAGGCTATGCCGCCGCCAAAGAGTGCGCAATCAAGATTCTGCAATCTGTTCATCATGAGCACGGGACACTCGACGGCCTGCGGTGCATCAAGGTCTTCGGCTGCGTGAACTCGACCCAGGACTTCACCGATCACCACCTGGTCATCAACGGCTGCTCGGACTTCTACCACGAGATCTTCGGCAAAGACGGCGACGGATTTCACGCTCGCAGTGCTCTGGGCTTCGCATCCCTTCCGACAGGCCCCGGCGTCGAGATCGAAGCCATCTTCGAGATCAAAGACGCGTAGAATCTGTCTGGCTGCAGGAACCACTAATTGACACGAATAAACACCAATTCCGGAGAACATCCGTGTCAATTAGTGGTTTATCTTTCCCAACTTCGACATTCGAGTGTCTGGCCAGAACTTCGACAAAGTCCGGAATCGTCTCCAGAGGCGTCGCCAGATCGGCATCCCAGAAAGCGATCGCTGAAAACTCCCGTCGAGCAGCAAAGAGCATCCCCTGACGCACTGCCTCAGCCTTGCCGCAGTTTTCTTCGAGTCAACGAATGCTCACCGAAGAACCCGCTCTGTCACTCACGGACTGAGCAGACTGCAAGGTGACGTCGCCGCTGCCGTCATCAACAAAGGTCAGTTCGATATCGCCGACAAATTCCGCAAACACTTCGACGTTCAGCCGGTCGGCTTCGCTGACACAGGGAATTACGATTGCACAGGAATTCGATGTGCCCGGAAACTTCACTGCTGAATCTCAGCGGTGATCTTTGGCGTCTGGCACCGCCGGAGGCGTGAACGTCATGGACGCTGCCAGCGGATACCGTCCGATTTATGAACTGCGGCCTCATAGTTGCGATTTTCGAATCACCGCAACGCCACATTTGCTGGCTACTGTTGGCGTTGAAGCGAATTGATTTGAGTGAAATGCAAGCAATCTTACTTTGAACAACCGGGTAGCCGTCTCACGAGGCATTTCGGACAACCACTCGACGCTCAACTGGTATTGTGACGATCGGCGAAGCTGACTATTTTCCAAGGCACGCAGCATACCAGAAACGGTTGGCTGAAGAATTCAGTCGTTGATACTTAGCCGCTAAGTCAACTGGGCACGAGTATATCAGTCACTGAAAATCAAGTTATCAACTGCGGAACGCCCATCGGCAAAGGATTGTTGATATGCGAGTTGTCATCCTCGCGGGAGGTATGGGAACGCGTCTCCAGGAAGAGACGACTGTTCGCCCGAAACCGATGGTCGAGATTGGTGGTAAGCCGATTCTCTGGCACATCATGAAGCATTACGCGCACCACGGGTGTGACGATTTTCACATCGCCCTTGGATACATGGGCGACTACATCAAGAACTATTTTCTTAACCAGTACAACTTGAGTGGCGACCTCACGATCGACTTCTCGAAGGGCATGGTCAGTCGTGAGGATCGCGAAACTGAAGACTGGTCGGTCAAACTGGTCGATACCGGCTTGATCTCGATGACCGGTGGTCGACTGCTTCGACTGAAACGCTGGCTGGGCAACGAGACGTTTGTGCTGACGTACGGAGACGGAGTCAGCAACGTCAACGTCACCGAACTACTGGCGTTTCACAAGGAACACGGTCAGCTTGCAACAATGACAGCCGTCCGCCCACCTGCCCGCTTTGGCGGACTCGTGCTGAACGGTGACGTTGTTGAAAACTTCACTGAAAAGCCGATTACAGGTGAAGGATGGATTAACGGCGGCTTTCTTGTCTTTGAACCGGGTGTCTTCGATTTCCTGAAAGGGGACTCGTGCAGCCTGGAAGCTGATGCGTTGACTCAAATCGCCGCCGAAGGACAGCTTGTCGCCTACCGACACGACGACTTCTGGCAATGCATGGACACGCTCCGCGACAAGAATTACCTGGAAGCCCTGTGGCAATCCGGTGACGCTCCGTGGAAGACGTGGGAAGAAAACAACGAAGCTCGCCTGCAACTTTTACCACAGCAGCGAGCGGCCTGAACACCTTCGCCGGGTTACTTGCAGATAAGTCTGCCGGGCCGCAGCTATTGAATAACGCACATCCTGAGAGAAAACCATGAACGGAACCATCGATCGAGATTTCTGGCGCGACCGTCGAGTCTTCGTCACTGGAGCAACGGGCCTTGTCGGAGGCTGGCTTGTACGACGACTACTTGAAGCGGAAGCCGATGTCGTGTGCCTGGTACGCGACTGGACTCCGCAAAGTGAGCTGGTCACCAGCCGCATGATCGAACAGGTCACCGTTGTTCGAGGCGACATTTGCGATCAGAACGTGCTGGAAAGAGCACTCGGCGAGTTCGAAGTCGAAACCGTCATGCACCTGGCGGCGCAGTCGATCGTCGGCATTGCAAACCGCAACCCCGGCTCAACATTCGAAGCAAACATCGGCGGCACATGGAAGCTGCTGGATGCATGCCGGAGAAGCCCCAAAGTCAAACAGATCATCACAGCGTCGTCTGACAAGGCCTACGGCGATGCTCCCGTTCTGCCGTACAAAGAAGACACACCGCTGAATGGTCAGCACCCGTACGATGTCAGCAAATCGTGCAGCGACCTGCTCGCGCAGACGTATGCCAAGTCGTATGGGTCTCCCGTCTGCATTACCCGCTGCGGAAACTTCTACGGCGGCGGCGACTTCAACTGGAACCGCATCGTGCCGGGTACGATTCGCTCGTTACTGCGAGGCCAGCGGCCGTTAATCCGTTCAGACGGCACGTTTATTCGCGACTACTTTTTCGTTGAGGACGGAGCCGCGGCGTACATGCATCTGGCTGAGCAGTTGGCCGAAAAGCCGGAACTTGCCGGAGAAGCGTTCAACCTCTCGAACGAGATCCAAATGTCGGTGCTGGATCTTGTGGAAAAGATTGCCGCCGTGATGGGGACCGACCTCGAACCAGAAGTCCTCGGTGAGGCTTCCAACGAAATCAAGCATCAGTATCTAAACGCAGCCAAGGCGCGCGACCTGCTCGACTGGCAGCCTCTTTTCACGCTGGAAGAAGGACTTTCCAGGACAATCGCATGGTACAAGAACTATCTCACAGCAAATCAACAGACTACAAATCAATTGAGTGTCGTGCCTGTCGCAAAATCGGCCTGACGCCGGTTCTGTCGCTGGGCGAAACGCCGCTGGCCAACCGCCTGCTGACTGATGATCAGCTCAACGATCCGGAACCCACCTGGCCGCTGGAATTGGCGTGGTGTCCTGATTGTGCCCTCGTGCAGATTACCGAAACCGTGCCGCCGGAGACGTTGTTTTCCGACTACGCCTATTTCTCGTCGTTCTCGGACACGATGGTGGCTCACGCAAAGTCGATCGCGCAGCGACTGGTCGTCGACCGCAAACTCAGCAAGAACAGTCTCGTCGCCGAAGTCGCCAGCAACGACGGATACCTCCTGCAATGGTATCGCGAAGCCGGCGTGCCCGTACTCGGCATCGAACCAGCTCAGAACATCGCGAAAGTCGCGAGAGAAGAACGCGGCATCCCGACCATCTCTGAGTTCTTCGGGATCGATGTGGCCACTCGGCTCGCAGAGGGCGGCCAGCAGGCAGACATCATCCACGCCAACAATGTCCTCGCCCACGTTGCTGACCTGAACGGTGTCGTCGCCGGATTTCGCGCGATGCTCAAACCAAACGGTGTCGCGGTCGTCGAATGCCCGTACCTCAAAGATCTGATCGATCACGTCGAATTCGACACGATTTATCACGAGCACCTTTGCTACTTCTCGCTGACCGCTCTCGATCGCTTGTTCCGCAGCCACGATCTTGAAATCGTCGACGTCGAGCGGCTGAAAATTCACGGCGGCTCGATCCGAATTCACGCGATGCCGGCCGGTGCGGAACCGGTTCGCGAGTCAGTCACAACGTTACTCGCAGAAGAGGCCGAGTGGGTCGACGACGCGGCCTCGTACGCCGACTTTGGAGCTCGCGTTGAGAACCTTCGGAAGGATCTCGTCGGGCTGCTCGATCGACTCAAATCAGAAAACAAACGCGTCGCCGTCTACGGAGCCTCGGCCAAGGGCAGCACGCTGTTGAATTTCTTCGGCATTGGCAAAGACCAGATCGACTACGTCGTCGACCGCAGTACAGTCAAGCAGGGTCACTACACGCCCGGCACGCATCTGAAAATTTACGACCCGGTCCGTCTGACCGAGGACCAGCCGGATTACTGCCTGCTGCTGACATGGAACTTTGCCGACGAAATTCTGAAGCAACAGCAGACATTTCGCGATAACGGAGGTCAGTTCATAATTCCGATCCCGGAAGTCAAAGTCGCTTAGCGCTGCGACGCACAATTCGACCACTCGTCACCCAGCTATCGCACCGGAAATTCACCGTGAAATTTGTCTCGACGAAATTCGATTCTGCCTGGCTGATCGAACCTGATCGCCATGAAGACGAACGGGGATTCTTTGCCCGGACCTGGTGCCAGCAGGAGTTCGCTGAACGAGGCCTGAACTCATCGCTGGTACAGAGCAGTGTCTCCTTCAACAGGAAGCGGGGAACGTTGCGAGGAATGCACTTCCAGTCGGCGCCTCATGAAGAAGCAAAGCTGGTCCGCTGCACGAAAGGCGGCATCATCGATGTGCTCGTGGATGTTCGAGCAGATTCGCCAACATTCGGAGTATGGCAGAGCTTCCAACTCAGCGTAGAAAACGGCCGGTCTCTTTATATCCCCGAAGGCTTCGCCCACGGATTTCAAACACTCGTAGCGGATTCGGAAGTGCTCTACCAAATGAGCGAGTTCTTCCATCCTGAGTCTGCGAACGCATTCCATCATATGGACGCGCAGATCGGCATCGAATGGCCGCTGCCCGTGTCTGTTATTTCCGAACGTGACCAGCAACTCCCGCCTCTGTCCGAACTGCATATCCAGAGCCCTTTTCTCAGAAGGGCCATTTGATGCTTTGTGCAGACAAAACCGCTCACGTGTCCGAACTCGCTCACATTGATGAATCGACTCGTGGCAGTCAGATTCGCGTGGGTCCGAATTCTGTCATCGACTCGTTCGTCAGAATCAAATGTGCGGGCGGTACCGGAGACGTTTCATTCGGCAAACGCTGCTATGTGAACTCCGGCACGGTGATCTATTCGGGCAATGGTCTGCAGGTGGGAGACGACGTTCTCATCGCTGCCAACTGCACGATCGCTCCCGTCAACCACGCCTACAAATCACGTGACATCCCCATCATCGATCAACGATTCGACGAAGGCAAAGGTGGCATCGTCATCGAAGACGACGTCTGGATCGGCGCCAACAGCGTCATCGTGGACGGTACAATCATTCGCCGCGGCGCTGTTGTCGGAGCGTCATCACTGGTTCGCGGCGAACTGAAGTCGTACGGAATCTACGGCGGCAACCCGCTTCGCCTGTTGGGAGAGCGGCAATGAAATTCACCGTGCTCGGATCATCTGGGTTTATCGGCTCGCATGTGGCATCGCTGGCGGCCACCAACGGACACGACGTCGTTTGTCCGACCCGGAACGCAAACCTGGCCGGACGGTCACTCGGCCACGCCATTTACTGCATCGGCCTTACGGCAGACTTTCGAACCAGACCCCACGAAACGATCCACGCTCACGTTTCGAAGCTACAGGAAGTACTGCAGACGACGACCTTTGATTCACTGGTCTACCTGTCGTCGACCCGAGTGTACGCTCGGTGCTCACCACACAGCCCGGCAAGTGAAGACACACCGATTCCGACTCTCTCGCAGGACTTCAGTGACCTCTACAACCTGTCAAAACTCATGGGCGAATCGATCGCCCTGTGCGATGGTCGAAACGTAAAAGTCGCAAGGCTTTCCAACGTCATCGGCCCTGAAACGAACTCGTCAAATTTCCTCCCCAGCATTGTTCGCAACTCGATCGAATCAAAACACATCCATCTGCAAACATCGCTGGAATGTTCTAAAGACTACATCCATGTGAACGACGTTGCGGAGATTCTGTTACGACTCGGCCCGGAAGGGCAACGTCCGATCTACAACGTCGCCGCAGGAAAGTCTCTGACCCACCATGAGTTGGTCACTGAACTTGCGCAGCTGACAGGAACCACCTTTGATGTCGCCGCGAACGCTCCGTTAATCAGCTTTCCTCCGATTGACATTCAGCGAGTTGTGGCTGAGTTCAGCTTCTCGCCACGCAATATCCTCGAATTTCTGCCAGACATGATCTGGCCTGACCAAAGTGAAAGTGAAAAAGCAGCATGAATATTGATTTCGAGAACGAAACGGTTTCAATCGTTGACGAGAACGGCACAGAAAAACTGCTCCCATTTACAAGTCGCGAAGCGTTTCGGGAAGTGTCCAAAGCATGGCTTCGAGTCGGCTGGGACACGAAGTACGTCTACAGTTTCACGTGGCTCGGGCGTCCGATCATTCAACTGCCTGACGATCTGATGCGTCTGCAGGAAGTGATCTTTCAGGTTAAGCCAGACGTAATTATCGAAACGGGAATCGCCCACGGTGGGTCGCTGATTTTTTCAGCCAGTCTCTGCAAGATGCTCGACAAAGGCCGCGTTATCGGAGTCGACGTCGAGATCCGTCCTCATAACCGTGAAGCCGTCGAGGCTCATCCGATGTCATCGTTGATCACGATGATCGAAGGCGATTCAACTTCGGCCGACGTCGTTGGCCAGGTCCGTGATCTGGTAAAGCCAGGTGAGACGGTGTTGATCCTGCTCGACAGTTGCCATACGCGAGAGCATGTACAGAAAGAACTTGAGGCGTACAGTCCGCTCGTCAGTCCGGGTTCGTACATCGTTGCAATGGACGGAATCATGCAGGACGTTGTCGGGGCTCCACGAACAGAACCCGACTGGGACGTGAACAACCCGCAAACCGCCGTGCGTGATTTTCTGAAAGTCCACAACGACTTCGCCCTTGAGGAACCAGCCATTCCATTCAACGAAGGCGACGTGACCGAGCGTGTCACCTATTGGCCGAATGCGTTTCTCAAACGCGCGGCCTGAATCTTTCCCGACATCAACGGTTCTACCTGGTTCAACAAACCGACGGGTTCCATGACGCAGACTCATCACGACAAGCTGACGTGTGTAATTCCCACACACAATCGTCCGGCGTTTCTGCGTCGCCTGCTCAGCTTTGTGGAACAGACGGGGCAACAGTTCCCCATCCAGATCACCGATTCCAGCGACGCAGCACGTCGCGAGGAAAACGAAAGGGCCGTCAGCAGATTCTCTGGCCAGTGTCCGATTTCTTACGAGCACCAATCCGCTGGAGTCTTCACCAAGTGTCGACGAACAATGGAGCGGGTTACGACACCGTACACGGTCTTCTGCGCCGATGACGACTTCCTGATTCCGGATGCTGTTCCAGGCTGTGTCAACTTCCTCGAGCGCTCGCCAGACTATTCCTGTGCACAAGGTGCGATGGTCAGTCTGAGCACGGGGAAGCAGAACAAGTGCTATCTTCTGACAAACTACAGCCTTGAATCGCCGAACCCGCTTCATCGATTCCAACAGTTTGCATCCAACTGGTATTCGACATTCTATTCAGTCTGCCGAACTCCGTTGCTCACTCGGACGTACCAGGTTGTGGATTCAGCATCGGACTACGATCGAGCAAGAATCTTTCCGGAGATACTCCACTCCCAGATGACCGTCATTCTCGGACGTGTAAAATACCTGCCAGGCTTCTACAACCTGCGAGAAGAACACGAACAGAACGACAGCAGGCTACCCATCGTCCAGGATCTTGAGTACCGCGAAGAACTCTATGCCAGCTTTCGCAATTGTCTCGCGGCAGAACTTTCAGAATCCTCGGGAGCAACGTTGGACCACGCCAGGGCCGTAGTCGACTCCTGCTACGGCTACCTTCGCGACGGCGGCATCGGCCTGGCAAAAAACAAACGCACTGTCGCCTATCGCGTAAAACGTGAGATAACGCGTCACTTCCGCCGAATCGGCGACGCCCTGCAAACCGATCGGATTCTCCAGAGACGCCGCCTCAACATGAGCGACTCGATGTGCCAGACAGCTCACGGACAACTGGCGTTCGAATTAATGCTGAGGTATCCGACGGGGATCCCTGACGAAGCGGCAGCGGCAGCGTAACGACAGGCAGGTCGGATCGGGCGGGACCGTCGCTCTCTTCGCCCGCGAGAAATATCCCGGTACGAAAGCCAGCGTCCGAGCCTGACTACGATTCCAAACCGTAGACGTGCTTTGACCAGGATGCTTCTTTCCAACGATCGTTACGCATCGTCAGGTCGAGAATGAATTGAGCGACCTTCACGGTCGAGAATTCTTCGTGAGCCTTCTTCCAGCCGTTACGAGCGATCTCCGTCACCCGTTCAGGCTGCTTGAGAAGATCTTCCAATTGCTCGACGAGGTTCGCAACGTCCGAGAAGAAGACAAGCTCGTCGGTCGTGTAAAGCTCTTCCAGTCCGCATCCGCCGACCGTGATTGTCAGCAGACCGTTGCCCGTTAATTGTGCGATCCGATCCGACGAGTACATCTTCGCGTCGTTACGACGGTTCAGGTTTAACCCCATTCGGCACTTTGGGATCAGGTCTTCTTTTTCTTTGCCAAACACGCCGGGCCTTCCAAGACAGCCGAAGGCTCCAAACTTCAGTTCCGGCAACGCATCGATCACGCTTTGAAGAAACCTCGTGCGCTCGGGAGCGTGTCGGTCACTTCCCCAGAAGACCAGATCGTATTCTGGATTCGAATTCTCGAACGCACGGGAGCGTTCGATCGACGGCTCAACCGGGTTGGGGATAAACGCCGCCGGACATCCGTCACCGGCCAGTTCTTCGAGCATCTCGCCGCCGGTGGTCGCAAAAACTCCGTCAAAGACATCTCGCCGCTCGACGATATGCCGAGTGAACCTGGGCACCCAAAGCGCATCGACGTACCACAACGCGATTCGAACGTTCGGCAATTGCCGCCGAATTTCCAGCAACGTATCGCGAGTCACGTGCTGAGCATGTCCCAGAAGCAGCAGATCGGCCTGAACGTTGACGCACGTCTCGATCAGTGCCTTATTCGCGTGTCCCTGCCCAAGTTTTTTTCGCCCGGTCCACGTCAGCATCCGTGCTCGGTCGTTGATACTGAACGGGTAGGCGTAGCAGCCGTTTTGAATCAGGCCATGATGAATCTTCTGATCGCAATTAAAAAAGACCGCCCCGTCCTTGTTCAACTGAAAATTGGCTGCATGAACCACTCGCAATCCCGTAAAAGGTAGCGGCGTCAATGAACCCTCGTGGCTGCTCATGAATCGGATTCCGTATCTGAAAAGTCGGTCGACAGACTCACAGGCTCAATCGAATCATTGGCACAAGTCGAAAGCGAGTCCGCCGAAGTGTAGGGCGAAAATCGGATCCTGAGCAGTCAGATCACCATGCAAACCTCACCAGTACACCTCAGAACAAGCTCAAAGTCATATTGCTGGCAATTGTGCGAAGCGGGTAATCTCCGAAATGCAGTTGACTGAATCGGTTTCGATTGACGGTCGTCGTATGCTCATTTTCTGAAAAAGTCGCTCATTACAAGGACGTGCAGATCGTGACGCCGCTAACCGCTGTGGTGACTACTTTCAACAACGCCGCCACTCTCCGATCGTGCCTGGAGAGCGTAAAATGGGCAGACGAAATCATCGTTCTGGACTCGTTCAGTACCGACGAAACCTGCCAGATCGCGGGAGAGTTTTCGTCCGTGATTACGCAAGGCCACTTTCAGGGCTACTCCAAACAAAAACAGGACGCGATCGATCTAGCATCCCATAACTGGATTATTCTGCTCGACGCCGATGAAGCACTCTCGTCGGAATCCCAGCAGGAAATCAGGCAATTGCTAAAGGATACCCCGACAGCTCAGGGTTATACATTGCCGCGAATCGAGCAACTCTTCTGGCGGATGACCGATTCCAAATCGAGAATGAATCATTTCTTGAGATTGTTCAATCGCAAGCATGGCCGAATGAACGATGTCCCAGTTCACGCGGCTCCAGAAGTAGATGGAGAAGCGAAACCGTTAAAGGCTGGTTTCTACCACTTCGGTGAGCCGAGCATTCATACCAAAGTCGATAAATTGAATTCGTATTCAACAGGCCTCGTTGAGTACAAAGCCAAACGGCGTAAGAAGTCAAGTCCCTGGGTATGCATCTTTTACCCACCGTTGATGTTTCTAAAATCATACATTTTTAAGCGTAATTTTTTGAATGGCTGGGCCGGATTCATAGGGTCGGTTTGCATGGCAAACTATGCATTCCTGAAATACGCCAAGCTCTACGAGCACTTCCAGCACGAGCATTATGGAACGAGTTTGCTTCCAGACGTGCACCCAGAAAACATCGCAGCACGCAAAGCGAACGAGCCTTTCCAATTCGACAAAGACCTGGCGGATCAAGCAACCTTGGACCACCAGAAAAAACGGGTGGCATGAATCGCCTGCCAAACGATCAAACAAGACGGCTAAGTCGTCAGGTCGTACGTCCAAAAATGCGAGCGACAATGCACGTTGCTCGAACTTCAACAAACAGCGTAACTTTCACCGTCGGCAAACAGTCATCAGGTTTGTTTATACCCTACTCCAGATCAAGTAGGCGGCGACGAACTGCTGTCCAGAATTCCTGCCGGAACAGCTAAAGCGACACGAGGCTGCACACCATGAAAATTGCACTGGTTTCTGTCGACTTCCCCCCTAACGTGGGTGGAGTCGCTGCTCACGTCGTTGAACTCGGCAAGGCTCTTGCTCAACAGGACCACGATGTTCACGTAGTCTCGATTCCTTCCGGATCTGAAAGAGCACTAAACAGCACTCTCCACGGAATGCAGGTACATCGCCCGTCGATTCCAAAGCAGAAACCCATCTATTCGTGGATGACTCATCGCTGGCTGCAGAAGTTTATCCGCGAAGAAAACGTCGACGTTCTGCATGTCCACGGCCTGCGGCCACTGGAAGCCACCAAGAATCTCGCCGCTCCGGTCGTCTTTACGAATCACACTTCCGGATTTCTGAAGCGGATTAAGAAGGGACCAGCCGAACACAGAAAACTGGCGAGGCGTCTGTCCCACATTTCGCACGTGCTGGCTCCGAGCCAGGAGCTGGTTGATGCCACA
>CALDJX010000027.1 GCA_937899075.1 uncultured Planctomyces sp. | reverse complement strand
GAAGCGGTCGCCGTCGAAGCCGCGGACATCATCACCGCGTTTCTGGTCAACAACGAAGTTCGACACGCCATCAACATGGCTCCGATTTCCGGCACAGAACTTCAGGAATCGAAAGCGTACCTCGATCTGGGATACCGCCTCGGCCTGCTGCAGACTCAACTTCTGAAACAGCGATTCAAGTCAGCCGGTATTCAGGAAGCCAGGATCACCTATCGAGGCGAAGTCTCGGAAAAGAAAACGCGACTGGTCACGGCGGCCTTTGTCGCCGGACTGCTCAGCTCCGGAGCGGAAGAGCCGGCCAACATCATCAACGCCGAATCCATCGCTCGTGAACGAGGCATCAAGATCACCGAATCGTCCTCACGCGAAGGCGGTGACTTCACATCGCTCGTCAGCACGACGCTGGTAACGGACAACGGCGAGTTCAGCGTTTCCGGCACGATCTTCGGCGACCGATTCCTACGACTGGTCCGGCTGGACGGCTTCCACCTGGACGCTTACCTGGACGGCCAACTGCTGATCTTCCGCCACGAAGACAAGCCCGGCCTGATCGGTTTCATCGGAACCGTCTGCGGCAATCACGGAGTGAATATCTCGCACATGTCACTCGGCCGAGCCGACAACGGCGGAGACGCTCTCGCAGTAATGAATCTCGACAGCGTCCCCTCCGAAGAAGCCGCCGCCGAAATCCTCACCAACGCCGCCGTCACCGGAGTCGACCTCGTCGCCCTCCCCAAAGCCGGCAAACCACTGCCGTGGCTGGACAGTGCGAAGTAAGCGATCTTGAGCTGTTCAAGGTAAGACGTGCATCTGGCCCGAGAAAGGAAGGATCTTGGCAAACCCCAAACAGCTCATTCAAGAGATTTCTCATTCGCTAGTTTCAGAACCTCAAACTCAACTCGTGCAAGATGGTCGCTTGCGTTCAGTTGTGGAGATCGTTGCCGAACGGTTGCCTCTTTCCGATCTCTCCGAACGAATGATCAATGACATAGGTGCTGAGAAAGTCGGCACTTTTTACGATGGCCTTCAACCGTGCGAAGTCGACACGAGCTTCCATATCGTTGGTCTCTTGCTCAACCTCGTTCCGCGTCATGTGAGCATTTCGAAAGATGGCAACATCCAGCTAAGCGTCGAGTCGCTAGAAACTGACGTGTCTACCATTTACGAAAGTGTGTCTGCTGGCACTGTCGAATATTCCGTGACATTGCGGCTCGCAAATGTGGATATTGCTCGCCCTTTTCAACTTTCGGAAACCGTCCTATTAAAAAAGTCTACACCGGAAGAAATAGCAACAAGGTACCCTATTGACCGTCAACACTTTGGGGTTGCTCAATATGCCGAAGAGAACTGGCAGCATCATTGCGTCGAAGCTGAATTCAAACGTCGTGGCAAACCAGCAGATATTCAGAATGAACGGGGTGTCAACCAAACCGAAGTATTCGTCAATTCAGTAGTTCACGCGTTTTTGTTCGCAAACTCGTCAGTTGGTGTGCCCAACATAACTCATGTCAACTTTCAATCTCCAATTGAAACGAGCACGCATCTTCAAAACATGCACGTCAGTTGGTCTGCCCCCAGAATGATGACTGACGATGACGTTGAATATTTGAAACATGCCTTCGATTTCCTTGACAGAGTGACAGCAGACAAAGTTTTGGAAGTATCGACTGACCGATTTCTTATTGCAAAGAAACGAAGCTCGCACCATCCGCATCGAATCAACTCACCAAATTGGGACAAACTTGTTGACTACGTGATTGCGATGGAAACACTTTTTCTTACGACTAACGGATCATCCGCAGGTCACGAATTATCGTATCGTTTTCGGCTGAACGGAGCTGCCCTCCTTCAGCACTGCACACACAACACGAAATTGGAACTGTTTCACGCATTAAAGCACCTATACACGCTGAGGTCGAAAGTAGTTCATGGGTGCGATGAATCGGCAACTATGAAGGCAGCCGGGCAGTTACTTGCCACACTCGGTAATCGTGACGACGTAAATTCTCCGATTCAGATGTTTGGAAAAATAGTACGGATTGTTGAAGGATGGCTGCGATCTGCATTGATACATGTGGACGAAATGGAGAATAACGATCGGCCATACAGAAAGAAGGACGGCTGGGAAGCACTGTTGTGGGGCGAGCTCGCCCGTGAATCTAACGCTGAAACCGAACTCAAAGACAAAGAATCAAAATGACAGGCGCTGAGATTGGCGAGCGACTCTTGCAAACTGAAATGGGTTCGTCAGATCGAGCTTGTCAGTTTTATGAGCGGCAGATGCGGAGTTCGTTGACAGAGAAGATGGCGTCGCTGATTCGTCGTCAGGAAATGGTTTTTGTGGCGACGGCTGATGCGAGTGGAAATTGCGACTGCTCGCCTCGGTTTGGCAATGCCGGCTTCGTGCTTGTTCTGGACGAAGCAACTCTGGCCTGGCCCGAGTACCGAGGAAACGGAGTTTACGCGAGCCTCGGAAACATCCTGGAGAACCCGCATGTTGGCCTCGTGTTTCTCGACATGTTCGACACGACTGTCGGCCTGCACGTCAACGGCGAAGCACACAGCTATGCTGAATCCGAACTTCCCAAAGTCCTCACCGACCATATCGAGCAGCATGATCCTTCGATCGTCGCGACGGTCGAACGGTGGGTCGTCGTGACAATCGAGGAAGCCTACATCCATTGCTCAAAACACGTTCCGCGCGTGGAGCGAACGGGGAAGCAGATCGACTGGGGCACCGATGACCCCGCTGCGAAGTCCAGCGAGTTCTTCATTGAAGAAAGCAGCAGCTCTCAGATTCGTACAGAGCGTCCCAAGAGCTAAGGCGCGCTGGCCGGTTATCGCCCGACTGACTCAATTGATGTGGCACTGGCCTGGCGGACGTTGCGATTTTGGCGGGTTGCTCGTTTCAGGGCGGTGATTGCTTTTTGCACCTGAGCGTCGTGAGGGGCCATTCGCTGGCACCATTGCAGGTGCTCGGTGGCTGCGGCCGGGCGGCCTTGGGTCAGCAGCCACGATCCGTAGTCAAAGTGGACTCGGAAGTTGGTGGGGGCTGCTTCGGCAGCGTTCTCAAAGCAGGACTCCACCTGGGCGACGTTGTCCAGTCGGTGGAAGGCGACCGCCGCCTTGCGCCAATCGGTAGCTCGATCAGCGTTGCCGGGCGTTTCTGCACGCTCGACAAGTCGTGCGGCCAGAACCTCAAGAGCCTTCTGCTGATTCTGCTCCTGCCCGAGGCCGCCGAGAATCTCGACCGCCCGATCCAGAGCGTCGATGTCTGGTTCAAAGGCTTTGACGATGATTTCGACAGGCAGTTCAGTCCACTCGGCCAACTGCCGGATGATCTGTTTCTGAACGGCTTCGTCGCGCTGGAACGCCTTCTTCCAATGCTCGACCCATTTTTCAACGTCGCCATCAACGCGAGCTTCGCGGCCGGCGGCGTACAGCACGGAGGCATCGTTCGGCAACAGCCGTAGACACTGGTCGATGCACTTGCGGTCGTAACCGGCCGGTGCGGCGTCCATGAATGCCAGCTCGGAATAAGCCAGCCACGCTCGACCGTCGAGCGGGTTTAAGTCGATGGCTCGCCGCGCATGCTTCTTCGCGGCGAAGGCGTACTTGATGTTGTCGCCGAACGCGCGAGTCAGCCAGTCCAGCATTTCTTCGTGAGTCTCGAACCCGCCCGTTTCGGCGGCGTCGCGAATCTGACTGAGCGGCAAGGCGTTGTCGGACCTGGTCTGCAAGAGGTGAAACAATCGAACGTACTGAACCGCCAGCCGCGTCTGAATTCGAGCATCGTTGGGATTCTGCTCCGCCGCGTGGCGAAGGTCGCGCATGATCTGTTGCAGCGTTGCGTTTTCCGACGTGGCGTCGCCTTCGACGCTCGACGCGATGTCCTTGCCGGTGTAATCAGCCAGAACGACTTTGCGATAGTTCGACCACGCCGGTTCAGCCAGCAACCTCGGTGTCCATTCAGCCAGCATCCAGCCAACCAGAGGCAGCAACACCAGCGTCGCCGCCGCAACGCTGAATCGCGGCAGATGCCAGACTCGTTTGGTTTCGGGAGCGACCAGGTTGTCCGCTTCAAACTGATAAAGTCGACACGCGCAGGCCAGTTGAAGGACCAGAGGTATCATGCAGCCTGGTATGTACCACACAAAATCAGCGACCGACTGAATGCACGAAATCAGTAACGAGCAGGTGATTCCGCACAGAGCCAGCGTCACCGTTCGGTTCTGGCTGATGCGGACTCCTCGAATGCACCAGAAGAAGGCGACCGCCAGGCAAGCCGTCATTAGAATCAGACCGGGCACGCCGGTTTCGGACGCAATCTGCAGATAGCTGCTTTCCGCGTGGGTGTACCGGCTGGCGCTGAATGGCTGATCGAGATGTCTCTGGTGAATGTAAACGTGGGTGCCGACGCCGGTGCCGGTCAGTGGAAATTCGCTGAAGACATCGAGGTTTGCTTTCCAGATGTGGACTCGCCCGTTGCTGTCCCAATCGTGCAGCCGTTCGGTCACTCGCGCAAGTTCACGGTGCCCGACGATTCCGACAAGCAGCACGGCCATCGCTACCGCAGCAGCCACCGCTCCAAACTGTTTTCGATTAATCAGCGACTTCCAGAAAAGCATCACGACCAGAACGATCGAAGCGATCGACAACGCAACGAATGCTCCACGCGCTCGTGAGATCAGGACGGCCGTGAGCACCGCGCCCAACGCAGCCGCCAGCAGCATCGTCGGGATAAAACTGGGCGAAGACTGAGTATCTTTTTGGCGAGTCCGTTCGAAACGTCGCCGCTCGTTCGGAGCTGTGTGAACTCCCAGCCACCAGACCAGCGGCCCGACCGACAACGCCGCGAACTGGGCGAAATGATTCTTGTTGAGGAACGCTCCTTTGAGTCGATCGTCCGCGACGCCTTGCGGCAGGTCGATCAACCAGAAGTAGAGACCGTTCGAAAAGAAGAACTGCACGAACGCGAAGAACGTCATCGCGATGCCCGACAACGCGATCATCTTCAAGACTCGCGCGGCATCGTCGACCGCTCGAATTCGTTGCGCCGTGACGAGAAAAATCAGCACGTACGCCACGCCGATCGCCAGGCCCGGTGCCGATTCGCTAACGCTCATCGAAAGATGAGACCATGGCGTGAGGAAGACGCCGTCCGCGATGGCCGCAGCGGACCGCAGTGGAAGTACTTCGTCCATCGCGGGTGAGAGTGTGCTGACGATCGAGTGCGGCAGCGGCACGATCTGAATGAGGCCCAACGCCAGAACCGCCAGCAGCAGCGGTTCGACTCGAGTCCTCACCCAGTCTGATTCTTCGCTTGTCAGTTGATGAACCACCCAGCCGGCGACGCAGACGACGGCCGAGCAGACCAGTAGAAACTCACCAATGGAATGTCGTCCGCCGAAAGCGAACGGGACGGCAAACGCTCCGAGCAGCAATCCAGCGTCGATGATCAGCAGCGATCGTCGGCTGGTCATGCGGCACGTCTTTCCGGTTCAGAGTTTTCGTCGTCATGCACGACGGTCACCGGAAGAGGCAAAGCTTCAGTTTCTTCGAGCGGTGCAAGGTCGTCCGGCTCGTTGCCGTAGCCTTCCTTGCCGTATCCATAACCGTAGCCATACCCGTACCCATATCCGTAACCGTAGTAGTCGCCGCCGTTCTTACTGGAGACTCGGTTAACAGCAATTCCGAGCAGGTTGATGTCGGCACTGGTCAGCGAGTCGGCCGCTCGAATCACCATCTTGCGACGGTTCTGATCCGGACGAATAACAAGCACGACGCCGTCGACCATGCGGCCGATAATGGCCGGATCGGACACCGCAAGAATCGGCGGAGCGTCAACGAGAATCTGGTCGTAAACGGTCTCCGCCCAGGCGAGCAGTTCCGAAAATCGATCGCTGCTCAACAGTTCGGCAGGATTGACTGGCCGAGTTCCTGACGGAATGAAATCGAGTCCGTCGACTATGTTCGTGAAGATGTTTGCCTGAACGCTTTCTTCCAGCGGAGCATCGTCACGCAGCACTTGAGACAATCCCTGGCGACCTCGCTTCTCAAGCATCGTCGACATTCCGGGACGCCGCATGTCGGCATCGATCAGCAACGTTCGCTTTCCACTTTGTGCGAACGCAACGGAGAGGTTGGCCATCACGGTCGTTTTGCCGTCGCCGGGTTCCGAACTCGTCACCATCAGCCGTCGCGTTTCGCCATCAGAGAACGAGATGGACGTTCGCAGCGAACGGAAGGCTTCCGTCTCGACCGCGTTCGGTTTCACGTGAGTGTGAATCGCGTCGACGCCGGTGCCATCGGTTGGGTCCATCTGGCGAACCATCGCGAGCACGGGGGCTCCGAGCTGCATTTGAAGTTCTTCCGGAGAACGGAAACGATCATCCAGAACATCGATGATGTAAATCGTCGCCAGCCCGAAGAACATTCCGATAAACAGCGACGCCGCGGCCACCAGCGTCAGCTTCGGAGTCGCGGCCATGCGGGCGACCAGTGGGAAACGAATGGGAGTTGTCTCCAGACCGCTGTTTCCCATCCGTTGAGAGTCTTTGATCGCTTCTTCGTTCGACTGTTGGAAGCTGGCCAGTCGAGCAATCTCGGTCTCGAGCTGCTGAATCTGAATCCGGGTTCCTCGATATTCCTCGAACGAGTTTCGAGCGAGGGTCAGCTGCGACTGGATGCTCTGTTCGTTTTCACGCGTGTGCTGCACTCGTTGATTCGCCAGCTGGGTGAGTGTCGCCGCGAGTCGCGAAGCCTTGATCGCGTCGAGTTTGCGAATTCTCTGGGTCTCGTAGTTTCCGAGCCACGCACGCGCGATTTCAATCTGGCTGTTCAAGGTCTGGATTTCGGGATGGTTGGACAAGTAGATCTGGCCGAGCGACCGCAGTTCGGCTTCGTCCTTGATCAGCTTTTCCATGATGCGGTTGGTCAGAATCGCGTCCTGCTGGGACGGGCTGAATTCCTGCCGCATTAAATCAGCGCCAATTCCATCTAAAGACTGCACGGCAAACTGAGACAAATCTTCGTTGTTAATAACCGCTCGATTGATCGCAAACTGAAAGGCCTCTGCCTCGCGACGCTTCTTCTCAGCAACCGTCAAATCCTGATTCAGATCAAGAATTCTTTGAGCTCCAATATCGACGGACGAGTTCGAATCCGTGGTGATGATGTTTCCATAGTCCTCCCGCAGCATGAACAGCTTCTGGCTGTTCTCCTTGATCTGCCTGGAGATATCGTCCCGGCCAGTCAGCAGCTTTGCCAGGTCTTTGTCAGCGCCCTCTTTAGTCGTCTTATTCACAAAGACCAGATAGGCATCGACAATCGCAGTCACAATTTCCTTGGCCGCGTCCGGATCGAGCGAGCGATACCGCAGGTCGATCATGCTGGAGTCGCGTTCGTAGTTCACGACGAGATTCTGTGCCAGAGCTTCGGGCCAGTTTTGCTCACGCACGCCTTCGAGGTCGACTCGGTATTCCGGTGCAATCTTCTGCAGAGCGGCCGAAAGCACGACAGGACTGGAGATAATCCGTTTGTGGTTGGCGATAACCTTTTGAACGTCGACCTGGTCGTCACCCATCGAGGTGTTTGACTTGGCCGAACCTTCGGCGCGGATCACGTAGATGGTCGCGTTCGAGTCATAGCGACGTGGAGCGACGGCGTAAAAGATCGCTCCGCCGAAAATCGAAACGGCCAACCATGAGAGCAGTGTGAACTTGCGCAGCCGTACGAGATTCACGAATCGCAGGATCGTCGCGAAGACGTTGACCTGACTGGTCGTCGGCGCGGACGAAACCACATCAACGGCTGCGTGTTCCGGATGTGCACTTTCCAGGCTCATGTGTAGTGTCTCTTCTGGTGGATGCTGGCCACGCGGAAAATTTTGTAACTCAAGGATCAGAACAGCGGGTTCAGGCTGCTGGAGACGCCGACTCGGATGAACTGGGCAGCTTCCAGCAGAATCGTCGCGGCCGTGTGTTCAACCTTCACAATGTCGCGAGGTGCCAGCCGAATGTTGTGTTGTGGGTCGTGGCTGGCTTTCGAAAGATTTGCTTCGATGACGATCGATTTTGATTCGGGAGTCGGCTGACGAATGATGTACACCTTGTTCGCGACCTGCGACGACGTGTAGCCCGAAAGCGAAATCGCATCCATCAGTGTCAGGTCTTCACCTTTGGGAAATTCAACTCGGCCCGGCTTACGCACAAGACCTGTCACGGTGACTGCCTTTGGTTCCGTTTTCTCGACGACGACGACGCCCCGGTCACCCACGAAGTAATCGTTGGCTCCTGATTGAGCTGCCGAGACCAGGTCGATCTTCACCGACCGGGGGACCCGACTTGCCGCTGCGTACCCCGTCTGAGTGATTCCGCCTCGAGTACCGTCGGCCGCGATGGCTTCGTTCATCGTTTCGTCCCGAGTCAGGACGTTGCGAATTTCGATGTTGGCTCCCGCGTCGTCGGCCAGGCCTCCGGCGTGGAACAGGATCGAAAGCAGATCGCTTTCCGCGACCGGGATTTCTTTGACACCTGGGTCTTTGACGCCTCCGACGACGAGAATTCGATTTGTCTTTCGCCGGCGAATCGTGACGTTGACCTTGGGGGCTCGATAAATATTTCGAGCAACACAGACCTCAGTCAGCGTCGCGTCGGCATCGGCAAGACTGAGCCCTGCCATCCGGACCGGACCGATCAGCGGCAGATCGGCGTGTCCGTCATCTCGAACCCGCACCGAGTAACTGAAGATATCTTTGGCGCTGACACTGGCGGCAATTTCGACGTTGACGACGTCGCCTTTGGCTATGACATCGCTGTCAGTCGCCGTGCCGCTGAGCTGAGCGAAATCGATCGTCAGCGGATTCGTATTGGGAGGCGCGTTGTATCCGCCGGGAATGTGTCCGGCGTAATAATGATTGTCGTTCATCGATGCGCAGCCGAGACTCAACAGCGGAATCGCTGCGAGAATCACCCAATGTACGGAACGCGTGCTGAAGCGGAGTCCGGCCGCCGGCGAACGAGAATCGCGTGCAGAGCGAGACCGTTCAGACGCAACGAGTCCTGGCGTCTTTTGTCGGTGTTCGTCCATGAAATGCGAGAAGTCCGTTGAGCCGTCTTTCGACGTCGCGCAAAGACTCAGCCACACGGATGCCGAAGCAATCCAACAGGGTTGAATAATGCGTGAGGAATTCGAAAGAGGTGTGAAGGGGTTGGATTGCCGAAGCCGCAACGCTCAGATTTAAGAAGGGAAGTGATGTTCTTTTGCCGGGGAAGTGTGGTGGCAATCGAACTCTGAGCCTGCAATTCCAGCAGGAAGGGGCGGAACGAATATGGGATCGAAAAATCTGCGTCAATACGGGATGCGGAAGTGAAGAGCCAACCACACCGTGGGTTCGTCCGGATCCGTCCAGTCAACGCGGTGTTTTCTGTGAGCTGAAATCTTTACAAAGTCTCCCGGCGCCAGCGCGAGCACTTCGTCAGGAGCCTGAAATCGCAACTTCGCAGCCCCGGTCAGCAGAACAACCCACTCGTCGGAATCCTGATCGTACCACTCGCCTTCGGGAGTGACGTGTCCCGTCGAAACGATCCGCTCAAGTCGCAAGCCGGGCTCGTCGACAAGGTTTTCGACCAGCTCGTCGGGCAGGTTCTTCGGCAACGCCGCAAACAGATTTCCGTCGGTGGGCATTCTGGCCAATCCGTGTAAGGGATATTGGATAATTTAATCTTGCATTTGACATCTGACGGAAATTACGGACGCATGAAGTACGCCGCAGGCGTTTTATCCAATAGCCTGGGGTCGCCGCGCAGCGGCGCACCCCAGGTCGGATTGTCGTTTTTTTCTACGCTGAAAGCGTTGCACAACTTCTTGCTGATTGTGGAACGCTTTCAGCGTACATGAATCCGCTCTTCGCGTTCCTGGGGTGGCGCTTCGCTTACCCCAGGCTATTGGATAAAACGCCTCCGGCGTAAACAGCCCGATCAGCGTAGCGATGCTCGAAGAATGTATGAATAATTTTTGATTGGCCCCTAAGTAGCGTGCTTCTTGCTAACGCGTCAGAACCAGCAACTGACCTCGGCGACGAGCTTCGATCCGCTCGGGAAGCGAGACGGCTCCCTCGCTGTCTTGCGTGACAAGTTCGGACAGCTTGTGCCACTCGCGATGCCCCATTCGTTTGAGCGGCCACCCGGCTTGTTGCCAGACAGCGAGCAGCGTTTCGCGAATCAGGAGCGGCGGCTGGTCTGCGAGCGTCGTGCAGTCAATTCGGATCGAATCATCCGAGACCTGAACCAGCGATTGGTCGACAAGTTTTCCGGAAAGGCTGCGCAGCAAATCGCTGACCTCTGAAGCGTGGCCGGCCAGCGTTCCGAGTGCCTTGCGGATCTGAGGATTGAAGTCGCGTTCAAGCATCGGCAGCAGTTCGTGCCGGATCCGGTTGCGAGTTAAAGCGGCGTCTGCGTTCGTCGGGTCGGTTCGAAAGTCCTGCTCGATCAAACGCAGCCAATCTTCGAGTTCCGATCGTCGAATCTCCAGCATCGGCCGGATGAGTTGAACGCTGTTCTCGGATGTTTGCCCGGTGGCCGGACGAGCCCACTGCATTCCTCGCAGTCCCGTGACGCTCGTTCCTCGGACCAGGTGGTGAAGCACGGTTTCGGCTTGATCATCGGCCGTATGAGCCACCGCGATGGCCGAGCAACCTTCTTCCTGAGCGATCCGAACCAGCGTTTCGTACCGAGCGTTTCGGGCAGCTTCTTCGAGCGATTCCTGAGTCTCAGCGACGCGGTCGAGAATGTTGGCCGTTTCCACTCGGCAAGAAAGACCGAGCCTGTCGGCCAACTCACGAACCCAGTTCGCGTCCTCGGCGGAGTCGTCTCGGATCTGATGGTCGATGTGGGCTGTGATCAGCTCGAAGCCATCGGCCGTGCCAGACTTCGAATTTGCCGCAGCCTCGGACGTGAATGCCAGCCCGCGGAGAAGTGCGACGCTGTCGGCACCTCCGGAAACTCCGACGAGAATCCGGCCGCCGGCAAAGCCGCATTTCTGCAGGCCAGCCCGCAGGCCATCCAGAAAACTCATCGACCGATTGCGCGAAGTCACGATGATGGCTCCAGGTGCTCAACCGGTTTTGGCCAGAAAGTTGGTACTCGGCCCGGCTGCTTGTTCTGCCGCTGGGCGGTCGACTTTTGAGTCTGCATCTGAACAACGAAGTCTGTTGGCGAATTCAGAATACGTCGCCGCTGCATGGTCTGAGCGATCCAGCCTCCGCCAAAGGCCAGTCCGGCCGCGATGGTTGACCATGTCTCGTCCCGGCCGGATGTCAGCATCAAACAGACTCCGGCAATCATCGCCCCGATGACCAGAATGGCCAGCAGGACGTCAAGAAGCGTCCGCACGACAGACTTGGCATGAGCGTACGGTTGCATGATCAGGAACCACCACTGATGAAGCAGGAAGAGCACGAAAACAGCCTTTGCTCCAAGAATCGCCGGATCAATGACCTCGAT
>CALDJX010000026.1 GCA_937899075.1 uncultured Planctomyces sp. | reverse complement strand
GCATCCTGAATCGAGTGCGCTGGGCGATCGCTTCATTCAGCAGCAAGGCTACAAGACTCCGTATTTTCGGTAAGCATCGGTAGCTTTCATCCCGCCCTTGATGGCGTCTCGCGTGATGTTTTCTGCGTTGACCTTGTTCCATGCGAGTTGAATGGCCTCGGCTTCAACTTTCTGCGGCACGACGACGATTCCGTCGGTGTCGGCGATCACGAGGTCACCTGGTGCGAAGGTGACGCCGTCGATCTCAACCGGAACGTCGCAATCAATCACGCGTTGACGATTGAGGCTGTCGTAGATGCATCGGCTGCGAGCGAAGACGGGGAAGTTCATCGCTCGCATTTGACGGACATCCCTCACGGCTCCGTCAACGATGGCTCCCACACAACCGGCGTTCATGGCGGCCGTCGAGAGGAGTTCGCCCCAGATTCCCGACCGAGTTGACCCGTGAGCGGCGGCGATCATGACGTCGTCCTTTCTGCAGGCATCGACGGCTTTGAGTTCGAGCGCGTACGGCGCGGGGTCTTCGTGCGCCATGTCTGTCCAGAGGGTGGTCTGGCAGCGACCGACCAGGACGGAGTCCACAGTCTGCGGTGGCAGAGCGACTCTGGGAGATTGATTGAGAAATCCGAGCGAATCCAGTGCGTCGCAAACAACGGCTGCGTAGAAGTGTTTCCTCATCATGTCGAGCGTGATCTCGGGCGAGTCTGGCACGCGATGTCTCCGGGGCGAAGAGTGTATTGACGATTGGTTGTGGGCAATTGAGCTGTGGTGTCGAATTGTCAGTGTAGACAGTCCGGTGCAATCGTTCCGCTGTCGGCTCGACGAATGAACTTTTGGCGTTCAGAGAAGCAGCAGGCACGACGAATCGGTGTACTCGTGATGCTGGAACGGGCTGACTCGTACAGGTTTGTCGTCGTCCGATTGGCGGGTTCTGACGACTGGTTGCGAAGGGTGATTGTGGACTATATGCTGGCTTCTATGCGCAAACAGGGCGTATCTTTCGGGCTGGTCGGAGCAACTCAAACTGCTCCATGCCGACGGGTTCTTTCCAGAGTCGTGAAGATCGCGACCGAAGTGATGACTTGTCGAGGCCGACTGGTGGCGAATCTTTTCGGCAGGATGCCGGCTTTGTGGAGGCGGGACTGTATTTCGTTGTTTGCTTTCCACAATGAACGTTGTTTGTCGGTGGCCTGAGTGCCATCTTAAGCCTTGAAAACAATTCTGACTTGGTGTCCGGCGGTGTCCGGTCTTCGCACCCTGCAAATTTCTTCCCTCGCACGGCAAGGATCGGAACGCATGAGGATTCTCCGCTCAGTGGTGATTGCACTGACGGTGGCTGCTTTCGCCGTACCTGCTGCTGAAGCTGAAGAGCCCTATGTCGAGTTTCTCCAGGGGCTGCGCGATCGAAGCTACTATGACTACGCGTTGCTTTACCTGGACACGCTCCAGGAAGACGCCAATGTCGCCAAGGACATTCGGGACGTCATCCCGTACGAAAAGGCGTCCACGCTTCTGATGATGGCTCGCAGCGGTACGATCACGAATCCGGAGGTGCAGTCCCGGCAGCTTGACCAGGCCCTGGGCTTCCTCGAAGAGTTCCTTAAGGACAGCCCCAACCATCCGCGAGCTGGCGAAGCCAACACGGAAAGAGCGGGAATTCTGCTAGGGAAAGGTCGCGTCGAAGTCTGGCAGTCTCGGTCGCCTTCCAACAAAGAGAACCGCGGCGAGTTCCAGAAACGAGCGAAAGAATTTGTTGTTCAGGCTCGCGCGATTTATCAAAAGGCTCACGATCAGCACAAAGCTTCCTGGGAAGCGTTCCCAAAGTTCATCGACAAGATTGAAGAACCGAAGCAGTTTGATGATCGACGGCAGGCTGAAGTGCGATACATCGTCGCGCAGCTCGATCTGGCTCACTGCCTGTATGAAGAGGCTCAGGCCAGCGATCAGGGTTCGGACCCATACAAAGCCAAACTTCGGGATGCAGCGAGTGCCTACGAAGAGATTCACTCGAAGTACCGTAGCCAGATCGGCGGCTTGTACGCTCGGACATGGCAAGGGAAATGTTACGAAGAGCAGGACGACATTCAGCGAGCGCTGGGCATCTACAAAGAATTGTTGGGCCATCCAGGCACCAGCGCGACACTCGTCCGGCTACAGGACCAGGTTCGTCATTTTCGGCTGATTTGCCTGAATCATGAACAACGAAAAGACTATCAGCTCGTCATCGACGAAGCGGTTGAGTGGTTGGCTGCTGCCAAAGGCGGAAAGAAATACTCTCAGCAGTCACTCGGCATTCGTTGGGAGCAGGTGCTCGCTCAGGAAACGCTCGGCGACGATCGAAATCTATCTGAGACGGATCGCAAACGCCTGCTGACATCGGCGCTGACGACTGTCCGTGTGATTAAACGATTCCCCGGTCAGTACAAGGATCTTGCGACGTTCAAAGAGCGGGATCTGAATGTTAAGTTGAAAGGTGCCGGCGCGAATGACGAGCCGGAAGACTTTGATACAGCTTTCAGTCTCGGCCAGGAGCTTACGACCAAAAAAACGAAGCCGTTGCTTGATGGCGTGCGCACGGCTCAGAAAACGAAGGACAAAGATAAGATTCAGAAGGCTCGGACGGACCTCGATCAACACCTTGATCGTGCTCGGGGATTGCTGCGGCTTGCTCTTCGACTATCAGATGAAGACACGCCAATCAGCGATCTGAATCTCGCTCGCTACTACCTTTCATATATGCACCTCTTGTCGCGAAATAACTACGAAGCGGCGATCCTGGGTGAGTTCCTCGCGAACAACTACGGCGACGAAAACCCCGTCCAGGCTCAGGACGGTTCTTACATGGCGATGGCCGCTTACGTTCAGGCTTTCAATGACAACGAGAAGGCTAGGCGACGCGACGAGCAGGAAATTGACGTCGCCCAGATGGAAAAGATCGCCACGTTCCTTGTCGAAAAGTGGCCTGGCAGCGACCGCGCGATGGACGCTCGCCTTCAATTGGGAACGATCTACGGTCAGTTGGGACAGCATGGGCAGTCCGCCGAGTGGTACAGCCAGGTGCCAGAAACGGCATCGCAGTTTACGAATGCTCAGATTCGAGCGGGACAGGCATACTGGGCGGCGTACATTGACGGGGCCAGCAAAAAGCCAGCTGATCAGCCTCCGCAAGCAGACCTCGATGGTTGGATGGCGTCGGCCGAAAAGTTTCTGAAGACCGGTATCGATCGGTCGGAGAAAGAAACACCGGCCACAACTCCGGCGAGTGATGATCTGGTTGCTGCAAAACTTTCGTTGGTTCAAATCCTCGTATCGGCGGGCAAGTACGACGAGTGTGTCAAGATTCTGAGTGCGCAGCCGCACCCGATCATGGAAGCAATCGCCGTCCAGGATGAAAAGACACGACCGAAAACCGGCGGAGTAAAGAGTATCGAATTTGCATCGCTGGCCTATCAGCTCCTGCTGAGATGCTACGTCGGAACTCAGGACCTGCAGAAAGCTCAGGACGCGATGAAGTCGCTGGAGAAGATCGGCGGCGGTGGTGGTGAGGCCCTCACTGAAATGTACCGGCAGATCGGGCAGCAACTTCAGGACGAACTGGAGCGACTCAAGAATCAGAATCAGCTTGAGCAGTTCAATACAGTTCGCAAGTCATTCGAAACATTCCTTGGCGAGCTGTCCAAGCGACAGGATCAGACAATCGGGTCGCTGACCTGGATCGGCGAAACCTACTACGGACTTGCTCAAAGCAGCAAAGAAGATGCGGCAACTGCTGGAAACTTTTACGATCAGGCGGCGAAGGCGTACCAGACGATTCTTGATCGTGCACAAGAGGATCCCAAGTTCATCGATCCCGCTCGACTGACCGGGGTCCGACTGCGGCTTGTCAATTGTCAACGCGAAAAGGGTTCGTTCGAAGAGGCTCTTGAGCTGGTCAAGAAAATCATCGCGGAAAACCCGCGCAGCCTGGATGCTCAGGTCGAAGCGAACTTCATCTTCCAGAACTGGGGTGCCAGCGGCCAGGGCGATTCCTGGAAGAAGTATCAGGACGCGATGAGCGGCGACAAAACGACCGGTCTTTGGGGCTGGGGCGACACCGCTCGCCGAATGCAGACGCTTCTGGCTCAAGGCGGAAGTGACGCACGAGACCGTTATGAGAATCGTTACTATGAAGCTCGCTATAACCTGACGCGGTGCAACCTGGAGCTTGGCCTTGCACAGACCGGTGCGAAGAAGACCGAGGCTCTGGAAACTGCAAAGACGCAGGTGGTTTCGTTTGTCGCCATTACCAGTGATTTCAGCGACGAATGGTGGCCGAAGTTTGACGGCATCTATCGAGAGATTCAGACAGGCCTGGGGATGATTCCAGAGCCTCTTGAAAAACCACAAGAGTATGTCGCTCCACTGGTTCCGGAGAAGATCGCATCAAATTCGGATTCTTCGCAAAAACCAAAGAAGGGCTCGAAGAAAGCCAAGGTAAAAAGCAAAGACGATGGGACTTTGACGTACGCCATCTTCGGTATCATCGCTCTGCTGGGAGTTGGTGGCGGTGGCTTTATGGTCATGAAGGGGACGAAATCACGAAAGCCTTCGGCGGCGATGGCTTCGGTTACGATTGATGCTCCTGTCATTGCTCCACCCCCAGCAGCTCCGCAGCGAAAGAAACGGCCGGCGACTGCGCAAAAAGGCGGAACTGCTGCGCCGGCGGCTAAAGGTGAGAAGCCAAGACGGCCATTGACTCCGGAAGAAAAAGATAAGATTCGACGTCGTCGAGCCGCCAGGGCTAAGGCCGAAGAGGAAGCAAAGAAGAAGGCAGACGGCGAATAAAGAGTAGAGATTGTTTGGTTTGAAGCGACGAGTATTTTATGAGCCACCGGCTCCTTTGGAGTTGAAGGAATATCACATGAAACGACTGACTCTTTTTGCGACAGCGATGCTTGCTGTGTCGACTTTGGCCTGCCAGGCAATGGCGGTCGACATCGTCAATCGAAAGAGTGGCAAGCCGGCGCAGGGAGACATCACGGCGATTGCTCAACAGTCGGTGTCTGTGAAGTCCGGGATCGGCGAGATGATCGAAGTCCCGGCGAACGACATCATCAGCGTGCGCTGGGGAGCTGAGCCGGCTGAATTGAATCTCGCACGCAGCGCAGAAGACGGCGGCAACCTCGAAAGAGCGTTGGAGCAGCTAAAGATGAGTTCCGGAAACGCTGGGACGAATGCAGCCGTCAAGACCGAGATTGAGTTCCTGACCGCTCGGGTTAATGCTCGCGTGGCGTTGGAGCAGGATGCCTCGAAGCTTGCAGCCGCGTCCACACAACTGGATGGCTTCGTCAAAGCACACTCTGACAATTTTCGATACTTCGATGCTTTGCAGTTGCTCGGGGCCGTCCAACTGGCTGCTGCGGATTTCGTTGGAGCTGAGGCATCTTTCGGCAAGCTCGCACGAGCCCCCTGGTCGGATTACAAGATGGCTGCTCAGAATTCGACGGCCAAACTGGCGTTTCAGAAAGGTGATCTAACGGCGGCGCTGACTGCTTACGAGCAGGTGCTTAGCCAGTCAGGCACATCGCCAGGCGAGGTTTCCAAACGTAACGAAGCATTGATTGGAAAAGCGTCCGTGCAATTGAAGCAGGGCAATGCCGATTTGGCGTTGCAGGCCGTTGGTGAGGCGATTGCAAAAACCAGTCCTGAGGATTCGGCAGTGCAGGCCGGAGCGTGGAATCTGAAGGGTGATTGCCTTAAGAGTCAGGGCGAATTGAAGGAAGCAATCCTGGCCTATCTGCATGTCCCGGTTCTGTTTGAAAAAGAGAAGGTACCCCTGGCTGAGGCTCTTTATAACCTGGCCGTTTTGTGGCCCCGTGCTGACCAGGCAGAACGAGGGTTGGCTGCACGTCAGGAACTTCAAGAGAACTATCCAGACAGTCCATGGACGAAGAAGCTTCCGTAAAACAGCATGTAGATTAGTTTGTTTAGTCAACACGCAGTGAAAGAATGATGCTGCCGTAGTCCGGCGGCTTTCGCCGTAAAACTTCAGTAACAAAAACCAGCAAAGCGATTACCGCCTCGAGGAGAACTAAACGATGCAACATCCGGGTCTTATTCAACAACTGCCGACCCTGCGCTCAGTCGGCCTGGCCTTTCTTGTGTGCCTTTTCGGAATGTCAATCTTTACGGCACCTGCTCAGGCATTTCAGGACGAGCCAGCGGCTGACGAAGCAACCGAAGAAGTCGTTGAGGAAGTTGCCGAGGACGCTGGCGGCGGCGGCGGAGCCGACGAAGCTGACGCTGAAGAAGAAGGAGGCACGGAAGAACGTAACTTTCTGACCTGGATGATTGAGGCTTCGGGAACGTTCGGTCTGCTGATTCTTCTGCTCTCGTTCATGATGGTGGCTTTGATCATGATGAATATCCTGCAGGTTCGCCGGGAGAACTTTGTGCCGCAGGCCTTCATCGAGTCATTCGAGCAGCGTCTGAACGCTAAGGACTATCAAGGAGCCTACGAAACAGCCCGATCTGACGAATCACTGGTCGCACGTGTTCTGGCTGCTGGCCTCAGTAAGCTGAATCAAGGTTACGACAAAGCTGTTGAAGGCATGCAGGAAGTCGGCGACGACGAGAACATGGCTCTCGAACACCGTTTGAGCTACCTGGCACTCATCAGTGCCATTGCTCCGATGCTTGGGCTGATGGGAACAGTTTCCGGGATGATCGCGACTTTCCGTGTCATCGCCAACTCGTCCACCACGCCAAAGCCAGCGGAACTCGCTGAAGGTATTTCTTCGGCTCTATTTACAACACTCGAAGGGCTGACTGTTGCCATTCCGGCGATGGTATTTTACGCCATTCTGCGAAACCGGATCGCCCGGTTCACGCTGGAAGTCGGCATGGTTAGCGAAGGCCTGATGGGCCGATTCGCTCAGGCTGGCAAGCAGGGAGCAGCACCACCGAAACCGGCTGGTGGAGCCGCACCCGCAGGTGCTCCTGCCGCGCCGCAAGAGTAGGTTTCGGGGTTAGCTGTTGTGTAGAACTTGCCCAGTGTCGTTGATGCCTCTGGGGTTATTTCTTTTGTTCTGGCGGGTTTGGTAATGGCGAAACGTGAACGACCGAGTGGAAGCCCTGACGCTGAAGTTGACATGACTCCCATGATCGACATTGTGTTTCAGTTGATCGCCTTCTTCGCGGTGATTACGAATTTCGAAGAGACTCAAGCTGACGAACGAGTCAAATTGCCGCGTGACACGCTGGCCAAGCCGCCGGAAGTCAAAGTCGAACACCAGCTGGTTCTGAACGTCGGTTTCTATCGAGATATGAAAGGCGAAAAGACAGACACGCAGCCGTGGCTGTTTAACTTCGTCAATGGGGAACCGGTGTTGCCGTTGTCGGCTGGGGCGCAACTTAAAAAGGAATCCGTCCTGTTCAAGAACAAGGGCATTGATCCAGCCAAAGTGACCGTCAAAGTCCGCGCAGACGCCGAAGTCCAAACAGGAATCGTGCAGGAGTTGATTAAGCTTTGTCAAAACTCTGGGTTCGAGACGTTCGCGATGTCGGCGATGTCGGGTCCTGATGAATAGGCGCCAGAGAAAGACCTGGTCCGTTCTGAGTGAGATTAAATTCAGCGTTTGATGAAATGCGAGTCAGCCTGAGGAGGCTGAAATCATGGCGAGAAGAAAACAGTCAAAAGGTGAAAAGCTGGAAACGAACATGTCGGCAATGATCGACATCGTTTTCCAGCTCCTTATCTTCTTTATGATCACGTTGCAGATTTCAGAGCCGGAAGGCGACTTCAACATCAATATGCCTGCCAACGGGCAGCCGACTTCGTCAGATGAGATTCCACCGTTTCCGGATATCAAGGTGAAGCTTCAAGCGAACCCTGACGGAACTCTGGCTGGATTGTTTTTCGGACAACGGAATCTGGGTATTGGGCCGGCAGCTTTCGAACAGTTGAACATTGAAATCCTCAAAGTGATTGGTCGCCCGGGCGATCCGATCACGAAGGACATGGCTGTCGAAATTGACGCTGACTACAACCTGCATTTCAGTAATGTCATTAACGCTGTGGGAGCCTGTACTGGCCGCGTCGACAAACGCAGTGGCAACATTGTGAAGTACATCGAAAAGATTAAATTCAAGCCTCCGACTCCACAGGCAGCGGCAGGCTAATCGTGGTTTGACGGATGGTTGAAAACAGTTGGGGCTCGAAGTGCTGCTTCGAGCCCCTTTTTTCGTAGCTGATCATGGATGTTCTGCCGGAAGCGAGAACCGCTTCGATCCAGGTGAAAAGGAAATCGCCATGCCGGAGTTGAGTCAGAATTTGAAACGGCTCGGAATCAAGCGGCTTGTGCTGCAGATTCACGATCCTGCGTTTCCTTCTTCCGAAGACGAGGACGTTGGGCGAGGCTCGCCGAATTCACGCGGCGCTGCGGAGTTTATTGGTTTTCTGCAGGGACTTGGTTTCAACGGGGTTCAGTTCGGGCCTCAAGGGCAGACGGCCAGGTCGACTCCGTGTCCGTACGACGGGCGATTGTTTCCGCACGACTTCAGGTCAGTCGCTCTTAAACCTCTGGTTGAAGATTCGTACTGGCGAGGGATTCTCAGTCGGGAAACTCTGGCAGGAATCGTTCAAGGCCGACCGGATGGCACGTACCGGACGCATCATGAGTACGCTTGGGACGAAGTCTCGTCGGCGCTGGATGAAGCGTTTGCTTGCTTTCGTGCGAGAGGTGAATGTGAGGCTGAGGTTGATGTCGATTTCGCTTCGTTCTGCGAGAGCAATGACTCGTGGCTGGCGAAGAACGATGCGGGAGTCGTGGACGCGAAGGCTGCGTTTCCTCAGTTTGTGCTTGACCGGCAGCGGCGTGTCTTGCGAGCATCGTTTCCTGGATTGAGTTTTTACGGCGATCTGCAGATTGGAATGGCACGTGACGACTCGCTGGAATTTGAGTCGTTGTTTCATCCTGATTATCTGATGGGGGCACCGCCGAGCCGTACAAACCCGGAAGGACAGCCGTGGGGGTATGCCGTTTTTCATCCCTCGCAGATTGAGTCGGGAAATGCTCAGGCCTTTCTGCGACGACGAGTGCAACGGATGCTGTCCGGATTTGACGGCGTCAGAATCGACCACCCTCACGGTATGGTTTGCCCGTGGGTTTATCGTCGGGATGTGCAGCCTTCGCATGTTGGCGTCCGCTCGGGGTCTCGGCTGCACGAATCGCCAAACGTTGCGGAGCATCCGGGACTGGCTGATTTTGCCATCGCCACCGCGGGTCAGCTCGATAAGTCTGGCGAGCCGTTTGGCGAAGGCTGGGTTACGGAACTGACCGACGAACAGGTGCAACGTTACTCCGTGTTGATCGACGTCGTGCTGGACTGTGTTCGCGAAGCCGGTGGTGACATGACGTCGGACGTCGCTTGCGAAGTGCTCAGCACCTTGCCTTACCCGTTACGCCGGGTGATGGAGCATCACGGCCTTGGTCGTTTTCGAGTTGTTCAGAAGGCGAAGCTCGACACTCCCGAAGATGTTTACCGCATCGAACAGGCACGACCGAACGACTGGATCATGATCGGGAATCATGACACGCCTCCAATCTGGATGCTGGCCAGAGGCTGGTGTGATGGGCGACTCGGCCACGACTGGGGTGAGTATCTGGCAGACCGTTTGCTGATTCCTGAAGCCTCACGAGCAGACTTTGTACGGAAGGTGTCGTCTGACCCTGGTGAGCTGATTCATTCGCTTTTCGCGGCAATCCTTGCCAGTGATGCTCAGCATGTTTCCGTGTTCTTTACTGACCTGTTGGGCATGAGCGGCTTCTACAACAGCCCGGGAGTGGTCAACGACACAAACTGGACTCTTCGAGTCCCGCCGGACTTTGCCGTTCTATACGAACAGCGGTGTCGCGAGGGCAGGGCGCTGGACGTTGCGCGTTGTGCCGAGATCGCGCAGGAAGCGATGGCTCGACGCGCTTGATGTTGGGACCAATTACGGCAGTTATTGGGGTTGGATCAACTTTCTGAGTGGTCGAGTTCAATGTTCTCTTCTGGGCAGATGCGTTTCACGCTGCGTGCCCAGAACCGGATAGCGGGGTCTGGCTCGGAGCTGCAAACGCGAACCCTTGCGGTTTCCATACCTCGTGCTGAGGTGTCGAGTATTTGCATTCCAGAGCCACCCCAAGGAAAGCCATCATCAATTTCCAATCCATGGACGCCGTAAAAGCGGAGGCGTACCGTGGTCTCTTCGTTGCGCAGTGTAAGGTCAAGTTCGGCATTTAACTGGTCGCCGTTACATTGAAACGACAACGCCACAGTGCGATATTTCCATGGGGCAGCGAGGACCGCGTGGTTCGGATCGTCATTCACTTTGTAAATCCCCCCATACAGACATTTCGGTCGTAGTCGAATCGTCTGGGATCACTGACCGCGGGTCTTTTTGACCAGGGCGACGTACTGTTCGGCCAGCGAGCTGATGCGGTTCATGTCGCCGGAGGCGACCGCTTGTTTTTCGACGAGGGCTGATCCGAGGCCGACGGCGCAGGCTCCTGCTTTGAAGAATCCGGGGAGCGTTTCCAGATCGACTCCGCCGGTAGGAAGCAGTCGAACCTGGGGAAGCGGGCCGTGGAGCGCTTTCAGGTGTGATGGTCCGCCGGTGTCTGCCGGGAATACTTTCACAATGTCAGCTCCGGCTTCCCAGGCGGTCAGCACTTCTGTCGGAGTGAATCCGCCAGGCATGATGACTTTGCTGTAGCGATTGCACATTTTGATCACGTCGACGTTGACGGTCGGCGTGACGATAAATTCCGCTCCGGCAAGGATTGCGGCACGAGCGGTTTCGGTATCGAGGACCGTTCCGGCTCCGAGCAGAATCTTGTCGCCCAGCTTCTTGCGAACGGCCGAGATGATGTCGAGCACGCCTGGCACGGTGAACGTGACCTCGATGACGTCGATGCCGCCTTCATAGAGAGCGGTTGCGACGTCCACCAGTTGTTCGCCCGAGTCAGCTCGGATGATTGAAACGATGCCAGTGTCGAGAACTCGTTGAAGATCAGACTCGCGGCTCATGGATGTGCTTTCGAAGGAGGCAGGTTTCAGTTAGTTCATGGATTGTCGACCGTAGATGGTGGCGGCGTGACAGTTGGCTCTGGTTCAGCAGTGAGTTGGAGTTCGCCCAACATTTTGTAAAGCGTTAGGAGCGCGTACGACGTTGCTCCTGCGCCGACAAATGCCATCGGACCGGAAGCAATCGTCTTTGGTAAGAGACAACCGATGACAATGAAAATCGGGCCAAACGAAGCACAGGCGGGGAACAGGTCGGCTCGTGACATTTCGAACTCCGTATTGTTGGACGTTTGTTGCAATTATGTGGTTGACGAGAATTGCTCAGCAAACTCCAGAACCCACAGGTCGATGACTTCTTTGTAGCGGGCTTCGTCGAATTCGGCGAGAAACTGGTAGTG
>CALDJX010000025.1 GCA_937899075.1 uncultured Planctomyces sp. | reverse complement strand
CCGGTGCTCAGCACAATAAACGCTTCAGGCCGTTTTCGAGGCGGGACATGGGCTCCATCATTCCATGAGTGGTGTGAACTGCCCATTGCAAGCGACGACGCAGGACGCCGGTGGCCAGGTGCTGTCGAGGGGACGACACCCACACTGATGACCTGAATCGACTCCGACGCGACAGAATAATGTTGATCACTGGTGTCGATGATTTCGACGCTCCCGTCGCCTAATCGCACATGATGAATCTGCGTGGCCTGCGACAGATTGGGGACTTCCAGGGCCGGAACGGCCACTGCACTCAGCCCAATCTCCCGTATGCTGGCAGCCACGGACGCGGCCTGGTGCTGCGACAACGCTCCTGGAAGAAGGCCTGGCAACGATCGCGTTGTCACCTGTGCGGTTGCTGCGTCCATGCCCGCCACATCAATCAATACGTTCTTTAACGGTGTGTTTTCATCCGGCACGCCGAATACGACGACGCGATGGTCGGTCGGAGCCGTTTCAGTCTTTTCAGAATTTGTTTCGTTCGTTGGTACTGACATCGTAATCTTCCGATCTATTCAGGTCGCACAGTTCGCCGACTATTCACAGCGATGATTTAATTCCCGTTCCAATTTAACGATGGCCTGCTTGTTGATTTCGTCTGTTCCGCGAATCTTCAGACTGTCGTTCACATCGCCGTCTGCGAAAATTGCAACAAGAACTTCGACACCCGACTCATCTATCCCAATGGTGACCCGGCTGACCTGGTGTAGGTTAATCCAACGTCGATCATCGTCGCTGGTTTCCAGTTTTACGAAGTGCATGCTTTGTCCTTTTCTAAAACGGCAGGTCACCTTTGCCGGAATCGCTCACACGTGCCACATGGTCACACATTGTGACACGCTCCCGTGTCTCATCCATCATTGTCGAGTTTCGACAGAGACAGCGGCTATGAAGTGATCAACGGCGTTGAGCTTGGATTTGTGGTCGGGGTCCCGACTCAACGTCGTTGTGCTGCTGCCGTCATTTCAGTGAATGCATGTGGCATGCCAGAGTCACCGCTGCTTTGTCGACGCTTCGGAACAGAGATTGCAACGAGTGTTCACGACTGGACAGAACGCATCGAATGGAATGAACCGTTAAAGCCCGTATCAGGACTTCACTTGTGTTTGTTCTTCACTGTTGGCTCTCAGGAACAAACGGTAACAACTCAAACTTCTTAACAGGCCCTGGACAATGTCCGATTTCATTCGCTGGTTTGCTGATCTATCTATCGATGACATTCCACTCGTCGGTGGGAAGAATGCCTCACTGGGAGAGATGGTTCAAGAGCTTGGAAGTCACGGTATTCTGGTCCCAAACGGATTCGCGGTGACGGTCGAAGCCTATCGAGAATTCATGCACGCCGCGGGGCTCGACAAACGCGTTCGTACACTTCTGCTGGGGCTCGACAAGAGCGACATCGGTGATCTTCAGCAGCGAGGCAAACAGATTCGTGCCGCAATCCTGGACGCTTCTCTACCGGCAGGAATCTCAGATCAGATCACCGCAGCCTATCGCACACTGTGCGGAAACGATCAGCAGTCCCTCGACGTCGCCGTTCGTAGCAGCGCCACTGCCGAAGACCTTCCCGACGCTAGTTTTGCCGGCCAACAGGAAACATACCTTAATGTCGAAGGGGAGCGGGCGCTGCTCGAAACCTGCAAACGCTGCTTCGCGTCATTGTTCACCGATCGAGCGATCTCGTACCGTGAAGATCATGGCTTCGGTCACCTGGACGTTGCTCTGTCGATCGGCGTTCAGATGATGGTGCGGTCTGACCTCGGCACCTCGGGCGTTATGTTTTCCATCGACACAGAAACAGGATTCGAAAACGCCGTGTTGATCTCAGCTGCATATGGACTCGGAGAAAACGTGGTTCAGGGAGCCGTCAATCCCGATGAATACTATGTATTTAAGCCAACGCTCAAGGCGGGCTACCGGCCCATACTGCGAAAGCGTATGGGTAGCAAAGAGATCAAAATGATCTATGACGACGGAGGCGGCCGAATGACTCGCAATGTCCAGGTCAGCGAAGAAGATCGAAGCCGTTTCGCCCTGTTGGATGACGACATCCTGACACTGGCACGGTGGGCTTGCGTGATCGAAGACCATTATTCTCAGCGTCACGATCGGCAAACACCAATGGACATAGAATGGGCAAAAGATGGCCGGACGGGCGAATTGTTTATCGTTCAGGCCCGCCCGGAAACCGTCCAGGCGACTCGCAACTTCTCCGTGTTGGAAACATTCCGACTGAAAGAGAAGGGGCGCAGACTTGTTGCCGGGCGAGCGGTCGGTGAACGAATTGGGCGCGGTGTCGTTCGAATCGTCCGTGGAGTAGAAGATCTGGCGGCGTTCCAGGAAGGCGATGTACTTGTCTCTGACAAGACGGACCCCGACTGGGAACCAACCATGAAAAAGGCCTCCGCGATCGTGACGAACCGCGGTGGTCGAACATGCCATGCAGCCATCGTCAGCCGGGAGCTCGGTCTGCCGGCTGTCGTCGGCGCATTGAACGCGACCGAAGTGCTAACGGACGGCCAGACCGTGACTGTCTCGTGCGCAGAGGGCGAATCTGGAAACGTCTACGAAGGGCTCCTGGAATACGATCACGATTCGGTTGACATAACAGACTTGAGGCGACCCCAAACTCAGATCATGATGAATGTCGCCAACCCGGATGAGGCTTTTCGGCTCTCTCAACTTCCCAACGATGGCGTTGGCCTGGCTCGCGAAGAATTCATCGTCACAAATTCGATTGGAATTCACCCGAAGGCGCTCATCGAATACGACAAGCCGCGTGATCCGGAAGAGCAGCGAAAGATGGACCAGCTGACTGCGTCCTATCACACTAAGACAGACTTCTTCGTTGAGCGGCTCGCGCATGGAATCGCCATGATTGCTGCGGCCTTTTATCCAAAGCCCGTCATCCTGCGGTGCAGCGATTTCAAGACGAACGAATATGCGAACCTGCTTGGTGGTGCGGAATATGAACCGCATGAAGAGAATCCGATGATCGGCTTCCGCGGCGCATCGCGATACTATGACGAACGCTACGCTGACTGCTTTGCTCTGGAATGCCACGCTATCAGTCGAGTGCGAGACGAAATGGGTCTGACGAATCTGAAGGTGATGATTCCTTTCTGCCGCACTCCCGAAGAAGGCCGCCGAGTTCTCAAAGAAATGGACCAGCACGGGTTGCGTCGCGGCGAAAATGATCTCGAAGTCTACGTGATGTGTGAAGTTCCCAGCAACGTCATGTGTGCTGACCAATTTGCCGAAATCTTTGACGGATTCTCCATCGGTTCAAACGATCTCACGCAACTGACACTTGGAGTCGATCGTGATTCGGAAATTGTGTCCCACATTTTCGATGAACGCGAGGACGCAGTCACGCGAATGATCAAATGGGTGGTGAAAGTGGCCAAGGCAACAGACACAAAGATTGGGATCTGCGGTCAGGCTCCCAGCGACTATCCGGAATTCGCGGAGTTTCTGGTGAAGGAGGGCATCGACAGCATTTCGCTGAATCCGGATTCCGTCATCAAGACGACCATGCATATACTGGAAGTGGAAGACGCACTGCAAAAATCAGGTCGGCAGTCAGTCACCTCCGAGTCAACCACGACATCAAAGCACCCCCTGGCGGACATTCATTGAAGTTGGTGCGTTGAAAGCGAACATGAGCCATCACCACCCGACATTCAATTACAACAAGGCTTTCGGACTCAGCGTCGGCTTGAATTTGGTTTACATTCTGATTAAAGCAGTTTTTGGATTTTTTCCGGATCGCTGGCTCTCTTAGCTGACGACTGACACAACCTCAGCCAAGTGTCCGGTCTGTTTCTTTCGTGGGGTTGCTGCAAATTTTGCGGCGGTGAAGCCAACGCCAAATGCTCGACTTGCCTGCATGCCGTATTTGGCCTACTTCGACGGAACTCTCCTGCAATTCAAGTTTGACTGTGAACTCCTGGTCAACGATGACAAGCGTTTGCCCGACAAAAATCAATATGGTCTTGGCGCCAGTTAAGAAGGGGGTTAGCGTCCAAAATCCAACGGGCCCCTTTTTCCAGACATTCGATGCCTCGTCATCCCGCCAAAACATTTAGGCATAGGCATGGAAGATGGTTTGCGTTTCAGGCAGGTTCGTTGATCTGTCAATTACGAATCGAGAGGGACATTCGATGCACGAAGTACTCAATGCTTACAACTGGACTTCCCGGTGAATAGTGGGCGCTCATTTAAGCGTGTTATGCTGCACGCAAGGAGCGCAATTAGATGTCGAAGAAATCAGTAAAGAATGTTCGTCGCAGTTACAGTGACGAGTATCGTCGGAATGCGGTGTCGCTGATCGAGAACCAGAGTTACAC
>CALDJX010000024.1 GCA_937899075.1 uncultured Planctomyces sp. | reverse complement strand
ATAACCGACTCGCAGATTTCAAGCAGCGCGCGTTTCACCGAATAGACAGCTACGATCTCGGGAGCCCTGGAAATCTACGACTCGATGCCGCCTGGGAAAACGCTCAAGGTCGACATCAGCGACCAGGGCTCGGGCGAAGTTCTCTGGACCGACGAAGTCGAAACGTCCGGCGGCGGAGCCCGTGTGCTCTCGTTTGCCTTCCGCATTTCAAGTGATGCGGAAGAACTGCCGTCGCTTCTCCGTCTGTCCGCTCGGATTCACGAAGTCGACGGCGAAGCCCGCACCGACAACAACACGATGCCAATGCCGGTCTTCCTCAGTCCGCCGCCGCAATCGAGCATGCTCGTGATTGACGGCCGTCCTCGCTGGGATTCTCGCTATCTTCGAAACATTTTCCGCCGTGACCCGACATGGCGAACCGATGCCAATTTCGCCCCGCACGAGGAAGTACTGCCCGCCGAGGAAACTCTTAAAGGCTACGACCTGGTCGTCCTGGGCGAAGTTCCTTCCGAGGTCATGTCCGACCAGCACCTCGCCTGGCTGGAAGAACACGTCCGAGCAGGAGGCGGCCTGATTCTCATCGACGGCCCGCGCGAAGAACTCCGCGGCCTGCTTTCCGACCATCCGCTGTCGCCTGTGACGTGGTTCGATGCGCCGCAATGGCTTGACCGTCCGCATCTCGCGCTGACCAAAGACGGCTCGCTCGAACCGGCCCTCACGCTGGCTCCCAACAAGGCGGACAATGAGGCCATCTGGAGTTACCTCCCTGCACCGCATCGCGCGATTCGCGCCCGACCGAAAGCCGGAGCGACCATCCTTGTCGAAGCTCACAGCGAAACGGGCAACACGCCACTGCTGATCACACAAATGCTGGGGGCCGGTCGTGTCCTCTATATTTCCAGCGACGAAAGCTGGCGCTGGAGATATCAGAAGGGCGACGAGTATCACACACGCTATTGGCAGCAACTCGCTCGCTGGGTCATGGCAGAGCCGTTTCTGGTTCGAACCGAGGATGCCGAATTCGACCTCGACCGCTTACGAATCCGCCAGGGCGAAACAGCCACCGTCCGCGCCCGCTTCGCTACTCGCGACGATTCCTCCGTAGCTGAACTCGTGAGAGTTCAGTCGGCCGGGCTGAATTCTCACGAATCCAGCTACGAGGCACGCCAATCATCCTCGGCCACTCGCTTCGAAGCCGTCGTCATGCGGAACGGCGAAGAAGTCCTGCGCACAAACGAGCTGATCGAAGACCTCGCCCCCGGCAACTACGAAGTCAGCCTGGCCGGAGTGGACAACACGACGATTCCTCTGACAGTCATCGAACCGACCTCGATCGAAGAAACCGTCACGCATGCCAATCCGCGGCTGCTGGAAGAAATGGCAGAACGAGGAAACGGTGAATACTTCACCGAGCAGGAATTCGCAGAGTTGCTCAGCATCCTGAAAAGCCGGCGCGCGATCGTCACCACGATGGATTCGACTTCGGTCTGGCAATCCTACGGCTGGCTGCTGGCGATCGTCCTGCTTGTTGCCACCGAACTGTTCCTGCGAAAACGAGCCGGTTTGCTGTAGCAGGTTCCTGCCAGCGACCGGTTAATTTCAGGCTGGTGAAACTGGCAGGCGGCGTCACTTCGAGCGAAACGTTTCGCTGGTCACAACGTGCTTGTCGAGATCACGCAGACCACCGCGGTCTCTTTCCAGTCGTTCGTCGTTGAGCCTTCGCACGTTACGAAGCGACTTAAACGGACTTAACCTAAACGCGACTCAACGTTCCCGTGCACCCAGCGAACGAATCGGTTTCGACGCCCAGTCTCTGCAGGATGGTGACGAAGAGCTGTGCAAGCGGAAGTTCTTCTGCTTCGATCCTGCCTCGCCATCCGGCATCACTGACGATTCCGGCACCGGCCTGATTGTCTTCATTCCCAATGCCGAACTTCAGATACCGGCCATTTGTGAAGCCGAGGTTCTTACCGCCGGCCGAAATAATCGGATAGTTACGCGAGAGGTGAAAACTGCTGGATGCGGAGCCATGCATTGCAAACGTGTTGTCCAGCATGTTGCCTTTGCCGGTCGGCTCTGGAGTATCCTTCAGTCGTTGTGCGAAACGACCGAATTCCTCGGCCTGATAGCGATTGTAGGTGCCGAGATTTTCCCAACCTTTGGGTTTCTTGACTTCATGTGTCAGGCCGTGAGCACCTCCAAGGCCGACGGCCCTTGATAACAGGTCATGCGGACCTTCGCCGTTTTCTCGCCCCAACTGAAACGTCGCCACACGAGTGGAATCACTCAGAAAGGCGAGGTAGATAAGTTCATACATGGTCTGAAAGTAAAGTCTGGCTTCTTTGGGCTCGGCCTCTAAATGCAGGTGTTGGGTATCAACCCTGGCGACAGGCGTGTCGATCCACTTCTGAGCCTTCGCCAGCTTCACTTCCGTATCGCGTACCGCGTCAAGGTACTGCTTGAGCGTTTCCTGATCCCGTTTTGAGAGCTGTCGCCCCAGCGATCGAGTATTGTCAATTAAGAGATCCAGTGAGCTCTTACTTCTTGCCAGTCTTGCGGCGGCATCTTTGCTGCTGGTCACAAAGAGCGTGTCGAAGATTTGCTTCGGCTTATTCATCGCCGGGATCGGACGTCCTTCACGATTGAAGGATTGAGTCTGAGCGCCACGAGGACCGCCAATGCCTCCATTGGTCGACATCACCAGAGAAGTATGTCGAGTGAATTCTCCAGCGTGCTCCGCGTACACCTGATCAAGAGAGATTGAATTCTTATACGGCCCCTGACCTCCCGTTGCAGCGCCCGTCAGATACTGATCGGCGTTTGAATGGCCATGGACTTTTCTTGCGGCAGGGTGTGACAGCCCGGAGTAGATCGTGATCTCGCTGCGCAAGGGCTCAAGCACATCGAGCACTTTGGTCAGTTGGAAATCCTTTTCGCCACCTCGAGGAAACCAGCTCCAATCCTTCCAGGCTGGATCGGATTTGACCGGCAAGCCGACACCGTCAGGGTGATAGATGCTTACGAAACGTTTCGGAGTTTCATCTGGACCAGGACTGCCTGCAGCAAACGTCTCAAACCAGGGCAAAGCGAGGGCCACACCGGTGCCGTGGAGAAATGTTCTGCGACTCAGCAATGGCGATTTGTTTTTCATGGTCTGTTCCTGACTCTTACTTCGAGTTGAAGATCCTGCTGCCGATGACCAGGTGGATCAAATCACCCAGTCGATCATCCGTTTTTCTGAACTGTGCAGTCAAGCTGTCAACGTCAGAGCGATCACCAAAAGAAAGTGGTCGCCCGAGAGCATAAGCGGTCACTTTGTGGACGATGGCTCTGGCAAACTGATCCTGGCGATACGTGAGTAGATATCGCTTCAACCCGTCCATTCCGGCCAGCGTCTGCTTGTTGAACAGTTCTGAAATCGCATCCACGGGCTGGTTCTTAATCTGAGTCCGGTAGGCTCCGAGAGCATCGTAGTTTTCAAACGCGATGCCCCACGGATCGATTCGTGAGTGACACGACACGCAGGCAGCTTTATTCCGGTGATCCGCGATCCGTTCTTTCAGTGTCATTTTCAGAATCTCCGGGTCCGTCAGGTCGACTTCCGGGACATTCGGCGGTGGCGGAGGCGGTGGGTCGTGAAGGATGCGTTCCAGCATCCAGACGCCACGCTTGAGAGGATGAGAATCCTTGCCATCTGAGTTCATTGCCATGATCGCGGCACCTGTCAAAAGGCCGCCCCGATTCGTTTGAGGCTCGATTGGCACACTGCGAAAATGAGGACCATGAACCCCCCGAATCTGATAGTGCGATGCAAGCCGTTCATTGACCATGGCGTAATCAGAATGAATGAAATCCATGATGCTGCCGTTGCGTTTCAGGACTTCGTCGAAAAAGGCAACGGGCTCTTCCTGCATCGCTTCTCGCAATGAGCTGTCGGTCACGTGGGTCACACTGTCCAGGCCATCCATGCCGAGCCATTGCTGAACGAAATTCAGAGAGAATCGACGGGAACGAGGGTCGGCCAGCATACGTTTGACTTGAGTCGTCAAGACCGCTGGTTCTCTTAGCTTCTCCTGCTCCGCAAGTGCCAGCAGTTCGTCGTCAGGAATACTTGACCACAGAAAAAATGAAAGCCGGCTGGCGAACTCTACGTCACTTATCCTGTCCGAGCCTTCAGCATCAGATGCAACTCTTTGAGTCAGGTAGAGGAACTCGGGCGTGGCCAGGGCTGTCGCCAGAACTTCCAGCATGGCCTCTTCGAAATTCGAGAACCCTGGTCGGTGTGTCGTAAACAGGGCCATGAACTGATCCACTTCCTGAGAAGTGACAGGACGACGCCAGACACGTCTCAGGAATCGGGTCAGAACTTCTACGCCATAGATGTCCTCGTCGCCTTTATTGTCGCTCTCAATGAAAATATCGGTATGAGTTTTCGGCGGCCATTGCTCATAGAACGGAGCGCTGATTTCGATGTAGTCGATCAGAACATGGTGAGGTTCTTCCCGGCCGCCTGCGTTGGAGACATTGTGAATGTGCAGAAATTCATCGCGTCTTGGAAATGTTGTGGCCAGCTTCCGAAACGGGTTGCGCTGGATGTCTCCCAATGGGATATCGAAGTGGATGAACTGAGGATCGTCTGCGGATGTCGTAACCGGTACGTCGCGTTCACTGATGACGTTCGAGAAGTTGGCGTTGTTACTGGTGTGAGCACTGAACACCAGCCGCAGGCTCGCGTACTCGTCAGGATTCATCGTCGAACGCCCGGCTCGAATGCGAACGCGCATGATGCCTTCGTCGGGAAGAAAGCGATCCAGATTCAGTTTCAACTCGTTGGACCGGGGAAGAGCCAGCACAACCGGAGAAACGCCGGGAGTCTGCCCCGCGACGGCCTCAGGCTGAGGCATCGGCTTTCCATTGGAGAAAGGAACGCCCTCGCCGGTCGCTCGATTCAACAGATGTTGCCGCTGCCTGTTCTTCTTGTAGGCATCGTCATTCTTACCGAATGTCTTGTCGTCCTTTCCCGATGTCGCCTTATCCATCTCGTCCTGCATCGAGATGATGTAGGTAACGGGTTTCGGACGCTCGCCAGTAACGGTGGCTCGCTTTAGAGCTTTCAATCCAATCTCGCGATAGGTCTCGAACTGCATGACAGACATCTGCAGCAAATCCGAACTGTTCTTGAAACCGTCCTCGGATGCCGTTTCGGGCGGCAGCTTGTCCGCGAGGGAATAGGGCAATCCAAGCAGGTCCTGGAGTGCGTAGTTGTATTCGTACTTCGTTATCCTGCGGAAAGATGAGTGTTCCTTATTGTTGCGACGAATGACAGAAGCCTTGTTCAACTCGTCGCTGAGCCAGTCAACAATGCCGCCGCGATCTGCGTCGGCCAGCGCAAAATCCGGCTCATCCACGGGCGGCATCGCCGAATTGCTCAGGACGTTGTAGATCTCACGCCATCGCTCTACGTCAGGACCGGTCAGCAGGTCAGGATTCAGTTTGTCAACACGCAGTCGCCCCTCGGACTCTTCGGGCCCATGACAGGCTAAGCAACTCTTGATCAGGACCGGCCCAACCGACTCTTGAAAGTAAGCAAGGTTAGCTTTGGGAATGCCACGTGTGGCTGGCACATCTGCTTCAGTGACTTTCAGAAATCGGGACTTCATTCGCCCTGACTCTTTGGCCGTTTCCAAAGAGATCGGAGTCTCCCGATCGTCGGCTGCCAGAATCATGCTGGCGCTGCCGAGCACCAGCAGAATAATGATCTTTAGAGTCTTCATAAGCTGATTGTCGTGCTTCGCCAGCTCCGGCGTACGATCGATGTGCACTGACGAAGGGGCGATCGAACGGGGAAGGACTTAGTGGAGGGATTCGAGGATGACTGTGCTTCGGCGGGGCGTGGCGTTCTCAAGAATGGTGGCCACGAGGCACTGAATGAGTATAGCACCACAAAGCCATCACAACGATAGGCGATCGCCTCGAACGTGTGTAGCGACAATTAGTTTTCCCGGTTGGCGACAATTAGAAGTCCCGGTTGA
>CALDJX010000023.1 GCA_937899075.1 uncultured Planctomyces sp. | reverse complement strand
GCCTCGATTTCTTTCAGTTCGATACCACGCTGCACCGCGACTTCGACGAAAGCACTCGCTCCGCCGCCCGCCAGGAGGTCTACCACTCCTTCGCCTACCTGCTTCGTCAGGGGATCGCAGAAGGAAACCCGACGCGTCAGCGAGGGACCGACTCCACCGACATCCCTCGCTCACGCGTCGTGTTACCAGGTCAACCGACTTCTGGCGTTGGTCGGATCGGCCTGCTCCTGAAAAGCGACCATGTTTTCGTCAATGGCCTCCTGTCCAACTACTACGGCATTGACGGCGTCACGGGAGATCAGTTCCAGAAGGTCTCCCTGCCAGAGGATTCCCCGCGCGGCGGACTCCTCGGCATGGCCGCCATCCACGCCATGGGCAGCGACGGCGTCAACAGCAGCCCCGTCGAACGCGGAGCCTGGGTTCTGCGTCATCTGTTAAACGATCCGCCGCCGCCAGCGCCGCCCAACGTTCCTCAAATCTCACGTCTTGAAGGCCAGATCCTCACTACGCGGGAACGACTCCTGGCACACCAGGAAGAAGCGCAGTGCGCAAGCTGCCACCGCAAGATCGACCCAATCGGTTTCGGACTCGAAAACTTCAACGCCGCCGGAAAGTGGCGGACTGAAGACAACTACCAAATGAGAGACACGAGAGGGAGAGGAGTCGGCCAACGAAAGACGTGGGAGATCGACGCGTCAGGGGCATTCCACAAAGGCCCAGCCTTCAGCAACTACCACGAACTTCGCGACCGCATCGCCGAACGAGAAGAAGACTTCGCCCGCGGCCTCACCGAACATTTGATCGAGTACGCCTTAGGCCGCCCCTTCGGTTTCACCGATGCGGAACTGTCAAAGGAAATTGTCAGCTCCGCGAAAACCAAACAGTTTGCCGTCAGCGAGTTCATTCACTCCCTCGTCCAAAGCAAAGCGTTCCGGACGAAGTGAGAAAGGTAACCCGACGCGTAAGCGAGAGACCAGGCTCGCACGAAGACACAAAGACAGAGCATGAAACATTGATCTGCACGACCGCTTCGTGTTTTTGTGCCTTTGTGTGCAATCCCAATCCAGCTTTGATTGCGAACGGACGACACTCTCGAGAATCAACTGTCAGACAATCAGGAAATCTGAACCATGAAATACGCGATTACATTCGCAGCCGTCCTCTTCTTCGGGCTATGTCCTTGCACGCGTGCCGCCGATCCGGCCTTCAAGTCTCAGCAGTTTGAGAAAGGCACACTTATCTACTCGGACGACTTCGACGGGGAATACAACAGAGAACGCTGGGGTGCCCCGACGAAAGACAGGCACATCAAGGACGGCAAGCTGGTTGTGACGGCACGGTTCAAATCAAAAGAAGAGGCGATGAAGGTGCTCAAACGCGATCATCACCTTGGACTCGAACCGGTCGTCCACCTCAATCGGATCCCGGAAGCGTTTGTCTGTCACCTGCGTTACAGGTTCGAGACGGACAAGCTCACACCCGGCAGGCCCAGTTTTCAGATTGGCCACCACATGATCGCCTTCAACTACCTTGAAGGTGGAGGCCATCGAATCAAACTGCCGGATGGCCCATCTTTCACCGAGCCCGAATCAGGCATGAATCTCGGTGAGTGGATCGATCTGGTCATCGAATACAAACAAGGTGAGATCAAAATAGGCGTCAACGGTTACAGCAAGACCTACAAGCACGAGGCGGTAACGATCATCAACGAAAAGGATAAACTCGGACCGAGGTTTACGTTCAAAGGAGGTCCGAATTGCCGGATCGTCTTTGACTCGGTCCGTCTCTGGAAATGCGAAGAGTAGCTGAGAGTCAGAGAAATTGAGGGTAATGGAATAGAAATCACATTGCCCTGCGCTGAATGATTCCTTTGCGTGACAACGAAGAACACAGGACACCATAGATGAACTGCTCTCCCAGTCTGCTTCGCCTCCTTATTCCCGGGCTTGTCTGTTTTCTCACACTATCGGCAGATGCAGCTGACGATAGTGACAAGCCAAACGTCGTGCTCATCTTCATTGATGACCTGGGCTGGAAGGATGTCGGATGCTATGGCAACGATTTCGTCGAGACGCCTCGGATTGATCAGCTGGCTGCCGAGGGCGTCCGTTTTACGGATTTCTATGCGGCCGGAGCCGTTTGTTCGCCGACGCGATGTGCTTTGCAGTCCGGACAGAATCAGGCTCGGATCGGAATCACCGCTCACATCCCCGGTCACTGGCGACCGTTTGAGCGAGTGATTACGCCGCGTCCCACCATGGCGCTGCCACTTGATACGGTGACGATTGGCGAAGCACTTAAGTCGGCGGGCTACACAACGGGCTACGTCGGCAAGTGGCATCTCGGTACCGGGGCGCAGTATCAACCTGATCGCCAGGGATACGACTTCTCGGCTGTGATCAATGGGCCGCATCTTCCAGGTAAGTACCGCGTCCAGGGACGGCCTGATCTGCAGCCTGGAACGAATCAATACCGGACGGACTTTGAAGCTGACCTATGTGTCGACTTCATCAAAGAGAACCACGAGCGACCGTTCTTTCTGATGCTGTCGCCCTACGCCGTTCACATTCCGCTGGGGGCTATGTCGGACAAGGTCGAAAAGTACCGCGTGAAAGCAACGGAGCAGAAACGGGAACTGCCGCATCCCGTGTACGCCGCCATGATCGAACACTGCGACGACATGGTCGGTCGAATCGTCGATGCAATTGACGACACCGGTCTGAGCGACAACACGATGGTCATCTTTACTTCCGACAACGGCGGCCTCTATCGACGTTACGACTATCGCGAACATGCGGATGACACGGTTGCCGATCTTGCTCCACTCAAGGGCGAAAAAGGATCATTACACGAAGGCGGAGTTCGTGTGCCGCTGATCGTGAAGTATCCACCACTCTGCAAGGGCGGGACTGTCTGTTCCGAACCGGCAATCACTTACGACTTCTATCCGACCGTCGTTGAACTGGCTGGCGGAGATTTGCCGCACAACCAAACGATCGACGGACTCAGCCTGCAGCCGCTGCTTTCCGACCCGAACACGAAACTCGCTCGCGACGCTTTGCACTGGCACTACCCGCACTACCACCATGATCGACCAGCGGGCAGTATTCGCGAACGTGATTGGAAACTCATCGAGTACCTCGACGGCACGGAAAACATCGAGCTATACCAGATCGGCAAGGATATCGGGGAAACAAAGAACCTTGCTTCCGAACGCCCCGGTCGCGTTGCTGACCTGAAGAAGAAGCTGCAGGCATGGCGTCAGGACACTCTGGCTCGCATGCCGATTCCCAACCCGAGCTACGACTCCGCCCGGGCGGTCGAGTGGTGGAGTGTTCGCAACGGCAAGCCGGTCGACAGCGATAGCCGTAAGCGATTTCCACCGACGAAAAAGGACCAATGATCGCCGGCTTTAGAATTTCGCACGAATAGACGACGCCACGAAGAAGAAGGTTGGATCACTTTGTATCTTCGTGCCTTCGTGTGAGAATCCTCGTGTTCGCTCGCGGCTATAGGCTGTTCGTGAGATAAATGGCGTCAGCTGTCCGGCCTACGAACTCAGGTCATATCTGATATGAAACTCAATTATCGGTTGGCGTTTTTCTTCCTTTTCGCGTTCAGCGTATTTGTGTCGGATCGCGCTGGCGCTTTTGCTCAATCGCAGACGAAGCTCACCCGCGTTCTTGAGCCGCTGGCAGCGAAGCTCGAGCCGACTCGAAAAGCTGTCTACAAGTCGGTGGGGGGACGCGACCTCGAACTCCACATCTTCGAGCCGGAAGGGCATGATCCTGCGACAGACCGGCGACCGTGTTTTCTCATCATTCACGGCGGCGGCTGGACTGGCGGAGAGCCACGAAAGTTCTACACCATCGCCGCTCACTACGCGAAAAAGGGAATGTTTGCGATCAGCCTGCAATACCGACTCATCAATGCGAAGGCTGGTGTGACTGTCTTCGACTGCGTGAAGGACGGTCGTTCGGCGGTACGCTGGCTGCGGGTTCATGCACGGACGCTGGGAATCGATCCGAAACGGATAGCGGTGTGCGGCGGCTCGGCGGGCGGTCATGTGGCATTGGCGACTGCCGTCTTTGAAAAAAGCCCGGATGTTGATGAATCAACGGACGACCTTTCTGTTTCCTGCGTGCCGGATCTGCTCATTCCGCTGAATCCCGTAATCGACACTTCCGCCGACGGATACGGTCAGAGGAAGATCGGCGAACGCTGGCGAGCACTGTCCCCCTTGCATCATGTTAAGCGAGGGCTGCCGCCGATGCTGATCTGCCACAGCACTGGGGATACGGTAACGCCCTACGTGGGTGCCGCTCGGTTTGTCGAGCTGTCGAAATCTGCCGGCAACGACTGCCAGATATTTACTTTCGAAGGTGGCCGGCACGGCTGGTTCATTTTCAATCTCGATCACTATGCGGCTCTCATGCACGTGATGGATAGTTTCCTGAAAGAACAAGATTTTCTTCACAAGTAAGCCACCCAGTACAGAAATTGGCGGCACTGGTGCCGTCGACGGACAATTCAGCAAACTCAGGACCTGTCAGCCATGAAACTCAAGTACCTCATACCCGCGATTCTTATCTCAGCAATCGCTGTTGACGCATCTGCTCAGCCGAAGGGCAAGGCCAATGGCGGACCAAAGCACAAGTGGCGTGTGCAGCTGCTTCACAAAGACAACAACGAAGGTATTGCCGTAGGTGATATTGACGGCGATGGCAAACTCGACATTACCGCCGGTGAGTTCTGGTATCAGGCACCCGATTTCAAGCAACGCCCGGTTCGCGGACTCGAAGCTTTCGGTGCTGACTACCTGCAGAATAACTCCGAGCACCTTTACGACATGGACGGTGACGGTGACCTCGACGTGCTCGCTGGAGCTTTCACAAATTCCATTGTGAATTGGTATGAGAACCGGGGAGCGGGGAATTACGACGTCGAGGCCTGGCCAGTTCATCAGCTGATTGACACTGGCACGTCGCACAACGAGGCCACCTTTCTCCACGACATCGACGGAGACGGTATGCCGGAGTTCATCGAAAACTCCTGGAACGTGAAGAACCCCACGCAGATTGTCCGTCTCGTCAGAGGCGAAAACGGAATAGTGACCGCGACGAAACATCTCGTTTCCGAAGTCGGCACCAACGGGCACGGCATGGGCTTCGGCGATATCAACGGAGACGGTAAGCAGGACATCCTGTTCCAGGCCGGTTGGTACGAGCAGCCCAAAGCAGCCCCTTTCTCCAGCCGCTGGCAGTATCACCACGATTTCGATCTGCCTCATGCCAGCTGCCCGGTTCTGGTTGTTGACCTCAACAAAGACGGCCGTAACGACATCGTCTGGGCGGACGGTCACAGTTACGGGCTGTACTGGCACGAGCAACTGGAGTCTCAGTCCGATGGGACGACGACCTGGCGGCAGCATTTGATCGACAAGAATTTCTCGCAGGGCCACGTGTTGGCCTGGGACGATGTCGACAACGACGGCCAACCAGAACTGATCACTGGCAAACGCTACTACGCCCACTCTGGCCGCGACGCCGGTGCTGAAGATGACGTCACGGTGCAGTTCTATGACTGGAAACCGGAAACGGGGACCTGGGCAAAGCACCTGATCTCATCGGCTCCTGCGGGAAAGGGCCCCGGAATAGGACTACAGATTCGAGTCCACGACCTCGACAACAACGGCTGGAAGGACATTATCGTTCCAGGAAAAAGCGGGACCCACATCATCTGGAATGATGGCAAGTAGGATTCGCGAAGTGTCAAAATGCCACGGAACAACTGAGTTCCCGCACCAAAATTCAAGACAGACTATTCAAGAATGAATCGAACAACCCTACTCACCAGCTTCCTGTTTGTTTTGATCTTTGTGCTGACGCCATCATTGGCGCACGCAGACGTGACTCTGCCAAAGATCCTCTCCAACAACATGGTGCTTCAACGCGAATTGCCTGTGCCCATTTGGGGAACGGCCGATTCGGGCGAAGAAGTCACACTGACGTTTGCAGGCCAGTCCAAACACGCAAAGGCAGCCGCGGACGGCAAGTGGATGATTCGACTGGAGCCGCTCGCCACATCCAACCAGGAACAGACTTTAGTTGTTGAAGGGAAGAACAAAGTCGAACTTTCTGGAGTGTTGGTTGGCGAAGTCTGGCTGTGCAGCGGCCAATCGAACATGGCTGATTCGTTCAACTCGAGCAAGAATCGATTTATCGAACCAGAGTATTTCGAGAAGGGCCTGAGCCGAATGCGAGTCTCCACTCGACTCGGCTGGACGGGAATCGACGAAAAGACGCAACGGTCGATCTCCCGTGTTGGGTTCTATTTTGGCGAAAGGCTGTACCGTGAACTGGATGTCTCTGTCGGTCTGATCCTGCGATACAACTCGGGAACGCCAATCCAGGCCTGGATTCCCAAAGACGATTCGGAGGTCATCCGGAAACGGCTCGGCATTCCAGATGGCTGGAATGACGTGCAGGAGAACCGCAACCCTGGCGTTCAGTATGCCGACAAGATTGATCCGATCTTACCGGTCTGCTTTCGAGGCGTGATCTGGTACCAGGGCGAGCGAAATGCCAAAGCACAGACTGGCTATGAGTATCGGCAACTCCTTCCATTCATGATCGAAAAATGGCGACAACTGTTTGCTCGTCGCGGCGGACTACCAGATCGAAAGTTTCCCTTCTATTTCGTTCAGGTTCCAACCCAGGATGCAACGGGCGAGTGGCCGTGGCTACGAGATGCCATGCGACGCGCGTTGGGCACGACGCAAAACACAGGGATGGCCGTTTTCTACGATCACGGCCCGAGTCTGCACCCTCATGACAAACGGCACGCGGGAGAACGGCTTGCTCTTTGGGCACTGGCGAAAGACTACGGCAGATCGGAGCTGCAGTATTCAGGACCGTTGTTGAAAGACGTCGAGTTTCGCGGCAACACAGCTCGGCTTTCCTTCGACCATGTCGCAGATGGACTCAGTAATCCAGCCGGCGACAACTCGAATCTCGACTTCTTTGAAATTGCTGGCGACGATGGAAAATACGTTCCGGCAAATGCAAAGATCGTCGGCGACCAGGTTCACATGAGCAGCCCGCAGATCAGCGAGCCAAAATACGTGCGGTACCTCTTTCGCAAGTCGGAACCTGATCCCGCGGTCAGTCTTGTCAACTCAGCCGGTTTGCCTGCATCGAGCTTCATGACGGATGATTTCAAGCCGCCGCGGGAACCAATCACTCCACGCGTACCAAAGAGAGAACTCACCGACGCTGAATTGGCCCAACGCAGAGCAACTCGACTCGCAAAACGTGCCGAGCAACAGAATTCTTCGAGCAAACCATCGCCGGGCAAGGCAATGAAAGCGGAGGATGCTGGCGCACTTGCGGAAGCTGATGGACTCGCGCCGGAAGTCACGGACTTGTCGTCTGAAGATGTTTCGTTCGCCAAAGAACAGAATCTTCCCGATCTGAAGCGACCGTTTCTCGACACGGCACCTGAGGACATGGCGGACGGAATTGAAGTTGGCGAATCAGGAAGCGATAGCGGAAACAAAGCGGCGATCCTGGCACTAGCTCGAGAGATTGCCGCAGGACAGCACGGTGAAGTTGACAGCCTGTTGATTCACCATGACGGCCGGCTGATTTTTGAGTCGTACTATCGACGTGGGCGAGCCAACTATCCTCACTACCAAATGTCGATCACCAAGTCTTATACGGCATTGGCTCTCGGGCGCGCCATTCAGCTGGGCCATCTGAAGATGTCCGACCTCGATCGCCCAGTGCTCGACTTTTTGGAAGAGATCGATCAAAGCAAAATCGCCGCGGGCTGTGATTCGATCACGCTGAACGACGCGCTGAACATGCACTCGGGAATTCGCGTTGACAAGGAAACGGTTGCGACACTTCGGAAATCGCCGGGCAGGTTAAAGGGCCAGGGGCAGATTCAGGCGTACTTTGAAAACACGGCCCCCGTCACGACAGATTCCAAACAGTACAAGTACCAGTCATCCGATCCATCAATGGTGATGCAGGTTCTCGAAACCGCCGTGCCGGGGACAGCTCGAGAATTCATCGCCAGAGAATTGCTCAAGCCGTTGGGGATTTCCAATTTTGGATGGCAGGATGACATGAGTGGTCTGCCGAAATCAGCCGCCGGCAGCAGCATGAGATCGCGAGACATGATCAAGTGGGGGATGCTCGTTCAGAGTGGTGGACAGTGGGATGGCGAGCAACTGTTGCCGACCGACTTTGTTCAGAAAGCGACATCGAGAATCCATGCCAATCCGCAGGGTACGTCGTACGGATTCTTTTGGTGGCGCAATCACGTCAATGTCGATGAAAAAACGTACGACCTGAAATCCGGTCGCGGCGCCGGTGGTCAGTTCATCATGATGATTGACGAATTGAATTTGATCATCGCCATCACATCTCACAACAAAGGCATGGGCAAAATGCTCACAACGGCTCCGGAGCGAATTATTCCTGCCATCACGTCCAGGAATCGCTGATCGAATTCGATGCGTCCGACTCCTTACTCACAACCACGACAACTTGGCAAGTGTGTAACGTCGTGCGATTAGCAAGTGATCGAGTGCTTTGCAGGATTCAAAGCCGAGTCAAAGTGGTCCGAAGCTCGCGGCAGGTGATCAACCAGAGAGGACGCGGAGCAACACTGAGGCTACCGCGGTCGTTTCTCTCGTGCCGTGAAGATCAAACAAGCGGGCCTGGAAGACAACACGCTGTTTATCTATGGCTCTGACAACGGTGGCACCTCGGCCGCAGCGAGGTTCGTCAACCAAACCGATTCGAGTTGCGGTGATTAGTGACGTGAATGTTGACGTTTGTGCTTACATCATGACGAGAGTGTTCGCTAGCGACGTAGTCCACTCTGCAAACAGATCCGCAAAAAAGTTCTAACCGTGTCCTGTTAACTCGACTTGAATTCACGACCGATCGCCGCATCGATTTGCTGCGAGCTGTTGCTCGTATATCGAGAGTAACATGAGCGGTTCTGCGAAACGGGACACTCGAAACCGTCCTTGGTCGGATTGACTGATTGCAGGCTGTCATGGGAGATGCATGGCACTGATGTGATCCGATTGACTACGCAATCAACGGACTATTCGCTCCCAACTGTCGTCAGTTTTCGCAGCATCGGTCGACCAGCCCGGAGCGAGTTGAGTCGACAAAGTTTCGTGTACGTGGTCGCGCAAACCGGGCGCACGAAGAAGTCAAACTCACTCTGACGGATCACGACGATTCGATTCCCACAGAACTTCGATGAGCGAGACGGACGCGACTCATTGGCGACGGTGTCGGCATTTGTTTTTTGCGGCCGTCGGCAACTCGCCTTACATCAGTTCGTAGAACGATTCTTCGCCGATGTGCCGGCAGTACCGGACGGCCAGTTCCGCCAGCGGTTTCGGAGCAAATGACAACTCCCACCAGTCGTCGATCGAACCGCGGAAACACCACCGATATGCCGAATACAACCGCTCGGCATCGTCTTCCAGTGTGAAGCGCAGCACGGGAAGCTCTCGCTCGAATGCGATGATGTCCTTTTTCTTCACTTCCACCGCCGCCAGATACTCCTTGCCGCATTTCCGGATCGCTTCCCGGACGACAGCCACTTCCTCATCGGCAATCAGCTTCGGCTGAATCCGCCGACAGAACACCTGCCCGCGGACGTTTTCGTAAACCTCGAAGCCGTCCGGTATCTGGCTGCAGAGACTTCCTGCGGCCTGCTTCGAGAAGAAGTATTTCGGGTTCCCGGTCTTCGTCTGCCCCTCGTGCAGGTAATACACGTCGCCCTTGCGGTTGACATGCTGAACACCGCGGGATTGTTTCATGGGTCGGGCCTTCAATGCACTCATTCTGTCGTGAGCCTTGGGCAACTCAGTCAGGCAAGGCCCCCCTGCGGGAGCAGTCGCTTCGTGACACAGTTGGCAGCGCGCGTCCAACTCGAACACACCCTTCGGCGGCGAGTAAGCCCTCGGAAATAGAGCGTTTCCTCTCCCTCTCTCTCAAATGCGAGATCGCTGTCCGCCAGCGTCATCGTCGCCTCAGACCGCTCGCAAAGCCTTTCAGCGAGTTTCTGATCGGCTGGCGGGCGCGATCGATCTTTCTCCGGAGCTGAGCGATTCGACGGTCGTCCGGGTCAAATTGTTTCATGCTGTCCAGCAGTTTTTCGGCCGTGTCGAAATTGTCTCTGGCGATGGCAACTTCGATGTTGGCCGTCATGAAAGCCATCGCTTCCGAGATGTGCATTTGCTGACGTTCGTGAAGCGGACTCAGGAGTTCACCAGCTCGTTCCAGGTTGTTCTCATAGATCGCAATCTGAGCCAGCGACGTTCGAGCGAACAGGTAGTCTGGAAACCGTTCGTGGATTTCGAGGAGCAACTGAACTGCTTCCGGTTTCCGTTCGAACCCCTGCTGGAGGATGGCTCCCGCCAGGTTGTGCACGGATGACGCGTCATCCGGGTCGATCTCCAGACACTGGCGAAAGATTCGTTCGGCCACGGCCGCCTCACCAGAGGCCAGCGCGTCGCATCCTTCCGCCTGCAGTTCAACCGTCTGTGGGTTAATCGGAGTTGATGGTTCGTCCGTGATGTCGAAACCCGCAACCTGAATCTCGGCCCAGTCACCATCGCGGTACAATCGGTGCGGACCGGCACCCAACCGCCCTTTCTCCTTCAAATATGTCAGTGCCTGGAAACGCAGATCGTCCGGCCCCCGCTGGCTGAACGCAAAATCGTGGAGTGCATCCAGCATCTCGGGCGAACGGATACCCTGGGCCAGCCGGAACGCCAATTCGCGACCGACCGGATCGCCGCGGTCAAGCAACGCTGGGACGAGTGTCTGAAAATACGGATACTTCTCGACCGCCCTGGTGAATGCGTCTGAATCACCGGACTGTCCGGACTTCAGCGCATTCACGAACTGGTCGATGACGGGTTTTGGAATCCATTTGCCAATCGAATCAGGCCAGGGAGCATGCCCACCGGAAGAATTGAGATCGTGAAGGTTTTCTGCAGCCAGAGTATAGCCCGAGTCGTCCTTCAGGCACTGTTTCCACGACGCCCGAGCCTCTGCTCCTCTTCCGGATCGCATCAGTGCAACAGCTTCGAAATGTCTGAGCGCAGCGCAGCATCGAGGGTCCTTGTCGATCGGCTCCGCGAACTTCACGACGCTCAGCACATCGTCGTCACGTCCGAGGATACCGAGCAACTCCACCTGAGCGGCGACCGCGTCCTGCTGATCGGACGGACGGCGAACGATCTTGTCGGCGATGGCGTTTGCTTCGGCAGTGTGTCCTGTCAGAAACTCGATCCGCCCGTGCAACGCTTCGGCGAATCGATTGTCCGGCCAGGTGCTGACGGTTTCACGAGAGACTTTCCGAGCCTCGGTGCCGCGGCCGAGCTGGAACAAAGCCAGCACAAGGTTGTTGCGGGCGGACACGACTCCGGGTTTCGCCTTAAGCAGTTCACGACACTTTGAAACCGCGTCTTCGAATTCTCCCCCGCTGATTTCAAACAAAATCTCGTCGTGCAGGACCAGCCAGTCAAAGTCGTCTTCCGAAAATCCGAAGTCCGTCAACAGCTCGGCCGCGGCATCACCCGCGATCTCTTCGGCCTTTCGTGCTTTGACAGCATTCGCGTGACCCGGCCAGCGTTCCAGGAAATGTCGATAGGCATTCGCGGCCATCGCGGCCCGACCGCAAAACGCATATCCCTGCGCCATCATCATCCAGCCGTCTGCGTTACCTGGCTGGAGACGAACCAGTCGCTCGGCAGTGCGAGCAATCATCATGTGATCGCGAAGTTCCTGATAAACGTAAAGCAGCATTTCGAGCAGCTCGGGCGAGCGTTGTTGCTTTCTGCCTTCACGCTGCAGCAGTTCACTCGCTTCGTGCAGGCGACGACGCGCTATCAGGTCGTCTGCTTCTGTGAGACATTTGCTGATGCGAGCTGTCGGCTGACGTGATCCGACGACCGTCGTTGTCGACTTGTGTTTCTTGCGTTTGTTCCTGTCGTGTTTCTTCTTGCTCGCTCGACTCCGTTTCGACACAACGGATTCCTTTCAGTTGGTAGAACAGGTCCATCCTTTCCTTGGAAGATATCTGAAAAAGGGGGTCGAACCAATGCTGCTCGACGTGATGAACCAATCACTGGTATTCGGATGATGTCCGTGATGCCTTCTCGTTGCAGACCCGGTATGCAGCGTCGATTCGCACCCGGTCGATAAAACCAGAAGCAATTACGTTTTGGCGACAACGTTAGCCGGACTCACTCGATTGCCAAACGCTTTACTCATTCTCGCCAGAATCGGATCGTTCAAAGAGCTTTGGCGTCTTTGTCAGCGCACGGTCCCACAGGTCCGACACGTTGTCGGTCTTCAGTCGTCGAAAAGAGGAATAGTACTGGTCTTCCAGCACGTCGAGCGATTTGTTCCACCGCGGCGGCAGGTCACTGAAGTACTCGTCCGTGATGCGGCGTTTGAGTTTGGATCGTCCCTTGCGATGGTAGTAATAGACGATCTCCTTCAGACACTCAGACAGCTTCCGGCAGCCAAATCTGTTCATGCCCTCGATCGCGTCGGGCATCAAGACCCAGGCAGAATTACCATGGAGCTCACTGATGCCGCCGTTCCGGATTTCCGCGTCAACGTAATGCGTGGCGTAAATGTATTTGAGTCCGGGCGGATGCGTTTCAAATCCGCTGACCGCCATGCGGTGAGACTCAAAATGCTCGCCCACGTCGAAGGCTTCGCGAACAATCGGGTGTAAGGAGTCTCCTTCTTCGCATGCCGCTTCGTATTTCTGAAACAGCACTGGATCGTAGACTTCCAGTGCATGGTAGCGCCACGGAGCGTTGTCGTCGGGATAGTCACAGATAAACCGATATAGAAACGGCCCGACCTTACGAGCAAAGGCTTTCGAAAACGAACTCTCGGCTCGATCCGACAGCCCGTTTGTTGCGCCGAGTCGAACAAGATGATTGGGATCGCGGAGGAATTCCTCGATGAGAGGCACGGTGTAGCTTTTGCCCGATTTCGCGACGATCTCAGCGTACTCGTATCGCACGCCGTTGCTCGGGTGGTCGAGAAGAAACGTGAGCTCTTCCAGCAGTTTGCGAGATGGGAATTGGAACAGGCATTCCAGAATTGCCCGCACGTGGCGATGGCGTTCAGGCCGCTGGAGAATCTCTACCAGTTCTTTCCGATGCTTCTTCGTAGTCTTCCGTAACGTTTCCTCTGCACTGTGACGAACGGCGTGGCGTATGCTGTCCATCTGCGTGAAGAGTTCTTCCACCGGAGTCTCGTTGCTCACAATACCCACCTCAAATCGAGTTAATTTCTGCTTCTCCAGAATCGGACGCCGCTCATCACATTCGTCAGGATAATACTGACTGATCCAACCCACGAGATGAGCATGGACAAATCGCCAAAGTGGAGCCGAAGTCAGTTGTGTGAGGATTCCTGCAGACAACCGTCAGATTCATAAAAATCACACCAGACGAGCACGTGTGGGTGCGACCTTCGCGTCAGATCAAACAGCCGCGAGTCACAATCCAATCGGCATTGGCCGAGACTCGCTGTTTAATATCCCCCATCATTCAGAAACGTTCTGCATGGATGTGGAATTAGTCTGACTTCTGAAGATTTCTGAGAGAACAACGTCGCGATGGAAATCT
>CALDJX010000022.1 GCA_937899075.1 uncultured Planctomyces sp. | reverse complement strand
GTGGCACGGCTGCGCCGCTGACCCCTGGCTAATGGATATAACGCCTTCGGCGTAACGACTTGCAGTCCCAATCTGTCCTACACTTCGACCACGAGCCTGACTGCTTAAGTTTCCTCAGAGCGAACAGCCGGCTGATTCGCCACAGGCCGAAGCCTTTCCCTCGTCGTCATTAGCGATTGCAGAATCGGCGGATCAACGAATTGCATGAATTCGCTGCTTGGTTCGCTCAGGTCGGCATGGGTAGAATCGCTCGGACTTGTTTGTCTCAATCGCGGAACCAGCGTTTTCACGTCGGTTCTGCAGAATGTCCTCGCGACCTGACCTGCCGGAGCCGACGCCATGTCGTCCAGACTCTTTACCGGATTGCTGCTGACCTGCTGCCTGATGCCCGAATTTCAGGTTGACGCTCAGGATTCCAAATCGTCATCGGACCAGTACGCCGCAGCGGTGACCGCTTACTTCGCCAAAGACTACAACGCCTCCGACTCGGGGCTGACCAGCCTGATCGAAGACGGCACGGGCGACCCTCGTGCCTACTACATCCGAGGCCTCAGCCGTCACGCCAGCGGAAACCTGGACGCGGCCGAAATCGATTTCGAAGCCGGCGCACGTTTGGAATACAGCGGGCTTGTGCGAGTGAACGTGCCGCGTTCTCTGGAACGAGTTCAAGGTCCGGTGCGGCAGGCTCTTGAGAAGTACCGCCGACTGGCACAACGAAACTCGGCGTTGTCTTCAAGAACCCACAAGAAAGATCGAGCACTTCTGCAATTGACAGCGGATGGCCAGGACGCGTTCTTTGCAGGCCGGCATGAGGTCGCCGTTCAGTTGTTCGACGTGGCGGCCAGCAACGGTTCCAACGATCCTCGCGTCTTCTATTTTCGCGGCTTGGCGAAACAGCAACTCGGACTGAGCGACGAAGCAGCCACTGATTACAAAGCAGCGATAGGTCTGGAACTTCACCCGGCCAACCGAATCAACATCGACCTTGCGCTCGAGTCCGTTCAGGGTGAAGCACGGCTGGCTCTGGAAAAGCACCGTCACGAAGCCATCTCAACCGCGCGACAGGCCAGCGATAAAGATCGTCAGGCCATGATCGCCTCGTTGATCGAGCAGCGAGCTGCTGATACTGCCGCCGGCAAAGGTGGGGTCGCCATTGCCAAATCAGCCATCACGTTGCCGCCGGGTGGCACAAGTCCGATGCCGACGACACCTTCTACACCGAAGCCGACGACGACGTCGCCAGCTGCGAATTCAAACGCACTCAACGTTGGCTGGCTGCCCGCCGATGCGGAAGTCGTCATCAATGTTCGTGTAAGAGAGCTTTCGATTGCGCCGATGCTGGCGGCGTTGCAGGCGACCCCGGAATCGCAGGCCACCCTGAAACAACTAAAGGACGAGACGAACCTCGAACCACGCGATATCGAATCTGTGACGATCGGGATTCGCGGTGCAACACAACTTGCGATGACCGGAGCCGCCAATCCGGCCGCACTTGCATCGGGAAAAGAAAACGTTGTGATTGTCGTGCGACTGCGACAGCCGTTTGATCCTCAGATCGTCCAGCGCCGGACCGACGACTTCGAATCCGCGACGCACGACGGCAAGCAGTACTTTCGTTCGTTGGACGCCGAAAATACTCCCTGCATCTACCTGCCTGATTCCAGGACGGTTGTCCTTGCGGAAGAGGAACAGCTGAAGTCCTCAATCGATGAGGGCGGCCAACTCGGCAGTCGTCCGGAGTTCGAATTCGTTGACGCGTCGAGGCATTTCGCCGTCGCGTTCGTACCGACCGATCCGTTCTCGTTAACAGAAGCGATCCCGACTGAAGGTTCTGGTTCCAACGCGTTTGATCGACTGGCCACAGCCGTGAAGGATCAACTGCTGGGCGTCGGCCTTGGAATCTCTCTCAACGATTCACTGGAGCTTGAAGTTCGGGCTCTTTGTGTTGACGGCGCGGCCGCAACCGAAGTCGACGCGGCCGTTGCCGATCTGATGGCTGAGGCCACGGGGCTGTGGGCGCTCGCCAAAGCAGGCGTTCCGACTCCCATCGCGGGCGTCGTTGACTCGATCATTCGTGCTCAGAAAAATTCAGCAACGGCAGAAGTGGCATCCCTGTCGACACGCCTTTCCGCTCAATCAATCGAACGAGCTGTTGAAGGCGCCAAAGAAATGTTGCCCATGTTGATGATGGGGACCATGGCGGGACTCGGCGGTGCCATGCAACCGGGCGACCTGACGATTGGATCAGGTTCAGGTGAACCGGCAAAGCCTCCAGCCGCCACCAAACCAGCGGAGGGGTTAACCGTTGCGGCGACGGCGAAGATGAGTTCGTCGATCGAACTTGATGACGACGGAAATGAAAAACCGAAAGCAATCGAACTCGTACTGGCCATCACCGGCGAACAGGCAAAAGCAGCTGGCGGTGCCGGCTTCGCGAGTGTCACCTCCGCAAAGGACAACAACGGTGCTGATCTGAAACTGCGAGTTGTTGCTAACTTTGGAGCAGGCGGATTCGAGGCGATCGATCGAGATGACTTCTTCGTGAAGCATCCGGACGATGGGTGTACGGTGATCGTGACTTTTGATCCGCCAGCGGAAGCTGCCACGGCGGTCGCAGCGGCGGATGGAATCGTCAAGCTTCGGATCGTCGATGCTTCATCGCAAATCGTCGTGGACGGGGCGAAGAGTTTTGTCGGCAAAGAAATCGACAACTCCGAACTCGTCGCGGCCGGCTACAAGCTGAAGCTTGAAGAAAAGAAAGAGAAGTTTGGCGACGACGAATTCACGTCGTGGCAGTTGGAATGGGTCAACGCTGGCGACAGTCCGGTCGACGTTCAGCAAATCGCCGACGGAGGCGGACTGGGCCTGCAGACTCCTCAACTGGTCGACGCCGATGGAAACGTGATCGGTGACTTCAGCGGCAAGTCCTACGCGTCGTTCGGCAGCAACTCCAGCTTGTCCTGGAGCATGTCGATTCAGGACGACCAGCCAGTCCCCGACGATGCACGGCTGCGGTTTACGCTGAACAGTGGAGTGAGCATCGTCGACGTGCCGTTCAAAGTGGAGAACGTGGCGATCAACAAGGACGACAACGGTTTCTGATCACTCGGTAATGCTGACTTCGAGTGCCGAACCGATGGGAAGTGTTGGCCATGGCTTGCCGGTTGAAAGAACTTTCACCGGATACGTGGCTTCGGTGTTCGCTCCGTTTTGCTGTGACAACAGTTGCGGCGGGATCGAATCGATCTTTCCGTGACGTTCTTCGTCGTTGGGAAAATGCAGCGTGACTTCCTGATTTGCTGCCAGGTTCGCCACGACGGACATCGGCAGGTTGACGGTGACGAACTCGCGATCGCGGTCGAAAATTTCGACCAGCAGGTCGCCTTTGGAAACGGCTTCCAGTTCCTGAACCCGTAATACGCCGGCCATGCCATAGATTGGCGAGTTGACGGCTCGTTCAGCTTCAAGGCTCTTGAGTTCTTCCAGCTCTGATGTCGTGCTGTCGATTGATGCCTGAATCACTGGGATTCGGTGAGCAGCTTCGATTCTGGTCGGCAGACCATTGATCGTGCCTCGCAATCCTTCAAGCCGAGCTTCGCAAAGATCGATTCTCGTTTGCAGAGCTTCGAGACTGTTCTCAACTTCCGATCGCTCAATCATCGCCCGCAGACGATCGTAATCCTGAGTCCTGTCTGGCATTGCCAGCAGCTTCAGATTGATCGGTGGAATCTCGGTGCTCGCGAGTGCGTCGAACAGGTCGAGGTAATCGCCAAGAGCCGTCGATTCGAAATCATGCTGAAACCGTTGCTGCAACAGTGTTGTGAGCGTAAGTTCCGTGTCGAATGCTTCGGTGTCGAGTGTGGCCGTGCGTTGATGCAGTTCCAGTTCGGCTCGTGCAGCGGCGGCAGCCAGATCGATGCGGAATCCGTCGAGCGTCAGTTCAGCCTTGCGGATGCGTTGTTCGAGGTTGGTGTCGCGGATAATGAACAGCTCCGTCCCAGGCAGAACGATCTGCCCCGGCTTCACATCCATCCATTCAACGATGCCGTCGGCCGGCGCCGCGAGTTTGGCAACCTCAGCCTTCAGAACGCCGGTAAACTTTACTCCGCCCTGCCGAGCAACACTGCCTGTCAACACGACGCTCAGAACAAGAGCGGCCGTAGTCATCGACAACGTTCGGAACAGTGAGGCTGGTCGCTCGGGATTGGGTGAGCGATCTACGGATTGAGATTCAGTTGACTGGTCAGGCCCGGCTGTTTGTTGCTCGTCCATTCCGGTTCTCCGATTGACGGAGCGGAGACGTCTCGAAACGAGTCATCTGATCCTTCGCGAACGGCACATGGCAACTCGCGAGGAAATCTGAAAGCCGACAACCGAAGGGTTCCCGCACTTCCAGACCGCAGAACATTCTCAAAGAGTCGTCTTTAGAGAATGCTCAGTGTCTATTCGGAGAGAACCGCCGACGCTGTTCATGCGAAGGCAGGCAAGTTGAGTGGATGCGTCCAGGCATTGTCGCGCCGAACCGAGGAATGCCGAAAATCGGCACAACCCGTTCCACTCAAAGAAGGACTGTTCGTCACAGCCCGCACATCCTTATTGATCCGAATGTCCGGTCTGGCGGACGCCAGGCTCGGGATGTCCCGGCAGCGGAGGCGGCAGCAGGCTGGGACCATCGTCCGCGTAATTTTCAAACGGACCGGACGAAGCTGGGCCAAACGCCACTGAGCGAGGAAGCTGAGTAGAAGGATCGTAAACATCCCGTGAAGTGGCTGATTTCAGTTCCTTGTTCATGGTGCCGGTCATGAATGGTCCGACTCCCATAAAATTCCAGTTGTTGTGAGTCGCCTTCGCGATCGAAACTCCGCCGCCACCAACGATGGACCTTTGCCCTGTGTCATAAGCCGCCAGCCCGATCTTTGCCGTGGCGTTCTGGTTGATTCGAGTTACCAGCTTGATCTCGGGCATCGTGAACATCCCACCTGGCAAAGAAATCCCAGGAATGCCGTAGTAGGACTCGGTGGTGTCCGTGCCGATTCCGCCGCTGCGAGGTTCCAGGATCACGTCGGCCTTGTCAGCCGCCACGGCCAGTGACACTCCGTTGTAAAGCAGATGATGCCGCAACGAAGCGAGCACATATTGCTTGTCAACGCCGTCGAGGTATGCCGGATCGAGAAACACTTTGCGGCCGTGCATCGCGCTGAAGTCGACTTTGTTCAGCGACTGATCGATCGCGTTGGACAGCAGAAGCTGCTCTGTTGCGGTGCGAGCAGTGTTCGATGTTTTGGTTGTCGCACAGCCAAGCGTCGACGCCAGAATCAGCGCAGCAATGGCGAACTCCGGACGGAGTAATGAATGCATCATGGAGTCTCTGAAATGGAGAAGTGGGAGTTTGGGAGAAACCTTGCGGCTTCGTCCGCGGAGAAAGAATGGGATGATCTGTGTGGAAAGTCAGTCGACTTTCGCGTGTTCGAGCCGCTGAATGGACTCGGAGGGGAGCGAAACTCTAGTCGATCGTCCAGGCAGGGTATAAGACCTGTTTGCGGCTCGGAATGGCTGAAAAGTCTGGCTACAGAGCAAACTTGAACAAAAGATTCCTGACAAAAATCGCCGCACGAGCGGTGACTGCCACTTTCCGGTTGGACCGGCGACCGCCCGGAGTCCGATAACCCATCCAGCGGTTGCAGATCTCAAGAACGTTGCGCCCGGTCAAATCTGCAAAAACGGACACTCCCACAGCACACGACTCCTTGACGAACAATCCCGGAGCCGACCTCCGGCAAAATAGGCAAACCGCGTGTTTCACATTGTTTTCTCCCCAATTGCAGAGCACGATAGCCGGCCTGTCCTACGGCCGCATTTCGCGGGAAACCAAATTTCGTCCGCCGTTATTGCAGCGGGTTTCAATCACGCTGTGACTGCGCATCGACGGAGCTGATGTTGATGTATCGCCGGTTTACTGTTCTGGCAGTTTTAGTTGGGGCCTTGAGTCCCTCGATAGAGCTGCGCGCCCAGCCGCCTGCCGACGATCCGAATGCCGTCGCGCAAAACTCGATCGATCTTGAACCGTCACCGTTGCTCACCGAACCGCAGGATCCCGAGGCGTTGTTCGACGCGGTCGTCCTGATGCTCGATCTGGATCGGCCGGGACTCGCTCTGAGGTACGTGAAGCAGCTTCTGGCGGAAGAACCTGACGACGCGACTATCCTCAAGATGCGCGACAAACACGGTCCCGCCGTCTTCCTGGAACTTTCCAACGACGAACGCTTGCAGCCCGCGTCGATCACCCTGCTCGACCGAATGAACGAAGCCTTCCGTCAGTATGCGGCCGACCCGGCACGCATGGATCGGCTCGTTAGAAACCTGACCGGCACGCCGCAGGAACGCGAAGTCGCGATCATCCAGCTTCGCAACACCGGCAAGGTCGCGATTCCTCGAATGCTGACCCTCGTCTCAACCGCGAAAGACACGGCCCAACGAGACGCGATGGTTTACGCGATGACCCGCATGGGTGCGCAAATCATTCCGCCACTGCTCGGCGCGCTGGAAGCTCCCGACGAAGGAACTCGCACAGTCGCCATCGACACGCTCGGCTGGCTGGGCTCACTCGATACCGTACCCTGGCTCTGGTACTCGGCATTCGGCTCCGATCAACCAACTGGCGTTCGACAGTCGGCTCGGCAGGCACTCGCCCGAATTCTTCGCGACGACGTTAAACGAGCGGGCGACATCAGCAGCTACGGAGCCGCCTCGCAACTTCAGAAAATTGCGACGACCCACTTCCGGCTCGAATACAACTGGAAGATGAACGAGGACGGCGCAACGACTGAACTGTGGTCGTGGGACGCTCAAAAGAATGCACTCTCCGCGTGGAACCTCGCTCCGGAAACGGCATCGCTCATTGTCGGAAGCCGATTCGCGAGGCAGGCACTCACGCTGGCTCCCGAGCGGGAAGAAGTGCAGTCGCTTTACCTCTCGTTGAGGCTGGCGTTCGACGCGCACATTGCCGGCTGGAATGCCGGGTTGCCCACTGGCCCAGGCACCGCGCATGACCTGGCTCTGCTGGCAGGACCGGAAACCGCACTCCGCGCGTTGAAGTACTCGCTACAAAACCCGAACCCGTCCGCCGCTCTGGCAACGTTGCAGGTGCTCGGACAAATCGGAAATCGACCTCAGCTTCGCGAACAATCCGGGCAGGCATCGCCCATCATTCAGGCGATGAGTTATCCAAATTTCCGAGTTCAATTTGCTGCGGCCTCGACGGTCTTGCAGCTTGATCCGGAAAAGTCCTTTCGAGGTGCTTCGCGGATCGTTTCGATCCTGACCCGAGCCCTGAACGACAGCGGCAGCCGTCAAGGCCTGGCGATCGACTCCAACCAGGATCGCGGCGCGACGATGGCTGGCCTGCTCAGTGAAATGGGCATGGCTCCTTTGCAGGCAACCACCGGCCAGGACGGATTCAAACTCGCCGCCGACCGCAGCGACATCGAGCTGATCGTTATTCACGCCGCGGTTGTGCGCTGGGGACTCGGCCAGACGATCGTCAATCTTCGAGCCGACGCGCGAACATCGGGAATTCCGATCATCGTTTACGGCCCGCAATCGATTGAACCATCCGTCGCTCGAATCGCAGATCAGTTTCCGATGATCGGCTTCGCGCTGAACGGTGAAACGTCGTTCAAGCAGGGCGTCCGAACATTCATGAGTCGACTCAGCACTCCGCCAGTCAGTGAGAAACAGCGAGCAGAACGCGCCAGCGCTGCCGGTTTCTGGTTTGCTCACATCGCTGGCGGACGACGCACCGACACGTTCAACATCGACGCTGCTGAAGATGCTTTGTTCGACGCAGTGAATGATCCCGGCGTCGGAGAAAACGCCCTCATCGCTCTGGGGGCGATTGCGACTGCCACCTCGCAGGAACGATTGCAGGAGATCGCCGTCAGCGAAGTTCGCGACGAATCGCTCCGCGAAACCGCCGCACTTCAACTCGCATTCCACATCCAGCGGTACGGAGTGCTGCTGTCGGATTCGCGAGTGCAGGAAGTCCAGCTCGGTTGGCAAGGTGCTCCAGCCGGACCGCTCAAGACCGCCCTGGCTTCAGTCGTCGGCTCTCTGAAACCGCCTTCACAGCGAGTGACGGAGCTGCTGCAAAGCCTGCCCGTTCCGGCGATCCCAACCGCTGGCGAATGATCCGCGGTTTTTGCAGCTTTCGACTGATGTCGATTCGCGAGCACTCCAGACCTGCGACCTGCGACCTGCGACCTGCTGACGGAGCGCCCGATGCTTTGTTGAGACGATAGTTTCGTCGATACACTCCCGCCCGCGTTTTCTCACGTTGAGCCGTTTCCAGCGGCCAACTTCCCGCCCCGTTGTGTCTGACGTCGTTTCGACGCTGCATCGGAGATCTCCTGCATGCTGACATTTGCTGCTGAAGCCATGCCCGAATTGAACGCCGAGTCTGTCGGGATGTTGAAGATCGCGTTGGGTGTCTACATCGTGTTTCTGCTGGGCCTCAGTATCGTGGCCAGCAGGCGAGTAAAAAACGAAGAAGACTACCTCATCGCCGGTCGGCGGCTGCCTCTGTTTCTCGCCTGGGGAACATTGATGGCGACCTGGTTTGGTGCGGCCACGATGTTTGCGGCTGCCGAGTCAGCACGCGACGAAGGCCTGCGCGGAGTCATCCTGGATCCATTCGCATGCGCAGGCACGCTGGTGTTTGCCGGACTGTTTTTCGCCCGTCCGTTGTGGCGGATGAAACTGCTGACAATGGCCGACTTCTACCGACAGAAGTATGGCGAGAAAGCAGAAATACTTGGCGCGTCAATTCAGATCCCCAGTTACTTTGCCTGGATCGCCCTGCAGTACACGGCGCTGTCACGCATTCTGGCGACCTACTTCCAGATTCCATTTTCGCATGGTGTTCTGTATTCAGCAGCAGTCACGCTGATCTACACACTGGTCGGCGGCATGTGGTCGGTCACGTTGACCGACACTCTGCAGATCGTCGTCGCGCTGTTCGGGCTGCTGGTGCTCGCGTTCACGGTATTCTCACAGCCGGAACTGGGCGATGGCTCCGCATTCCGCGGAGTCTCTGTCATGGTCGAGAAGCTGACAGAATCACACCCGGACCATCTCAGTCTGATGCCGGGTATGAGCGGTGTACTCATCATGGGCTGGATCGCTGCCTGGGCGACCGGGCTGTTTGGGAACATCCCCGGACAGGATCTTCAGCAGCGAGTGTTCGCATCGAAGGACGAAAAAACAGCATCGCGAGCCTGCATTCTGGCCGGCGTTCTGTACTTTGCCTTCGGTCTGATTCCGGTGTCGCTCGGGTTGGCTTCGCATGTCACCCATCCGGAACTCGAAGGTGAGCCCGTCGCTTTTCTGGCGGGACACTATCTTTCACCTGGGATGCTGATCGTCTTTGTGATTGCTGTTGTGTCGATGGTTGTTTCGACAGCCACCAGCGCCGTGCTCGCTCCGGCAACACTGTTGGGGCACAACCTGCTGAATCGACTCCCGGCACTGCGCGAAAGGGCGCTGCTGCGGGATCGCCTGTGTGTCGTTTTAGTTTCCATAGGCGGTGTCGTTCTTGCTTTGCAGGGTCAGGGAATGATGGAACTACTCGACATGGCCTTGTCGATTCAGTTAGTGGCGTTGTTCATCCCCGTGGCGATGGGCATCTATGGAAAACCACGAGGCGAACTGTCAGCCGTTCTGGCCATGAGTTTCGGATTCACCGCGTGGGCAATCCGGTTCCTGACCGAACAGATCTTCCTGCCGATGCCCGACGACCTCGCAGACACCTACGAATATTACCACGACTATCTCGGCGCAGCGTTCCCTGTCGAAAGCCTGCGAACCGCTGCGTCCTATGTGGCAGTGATTCCCGAAGACTTCTACGGATTCGGCTTCTGCGTCTTCGGCTACCTGCTCGGCCAGCAAATCCTGAAACGCCGCGAGTCGTAGGTCAGGCTCTGCCTGACGGAGTTCTCTCAAGCAAAGCAGGCCGGCCCCTGCAGCGCATCGACGCTGTTCCGGCATCCTCGTCTCGCATACCGAATACAATTGCCGGAGCTGCGTCGCTACGCTCCTGGATCCGGCCTACGAGTTTTCACACGAGTGACCATCACGAGTTGAGGGCCGTCAGAATGTCGGTACCCAACACCATTGTTGGATCACGTGCGAAGAGACAATCGATCGGCAACTGGACCTTTCGGAAATGTTCGCTACTGGCTATGGCAGTGAGTGAGCATGTCTGAAACCTGCTTCGGCGGCGTGCTCAGAATCTCGACGGACGGTAAACTATTTTTCCGGTCAGGATCGTCGTTGGTTGCTCATTCCAGGGATTAAGCATGCGGTATTCATGGGGCGTTGTATCTTTGCTGCTGATGTGTTTGAGCATTGGCGTTTTTTCTGGCAACGTGCACTCTGCCGAGCGGCCGAATGTTCTGTTCATCGCGATTGACGATCTCAATGACTGGGTCGGGAGTTTGAAGACACATCCGAATGCGAAGACTCCGAACATCGATGCCCTTGCTCGGCGAGGCACGTTGTTTACGAACGCTCATTGTCAGGCTCCGATCTGCGGGCCGTCGCGAGCGTCGCTGCTGTCAGGAAAGTATCCGCATTCGACAGGCGTGTATCAGCAGCCTGCGAAGCCTGGGCTGCAGAAAGATTCAGAGCACTTCAAAGGGCATTTGCTGCCTGAGTATTTCGCGCAGCACGGCTATCAAACGTTCGGCGGCGGCAAGATCACGCACGGTTATCCGATGAAGGATGCCTTTCAGGAATTCGGCGGCAGCTTTGGCGGGTCAGGGCCGAAGCCGGGCGACAAGACGGTCCGGTTTAACTACTCGCCGGACTTGACGATCCCATTCACCGGGACGCAGACTGACTGGGCCGCCTTCCCCGACGTCGACACAAAAATGCCCGATCACCAGGTCGCGTCATGGGCGGAAGAGATCCTCAGTCGGAAGCACGACGATCCGTTCTTCCTGGCGGTCGGATTTGTCCGGCCTCACGTTCCGTTTTACGTGCCGCAGAAATGGTTCGACCTGTTCCCGCTCGACGAAATCGTGCTCCCGGAAATCCCTGCGGACGATCTCGACGACGTTCCGGAAATTTCGAGACAACTGCACGAGCTGCCGCGGTATCCGCAGCTTGACTGGCTGCGTGCGAACGACGATGAGCAATTACGAAAATGCGTGCAGGCCTACCTGGCGTGCATCGCCTTTGTCGATCATCAGGTGGGACGAGTATTGACGGCGCTCGAAGAAAGTTCGGCGGCCGACAACACGGTCATCGTCCTGTTCAGCGATCATGGTTATCACCTCGGCGAGAAGCACCGAGTGTCCAAGCACAGCCTGTGGGAAGAGTCCGCTCGCGTGCCGATGATCGTCGTTCGGCCCGGTGCAGAGCAATCGGAGGACGACCAACCGAGCGAATGCTCAAAACCTGTCGGGCTGATCGATCTTTATCCGACGCTGCTGGAACTGTGCGGCCTGCCGGCGCGAGGCGCCAACGAAGGCAGCAGCCTGGTTCCGCTGCTTGACGATCCAAACTCCGACTGGAGATTCTCGACAATCACAACGTACGGCCGCGCGAATCATTCCATCCGCTCGGCACGTTATCGATTCATGCGGTACGAGGACGGCTCGGAAGAGCTGTACGATCACCAGGCAGACCCGCACGGTTTTGTAAACCTCGCAACTTCGAAGGAGCATCAGGAAGTCGTTCGGCAGCATCGCGCAGAACTGCCGATTCATGATGCGCACTACCACGAGGCGACCGACACGGCGCCGGTGAATGCGTGGTTGCAGGAGTCGTTTGTTCGGAACCGAGTGAAAAAGAATTCAGACGAACTTCCCGCAGTGTTCGATGGAGAGTCACTCGACAACTGGATGACGCTTGACGGAAGACCGGTCACGAAGGGCTGGGAAGTCATCGACGGAGTACTTCATTTAAACCGGGAAAAGAAACGAGCCGGCCACATCGTCACGCGGCACGAGTACGGCGATTTCGACCTGTCGTTCGAGTGGAAGATCGCAGAACGCGGCAACAGCGGATTGAAATATCGAGTCCGCAACTACGGAAAGAAAACACTCGGCCTTGAGTATCAGATTCTCGACGACCCGAAGTTTCAGAACGGTCAACCATCTAACAATGGCAGCACGGGTTCGATCTACGCGTTGTACGCGCCCAACGGCAAGAAGACGCTGAAACCGGCCGGCGAGTTCAACTCCAGCCGCATCCTCGTCCACGGAAACCACATCGAGCACTGGCTGAACGGCGAACGAATCGCGTCAGCAATCGTCGGCGACGAAGAATGGGACAAGCGAGTTGCCGACAGCAAATTCTCCGACGCAGAAGCCTCCAGCAGAAACCGCTTCGGCCGACTCATGCTCACCGACCACGGAGCCGAAGTCTGGTACCGCAATTTCAGTATCAGACCAGTGGCAACGTCGCCGTAGAGCCCTCGCTGCCTGTTGGAAAGTGTGCCACTGGCTCTGCCAGTGCTTTTTTTCGAAAATCGAATCATGGTGAATCGTAGGCTGGAACAAGCACAGCGCAGTTCCGGCATTTCAGGATTATCGTGCTGCCGGAACTGCGCGGAGCTTATTCCAGCCTACTGTGCGAAATCGGGAAGTTGATTCGGACACAATCCGTAGAGTCGGGGAACCTTGATGAAACTTCTGAAAGTAACGTTGTTGTTTTGTGTCTTCCTGATCTCGCTGCTTCATAGCCATCCAGCCGTTGCAGAGAACTGGCCGCAGGCGGCGGGGCCGAATCATGACTGGACGGTCAAAACGGACGGGCCGGTTCCGACTTCCTGGAGTGTTGAAAAAGGTGAGAACATTCGGTGGCGGGTGCCTTTGCCGGAGACCGGGCAAAGTGGAATCGCCGTTTGGGGTGATCGACTTTTTCTGACAACGATGAAGCCGCTCGCTGTCGATGCGACGGTTAAGAAGGGCACGGACATTGTTATTTACTGCGTCAGCGCGACGGATGGAAAGATTCTCTGGCAACACAATCTGCCTGGCGATCCGAAGGCTCTGAGTATTTACGCATACGGATTCAGCAGTAGCAGCAGCCCGACTCCGATTACCGACGGAAAGCATGTCTGGTTCTGGAATGCCAGCGGGAAGATGGGGTGCTGGACGGTCGACGGCGACGAAGTGTGGACTCGCAAGTGGACACCGACGTTGGGGCGTCCGTTCAACAAGCAGTACGAGCCGATCAAAGTTGGCGACACGCTGATCAATGTCGAACCGCTCGACCCGGAAGATCCGAAACGTCGGGAAGATGCCTGGAATTACCTGCGAGGATTCGATGCGAAAACAGGGCGATCACTGTGGACCGCGCCCGAAGGACTGACTCATTACAACACTCCGGTTCTGGGACAGTTGCCCGATGGTGGCTTCGGTGTGCTGGCCGGTCGGGGAGCGCATCACGGCACGCCGGAAGCTCCGGCAGGAATGACGCTGAGCCGCGTTGATGGTCCGCTCGCCGGTCAGACTGTCTGGAGTTGGGATGCTTTGCCGGAAGGGAAGGCTCACGTCACTCAGACGTGGGACAAACAGTTTGCGTACTGGCTGGACGAAACGCGAACGGACCTCGTCGTGCTGAACACGAAGGACG
>CALDJX010000021.1 GCA_937899075.1 uncultured Planctomyces sp. | reverse complement strand
GCAGGCAGGCAGGCAGGCAGGCAGGCAGGCAGGCAGGCAGGCAGGCAGGCAGGCTGGCAGGCAGGCAGGCAGGCAGGCAGGCAATTTTTCGGATGATCGCAGGGTTCGGTTTCTGTTGGAATTCGTTCCGCAGTCACTTCCTGCTCGGTTAGATTCGTGTAGAGCCAGATTCTGCTCTGAGGTAGCATTCCGAGCCCGCCGGCTGAGCCGGTTTGATCTGCAATTCAGGGACGAATTATGTGGAACTCATCGCGACGCATTGCGCTCTTCTCAACTTCGCTGGTCCTTCTGGGAGCCGGCCTGTTTGGCGCGGCGTGGTTTGCACACTGGCTGCCGATTGAAGTGGGCGAAGCCGAAACTGGCGACCTGGCAACCCGGCAAACGCTGGAAGAGCTGGACGCACTCGACTGGTCGAGTTTCACCAATCGGGATGATCTCATTGCGGGTTCTGACACGGACCCGTTTGTCCATTCGCAAAACGAGCCGGACGTGCGTACTGGTCAGCCTGACTCCGCGTTCGCTGACAACAGCGAATTCGTCGACCGAAACCGCTGGCTCGATCACCGTGAATCTGAATCGAACGCCGGTTCGCGTTCTTCACGCGGTGGTGAAACTCTGGCGTCGGACAGCATCCCTGATGAATTTCCGGCGTCTGACTTCGATCAGTACGACTCTCGACGTCGAGGCGTTCAGCAGGCTTCAGGAATTGTCTCGTCTGAATTTGGCGCGTCGGCTGGCGGACGCCCGGTCCAATCGATTCCGGTCGACGAATCCAGAAGTGCGCCACCCAACCTGTTCGATACTGAAGAGTCGCCGACGTTTGGCGAGGCTCGGGGCTTTCCGACAGAAGTAGCGTTTGCCGAGCGCGCAGCGACTTTGGATTTGTTCGAGCCGGAAGAAACTGAATCCAGCAACGAGGCTCCACCATTTAAGAACGAAGCCGGGTCGCAGTCGGGAGAGACAACTGCTGCTCCGATTCGAACGGCCGCTCGGGAGACGACGCCTGATTCATCGCTCTCTCCAGGCGAAGGGACGCAGGCGAAACTTCAGCAGATTGACGAGTGGCTGGGTGATCGAAACTTCGTCGCCGCTCACCGCGAGCTGTCGACTTTGTACTGGAACAATCCTGAGCTGAAGTCGACGATTCTTGAACGGCTTGATAAGAACGCTCAGACGATCTACTTCTCGCCACAGCCGCATTTTCTCGATCCGTACGAAATTCAGTCAGGTGATTTTCTTCAGCGAGTCGCTCCGAAGTACGGAATCAACTGGGAATATCTTGCGGCGTTGAACCACGTCGACCCTCGAAAAGTCCGTGTCGGGCAGAAACTGAAGGTCATTAAAGGACAATTTTCGGCGTTCGTTGATCTCAGCGATTTCGAATTGACGGTCCACTGCCACGGATTTTTCGTGAAGCGTTATGCGATCGGAACTGGTCGAAACAGCTCGACACCGGTCGGTAAGTTCGCCGTCCTGGACCGAATCACGGCGCCGCAGTACACCGATCCAAACGGAAAAGTGATCGAGGGCGGACATCCGACCAATCCGTTGGGCACGCACTGGATCGACCTCGGCGACAGCTACGGAATCCACGGAACAATCGAGCCGAGTTCGATTGGCAAAGATGAATCCGCTGGCTGTGTGAGAATGCGCAACGAAGACGTCGTTGAAGTTTACAACTTCCTGGTCAAAGGCAGCGAAGTTGTCATCCGTCCGTAACGCGTCTCTCCGGGAGCCTGCTGTTTTGTCGTTCCTTTTGAATCTTGCTTATGGCGTGTTGCTGGCGGCGGTTTTTCCCGTCTTGCTGTACCGTAGCCTGGTTCACGGCAAGTACCGCGATGGGTGGGGTGAGAAACTTTTCGGACGTTTGCCTGAACTCGGCAACGTCGTGTCCGGCCAGGATCGCTACTGGTTCCACGCGGTCAGCGTCGGCGAAGTGTTGCTTCTTCAGTCGATTCTGCCTGAACTGAGATCACGCTCGCCGGAAGCGGAAATCGTTTTGACGACTACAACAACGACTGGTCACGCCGTAGCCCGCGACAAGTTTCCCGAGTTCACCGTCGCGTATTTCCCTCTCGACTTTTCATGGGCCGTCCGCCGAGCAATTTCTCGAATTCAGCCGACTCAGATCATTCTGGTCGAGTTGGAATTGTGGCCGAACTTTCTGAAGGCTGCTCAGCAAAGCGGAATTCCTTTGTCATTGATCAATGGGCGACTGAGTGAAAAGAGCTTTCGCGGCTATTCAAAAATTCGCTGGCTGTTAAAGCCGGTGTTGCAGTCTTTCCACCTGCTGGCTGTGCAGAATGAAACATACGCCGAGCGTTTTCTGAAACTCGGTGCGCGAGCAGAGAGTGTCCACGTTACCGGTTCTGCGAAGTTCGACCGAATCAATACCGACCGGCGAAACGAACACACGCAGCAGCTCGGCAAAGCGTTCGGGCTCCGTCAAAGTGAGTCGGTGTTTATCGCTGGAAGTACGCAGGATCCTGAAGAAGCGATCGCACTGGAAACCTGGCTGGAGCTGCGGGACGAGTTTCCGGAACTGCGACTGATCCTCGTTCCACGCCACAAAGAACGCTTCGAAGAAACGGCTCGGCTGGTCGAATCCTACGGTCTGCCATTGCTGCGTCGATCTGCCATCGACGTTGAAGAAGTGAACAGTCTTTCGGCCGGCAACGCCGCCAAACCGGTCATCCTGCTGGACACGCTCGGCGAGTTGTCCGCCTGCTGGGGCCTGGCTGACTTCGCATTTGTCGGGGGGAGCATGGGCAACCGAGGCGGGCAAAATATGATCGAACCGTGTGCTTACGGGGCTGCCGTTTGCTTCGGCCCGAACACCCGAAACTTCCGCGACGTCGTTCTGGCGTTGTTAAAACGCAAGGCGGCGAAAGTCGTTGAAGACAAGTCAGCGTTCAAGGCTTTGATGCGGACATGGCTGAATGACCGTCAATCGGCAACTGAACAAGGAATCGCCGCTAGAGAATTTGTTCTGAGCCAGGCAGGCGCCTCACAACAGACTGTAGATTTGCTGCTTGGAGCTGAAAAGTTGCCCGAAGTTGCCATCGCCGCATAGCAGAAATTTCTGCCGACCGTCCAGAAGGTCTGACGTTCCGGATTTCTGATGTGGCAGAGGCACCGTCTGGCATGATTTTGAGTTGAGTCGCAAACTGAGTTCGCACTGGACGCAGCCTGTTTCAAATTATTCAACACCGTGTCGTGGATGGTGAATCCGCCGATTGATGCTTGTCGGCGCCGTTGCATCGGCCTTAAGCTGACTTGTCGAGTCAATCGGTGAAATGGTCTGGAGTGTTTCATGCTGCGAACAATCATCTTCACGCTACTGACGCTGAGCGTCTGCCTGCCGGCCAACATAGCGACGGCGGCCAAGCGGAAAAAAGATCCGCGTGTTGTTCAAGCGGTGAATCGGGCGCTGGATTACCTCGCGCGCGAGCAGCGGCGGCAGGGCTACTGGGAAGCGAACGGGGGCCAGTATCGAGTCGCCATGACGGCGCTCGCCGGCAACGCAATGTTGTGCGAGGGCTCGACGACGACTCGCGGCCGATACGCCAAAAGCGTGCGGCTGGCCGTCGACTATCTGATGGAAATGTCTCGGCCGAACGGGCTGATCGGTTTCAAAGAGGACTACCATTACACCTACGGGCACGGTTTTTCGATGCTGTTTCTCTCGCAGGTTTTCGGCGAGGAAGAAGACATTGAACGACGTGAGGAACTGAAGAAAGTGCTGACAAGAGCCGTCGCTTTCAGCGCTCAGGCACAAACGAGTCGAGGTGGATGGGGCTACGTTTCGGCCAAAGATCAGCCGAACTTCGATGAAGGATCAACCTGCATTACTCAGGTGCAGGGACTTCGGGCTTGCCGGAACGCTGGCATCGCCGTGCCGAGTGAAGTTATCGAAAAAGCCATCAAGTACATTGAGGAGTGCATGACTCCCGACGGCGGAATTCAATACAGCATCCGAGGCGGTGGTGCTCGACCACCGATTACTGCCGCGGCCGTTGCCGCAATGTTCAACGCTGGGGAGTACGAATCGAAAACGGTCGAGAAGATGATGAAATACTGCGAGCGGAACATCGATCCAGGTAAAACGACATCGCAGTTTTTTGGCCATTGGCACTACACCCACTACTACTACGCTCAGGTGAAGTACCGACTCGGTGACGAAGCGTGGAATAAATACTTCGATGAGGTCAGCAAAGAAATCCTGCGCAAGCAGTCAGCGTCTGGAGCCTGGAAGGAAACGCACATCGGCGATGTTTACCCGACCGCGATGAACGCGACGATCCTGCAGCTCGACAATGGGTATCTGCCGATCTACCAGCGCTGATCGCCTGTTAAAGAAGTGTGCCACTGGCTTTGCCAGTGCTTACTCTGATCGATATCGCATAGGTAACTTGCACTGGCAGAGCCAGTGGCACTCAAGCGGTGACGTCAAAGACGTGAGGGCCGCGTTACTTCGGAAGTACGCCGCGAGCGACTTCGTCTTCCCATTCATCGAGCAGCGGCCAGTCGACGGCGCAGGTTCCGAAGTCGGCCATGTGCTGGTAGCCGTCCAGGCGTGCGATGGTTGAATCGAGCTGAGCGTTGTCTTTGCGGAACGGAGGTCCGTGGCTGGGGAGCAGCCATTCCACATCGCTCTCGCGGATTCGAGTGAGTGACTCGATGAACGCGGGGATGTCGGAACCGTGGTGAGCGTCGATGTTGCCGACGCAGCCGTCTCGATAAATGTTGTCAGCACAGAACAGCAGGTTGCCCAGGCGGAAGGACAGCATGCCTTCCGTGTGGCCGGGCGTGTGCCAGACGTCGAGCGACTTCGAACCAAGTGCCAGCTGGTCGCCCTCGTTGATCGCTCGGTCGAGCGAAATTGTTGGCAGATCGATCGAGATGTCCTGAGCCGAGATTTCGGCGTAGGTCACAATTCGATCACCCTCTTTGAGTAGCCGCAACGATTCGGGATGACCGATCGTTTCTGCCTGAGGCAGCAGTTCTTTGGCTTTTTTCAGGCCTTGGATGTGGTCGACGTCGGCGTGGGTGGCGACGAGGTATTTGCAGTTGGCCAGTGCAAAATCCATCTGTCGGATGAGCTCGATGATCTCGGCGACGGTGTCTTCGTAGCCGATATCAATGAGCATCCAGTCCGGACCATCGAACACAAGATAGACGCAGCAGCCGAGCCGCTTGCGTGCCTGGTAATTCATCTCGATGACGTTCGGAAAGATTTCCGTGCGATCAATCATGGGAGCTTTGTTTCTTCGGTTGGTGTTGTGTGTCGTCCGTAATGCCGAAGTAAAGATCTAAGCCACAGAGTTCACAGAGGTAAAAGAGTATTCCGCCGAAAGAGTTTCTCCGAGACCTCGGTGATCTCTGTGGCAGAAATGCTTAGCTGTTGTCAGATCGGATGATGACTTCGGCTCTGGCCTTCGACGGCTTCTGCTTCTGCTTGAAGATTTGCTCTTCGAGTTGGGAAATGATCGGAAGAAAATCGTCGACTTCGTTCGCGTTATTCCCCTGTTCGTGTTTTCGGAACAGGAAGAGGTACGTGACGTTTTGAGGTCGCCAACGATAAAAGTACATCTGGTTCTTCTTGACGATCGTCTGTCTCAACTCTTCGACATCGAGCATGGCGACCGATGGACCGAAGTCTGTGCTCGGCGCGGCAATCGGATTGCTGGTTAGTGACTGAGCAAAGATCGTCGACACGATGCCATAACCGAAGTTGGTCAGGTGGACCCCTTCTTCGGTGATCTGTTTTGAATTGAACAGGTCAAGCTTTTGTTCGATGGGAGCCCACATGTCGACAAAATGGAGCGAGCGATCGCTGGCCAATTGCTGAACGGCCGCGACGAACTGCTTGCAGACCGCGTTGTGTTTTTCGGGGTTCGGCAGCGGTGGTCCTGCTTTGAAAAGAGGCAGAGGCGAGACCAGGACCAGCCGTGCTTTTGTCGATGAAAGGTCGTCGAGCAGTTTTGCGTACTGCTCGATAAACGTGTCGATGTAGCCTGGACCGTGGAAGGCTTCGTTGCCTCCATAGTTAAGCATGATGACCGTTGGTTTCAGGTCACGGACCTGCTCCAGCATTCGAGCATAGCCCTTCGCTGGCGGATCAAAGATGCCTCGCGATTCTGCAAAGACCGTGTCGCCGCTCCATCCGAGATTTCGGAACTGGATGTTTTCCTGCGGGAACTGAAGCTGGATCGCCGTCTCCAGCCAGCCGTAACGTTGAGCCCGTTCGAAGAACGTGTCGCCCAGCAGGACGACTCGATCGTTATCGACGAGTTGAAACGCGGGTGCCGATTCAGCGGTTTGAACGCTGCCTATGGTCAACGCCACAATGGCGAACAGCGAAGAATGCAGAGACTTCAGCATGACGGCGTCCATGAATTCTGGAATTGAGTCGACGTTTCGAATGATCTAAGGCGGAAGCCACACGCCGAACTATTCGGGGTAGCTTTCTTTAACGACCGGGTTGGTCAGCGTGCCGATTCCGGCGATGGTGATCGAGACTGAGTCGCCATCGAACAGCGTGAATGCATCCGGCGGGACGATGCCGGTGCCGGTCATCATGAACGCCCCGTTCGGGATGTCGTTTTCACGAGTCAGCCAGCGAATCAGGTCGTCGAATTCTCGCGCCATCTGGCCGAGATTTGTTTCGCCTTTGAAGACTGACTTGCCAGAGCGTTCGATGGTCAGCTTGATCGTGGTCGCTTTTTTGTCGAGTTCGCCTTCGGCCAACTGGATGCAGGGGCCGAGTCCCGCACACTGGTTGTAGACTTTCGCCTGCGGAAGGTAGAGCGGGTTTTCACCTTCGATGTCCCGAGCGGACATGTCGTTGCCGACTGTGTATCCAACCAGTTTTCCCTTTGGCGAAATAACCAGCGTGAATTCAGGTTCGGGCACGGACCATTTGCTGTCGTGACGGACTCGCACAACCTGGCCGGGGCCGGATACTCGTGCGGCGTTCGCTTTGAAAAAGATTTCAGGACGATCGGCCGTGTAGACCATGTCGTAGTGAGACGCGCCGGCTTCGGACTCTTCCATGCGAGCGACCTGGCTGCGCTTGTAAGTGACTCCGGCAGCCCAGACTTCCTGCTGGTCGATCGGTGCCAGGAAGCGAACCTCGTCAATCGGAATGGGAGCGGCGTTCGGGTCAATCAGGAACTTTGAAAGCCCAACCGGATCGGGCGAGTGCAGGATGTCGCAGAGCTTGTGGCACTTTTCGACCTGAGTCAGATCGAGCTTCTGAACGTCGGCGTCGTTGACCGCGACGATCACGATTTCTCCATTCGATGGGGATACCCTGGCGAGTCTCATGAGGTGAGCCTTTATGGTGATGTCTGTGGTTGAGCGTCCAGTTGCTGCAACCTGTTGTCGAACGTCGAAGGTGTCAACGGTTTTGTGCTCAGTGAGCGAGCGACTCAAGATAGTCCAGCGTGGCCTGCATGTCCGCGGGCAATGGTGCCTCAATCGTCATTTCTTTTCCACTCTGAGGGTGACGAAATGTCAGCCGCCGCGCGTGCAGGGCCTGACGCTGAATGAGGACCGGGCTGTCGTCGGGTGCGGGATGGTCGGGGTTGAGATCGGCCTCCGTCACTTTCGACTGCCCGCGGTACAGAGCGTCGGCGAGAATCGGGTGCCCGAGATGGTTCATGTGAACTCGAAGCTGGTGAGTCCGCCCGGTCTTAGGCAGCAGCTTCATGTACGTCGCTTTTTTGAACCGCTTGATGATTTCGTACCAGGTGGTGGCTTCTCGCGAGTTGCCGCCGGGCTGGCAGACCTGCATCTTTTCGCGTTTGCCTGGATGAACGCTGACGTGAGTCTCGATCAGATCGGATTCGAAGTCCGGACTGCCCCAGACCAGCGCATGGTATTCTTTGATGACTTCGCGTTTTTCGAACTGACTGCTGAGTCGACTGTGAATTTGATTGTCTTTAGCGACGATAATCACGCCGGTCGTGTCGCGGTCCAGGCGGTGGACGATGCCCGGTCGCAGTTGACCGGCCATGTCGCTGAGCTGGTCGAAGTGAAACTGCAGCGCTCCGGCCATCGTGCCGTGATAGTTGCCTCGCCCCGGATGGACGATCATGCCGGCCGCTTTGTTGAGGACGACCAGGCTGTCGTCTTCGTAAAGCACGTCAAGCGGGATATCTTCGGCGGGCAGAGACGAGTCCGACTCTTTCGGCAGCTTGACGCTCAGCGTGTCGTTGACTCGAAGCCGGCGTCCGGTCTTGGCAGGAAGCCCGTTAAGCAGAACGGCTTCCTGGGTGATCGCTTTCTGAAAAGCGGACCGGCTGTAATTCGGATAGAGCCGGGCGAGGTAATGGTCGATCCGCCAACCGTGCGCGCGAGCTTCCACTGTGATGCTGATCGCTTCGTTGGCTGAAAGTTCGCTCATTCCTTGGGACTTGACTCGTTGGCCCCGTCGTCCTTCGCTGGTTCTTTGGGGGAGTCGTCTGTGGTGGCGTCATCGACCGCTGGTGCTGGCTTCTCCGCGGGCACTTTGAGGGCAGGTGCTGCGTTGCCGGCAGCGTCTCCTTCAGCCGGGGGCTTAGGTGCTGCGTCTCCTGCTGCCGGAGTCTCAGGTGCTGCGGCATCGCCATCAGCAGGAGCCACAGTTCCATCACCGGGGCCAGATTGAATCTCAAACGGAGGTGCGTCGTTGTCGATGGTCAGGTCAGACCAGTCGGCAGGAAACAGTTCATCCGGAATCGGCGGCAGTGATACTGGCAGTTCCGGATGTCCGGAGGGCAGGCCGTCCTGCGGTCGTGCTCGGTCTTCCGGTTTCGGAGTCTGTTTCGCAAACCACGCGTAGAACGATTTCGTGTCGTCCTGCTTCAGCGCTTCGATTCGGCTATCGACGAGCGACGCGTAAATCGAGTTCGGGATTCCTTTGACCTTTTCATAAGCGGCGATGGCTTCGTCCATGTTGCCGTCAGCCGTTGCTTCGAGCAGTCGGGCTTTGCCGAGCAACGCTCGTTCTTCGGCCGTCGCGGGCAGGTCCGTTTTGCCGATAATGGCATCGAGAGCTTCGCCGGCTTTCTTGAATTGTCCGACAGCGGCGGCTCGGTCGCTGAATTGAAGTTGCACGGCTTCGCGAAGCAGCATTTCGCCTTCGGTCAGGCGAGCCCAGATCGCGACATCAGAATTGGGGAAGTCCGACGCGACGTTTGCAAAGTCGGCTGCCGATTCCGCAGACGCGAATTTCGACCAGCTCTTTTCGGCGTCGGCCTTGCCAGTATTGGCGACAAAGGACACCGCCCCGAACAGCACGACCAGAGCGACGACGCCAAAGGCGATCTGCTTGCCGTATTGTTCGATGATATTTGGACCGAGGTCGTGTGCTTCGGTTTCCTGAACTTCCTGCGGATTGTCTGTGCTCATCGAGCGTGCCTTGCCTTGCAAAAACTTTTCGAAAGTCCGCTGCGTCCTGAAGACGGACTTGCCGCACAATTGTCAGCCCAAACTTGGCTTCCCGTTGGCGACAGCGGCTGACTGCAGACGGTCGATGCCTGAAATACAGTCAACGCGGTGAGTATAGGGCCGGCTGATTTTGACCGTCAAGGAGCGAAAGACAGCGACTCCATAGCTTTGTAAACGTCGTCTCAGTGTCGTTTCAGTCAAAATGCTCGTCTTCGGGATCGAACTTCGGGATCACGATATTGATGATCTTCATCGTGCCGATCGCTCGGTGCCGGACGCCCGGCGGAATCCGGATGCACATTCCCTGGCGGAGCGGGATGATTTCCTCGTCGAGCTGCATTTTCGCTTCGGGGCCGCATTCGAGGATGAAATAGGTCTCCGTCAGCCGTTTGTGATAGTGCAGTTCGGCGTCGGCTTTGATCTCCGTCACGTGGATCGTCGCCGGATAGTCGGCAACTTCGGCGAACGCCCGTTTCGCGATGCCGCAGGGGCACGGAGTTCCCGGCAGCTCCGCAAAGTCGACGACTTGCCATCGGGGCTCTATGGTATCGCTCATGCTGAGTGCTTCGGCCGTTTGGGGAATGTGTTGATTACCGCCGCGAGACCGGATTTTGATCCGATTTTGCGACGTGATCCGTACTCTCAGGGCTCGACAGACAACTCTCAACCCAATCACTTAAAGACAGAACGGATTCCGCTCCTGACGGCAGCCGGGATTCAAAAACTACTAACTACTAATCCGACACGACAGAAAACGAAAGACCCAAAATGGCCGCTAACCGACGTGCAGAAGTAGATGCAGCCCTCGCCGATGTTGACTTCGACGCCAACACCTACCAGATCGAATTCGAAACGACCGCCGGCAAAATGCTGCTCGATCTGTACCCGGACGTCGCTCCTGGCCACGCCAGAAATATCATCGGTCTGACGAAAATCGGCTACTACGACGGGATCATTTTCCATCGAGTCATCAAGGACTTTGTCATCCAGGTCGGCTGCCCGAATGGCACGGGAACCGGCGGACCGGGTTACACGATCGACGCCGAATTCAACGAGATTCTGCACGAGGCAGGCGTCCTGTCGATGGCTCGGACGTCCGATCCAAACTCAGCCGGCTCGCAATTCTTCGTCTGCATGGGCCGAGTTCCGCACCTCGACCGCCAATACACGGTCTTCGGCAAAACAGCCGACGATGAAAGCCTGAAGAACGCACTCAGCGTTGGCAACTCCGCGACCGACGCCAGCGATCGTCCGAACGAAGAAGTGAAGATCACGTCGTCGCAAGTCATCGTGACGCCTAAATAGGTAGCGATCAGGTAGGCTGGAACAAGCTCCGCGCAGTTCCGGCAGAACGAACTAGCATGATTTGCCGGAACTGCGCGGAGCTTGTTCCAGCCTACTGTCTATGTCGATCCAATTTTTCGCGGCGATTCATGCAGACACTCATCGCCAGACTGCTCGGACGCGAACACGTCGATTCAATCGACAGTGTCGGGTTTTCGTGTGGCGCTGACTGGGCTCATGACGGGCCGGCGTGGTTGCTGTTTGGCTGGCTGGGGCTCGCGTTTGTCTCGGCCTGGTTCTACCTGAAATACCAGCCGCGAGCGTCTCGTCGGCGGCAGGTGTTGCTCGGTCTGCTGCGCGGAACGCTGTTGTGTCTGCTGTTGCTGATTCTTGCTGACCCGATTCTTGAAGTCGCGTTCTCGTCGCATCCGCGTCCCGTTTTGTGGGTGCTGCTCGACGGGACCGACAGCATGAACATCAGCGATCGGCTGACCGAAGAGGATGCCGAACGTCTTGAATCAGCGTTGGGCGCGGGCACTTCCGGAGAGTCGTCGAGGGGGGCAGGGGAGGGCGGTGGTGATTCCGCAGGTGCAGCATCGGGGGGAGAGCCAGCGAACGAGATCACGCGCGAGGCTCTGGTCAAACGATGGCTGACCGGCGACGGCAGCCCGCTGGCAGAACTGGCAGAGCGATTTAGAATCGAGGTCTTCCAGTTCCGCCGCGCGGACGAAGTTTCGGGGCTCGCCCTCGCCCCTGACGACAGCGTCGATTCAGAAATTGATCCGCAATACGTCGCGAGTCAGTACACAGCCGACGGACCGATCACTTCTCTGGGAGCCGCCTTTAACGAGCTGCGACGTCGCCACACCGCGACCGGACTGACGGCGGTCGTCGCGATCAGCGATTTCGACCACAACTCGGGAACGTCGCCGATCGAAGCTGCAAAGCGATTGAACGTTCCCGTGTTTGCCGTCGGCGTTGGAGCGACTCACGCGGTTGATCTCGCCGTCGATCTGCAGACTTCGCTCAAAATGAAGAAGGCGGAAACGTCCAACGTCACCGTGACGTTAAGGCAGCAGGAACTCAACGGCGTGCAGGTCGCTGTTCGGGTGACGGCTCACCCGCTCGAAAGCGGCAGCGACCGCGTGACCGGGCAGACGCTTTCTGTTGGAGAACGCAGCGTCAGCCTGTCCGGGCCGTCGACCGTGCTGGAATTTCCATTCACGCCGGAAGATGCCGGACGGTTTGTTTTCGCGGCGGAAGTCGACCCGATCGATGGCGAAACGGTCGTGCAGAACAATCGAGCCGAACGAGAAGTCACGGTCATCGACGATTTCCTGCGACTCCTCTTCGTCGAGTACGAACCCACGTGGGAATGGCGATTCGTTAAAGAAGTCTTTCATCGCGACAAGCTGGTCGGGCTGCGAGGGTTTCGTACTTACCTGCGATCTTCCGATCCGATTGTTCGTGAGACCAACGAACTTTTCGTGCCGACGCTGACGCTGCCTCGCAATGAATTCTTCGAGTACGACGTCATCTTCCTCGGAGACATGCCGGCTTCTTCACTGAGCACTCGCTTCGGCGAGATGGTCAAAGAGTTCGTCGGCAAGTTCGGCGGCGGACTGGTCGTGATGGCGGGGCCTCGGTTCGGTCCTGGAGAACTCGCGGCAACGCCGATCGGCGGGATGCTGCCGGTCATCGTCGATCCGGATGCACAGTTTCGAGACGATCGAGAATTCGAAACGCAGCTCACACCGCTGGCGTCGTCGTTCGATTTTATGCGGCTGGGCGAGTCGGATTCTGACAACGCTAAAGGCTGGCAGAATCTCGGCCGGCTTCCCTGGTACCAGCCTGTCCGTCGAGTTGAGTCCAGCGCGACGACCGTGCTGGCCGAACACCCTCGCGACACATGCGTCGATGGAAAAACGCCGCAACCGCTGATCGCGATTCGTCGGTACGGTCGCGGCGAAGTTATTTACCTGGCTCACAACGAAATGTGGCGGCTGCGGAAGAAGTACGGCGAGAAATACTATCGTCAGTTCTGGGGGCAGATGATCCACCGACTGGGCCTCAGCCATGCACTCGGCAGTCAGAAACGTTTTGTCGTTAGAGCCGACCGGCAGCAGTATCAGCCGGATCAGACGGCGTTGATCACGGTCGAAGCGTTCGACGAAAACTTCGAACCGCTCACTGGCGACATGCTCGACGAGCGACACTTGACGGGCGAAGTCTGGTTGCCGGGGCGGTCGACCGAGGCTCTCGGCGAGACGCGTCCGATTACGCTGTCCGAATATCGCCCCGGCGTTTTCGAAACGAAAGTCCCGGTCAGCGAAGCCGGCAATTATGTCGTGCGAGTCAACGATCCGGTCTCGCTCGAACCGGTCGACGTGTACTTTCAGGTGTCCGACCTTTCCGTCGAACGCCGCAGCGCCACCCGTAACCGATCACTCCAGGAAAGCATCGCGGCAGAAACCGGGGGACGGAGTTGCGAGTTGCTCGACGCTCGAGAAACGCTGGCAAAGTTCGATCCGCCTCGTCTGTCCGAAACGACGGTCGAGGTCATCCCACTGTGGAGCACCTGGCTGACGTTCGGGCTGGTCATCGGCGTGATGTTTTCCGAGTGGCTGTTGCGGAAATTCGCCAACCTGACGTGATGTTCCCGCGAGATTCGTTTTTGGTCGTGGCGGCCCGTCATCTCCACTGAGAAGTTCGTCATCCCCGCGTAGGCGGGGACCTCTCGTTTATCCATAAGTAGAGAATTCAAAATCGGCCCAACGGGCCAGCCCTTTGATAGCCCCGGACGTAGTCCGGGGTACGATTTCGCAAACTGCCGGAGCCCCAACGGGCAACGCCGTTAAGGATTCTGGCGTTGTAGAAACTGGGGTATCGCTGAAATTGCGGATCGTAAAAAAAGCCAGACTCCCGCATGTGGCGTGCGGACTGAATACGGTTCAGC
>CALDJX010000020.1 GCA_937899075.1 uncultured Planctomyces sp. | reverse complement strand
CAGCGCAGATCTTCCGCAATTCGGCGATCGCGCCTTTCTTATCTTCCTCGCCGGCTTCGCTGAGGACGACTGCAAGCGTGATCGGAGAACCCGGTGCAAAGAAAGCCTCTGCAACAAGTCGATGGCTCGTGGAAGAGCCACCTGTCGCTGTGGAATCATCAACGATGATACCGTTTGCGATTTCCATCACCCGCTGCGAAGTAACAGAACCGGCCTGCATACCCGCCCAGCGAATCTGCGCGTGGTGTTCTGGCAGATTGTCAAACGGCTCAGGGTCTTCCTGGGCTTCAACGATCGCCCTGGCCAGCGGATATTCATCGATTGATTTTTCGGGAACCCAGTCTTTCGTCGGCTCCAGGACTTCCAGTTCGAGTCCCAGTTCAGCCCGAACCTGATCCTGAAGGTTCTTTAACGTACTCTTTTTCCGCGAGAGTCCCAGTTCGGTAAATCGAAGCTTGAGAGACCCCGTCCCGATGAGCACTCCCTGCAGACGGTGCAGAGCTTCATCGTGCGAAACGCCATCGTCCTCGATCCGTCTCAGCAGACTTTGCGGAGTGATCACACGCTCGACGTGTTGTAAACCACCGTGCCGGACGCCGGCTTCGTCAGCAACCCCGGCCAGCCGATCGGCAAGCCACTGCGTGCGAGGGTCGTTCAGCGTGCTGCCGTCCCAGGTGACGATGATGCTTTCGTTGTGTGGAAAGTTTTCCTGGTACCACGCCAGCGTTTGAGCGTTGGGATCGTCAGCCGGGATCCATTTGCGGATATCGTTGTCGAGGTGGATCCCCGACAAAGCCCACAACGCCGGGGGCAGTGCACAGGCAAGCAGAACGAGAGCCCATAGGCCCATTCCGTTTCCCCAGGGATCCTTCTTCTCGAGAAAGTGCGTCATGCCGATTCTCGCCGTTGAAAGTCGATTGTGGCCGGACTGGGCTCAATGCAGAGTTGATTCCGCAGCCCAGACCGTCCGGCATTCGGACATCGATGCAGCACGACTGAAATTTCAGTTCGCGCACCGGTTCCCGAATTTGTACTGGCCCGCCTCCACATTTCATCGACGCGGCATGTGTTCACAGACCGTTCCAGCGTCAGATGCTGCCATGTTTGGTGCCAGTTTCGAGCGATGACGGGCAGTCATACGGACTGCCGCCACTTTTCTCCCCATGCCGAATCCGAAGCTTCCGACGATTATCCGAAGCTCGGAACCGTTAAGTCGAGGATTCTAGCGAGCAGAGGCCCATACTCTGAAGGTCAGGCCCGCTGTTCCCTCACCAGAATGCCCGACTCGTCCGCGTGAGTCCGATGAGCGAAACTCGAACACCTGCGCCGTCAGGGCAAACCGGGGTAACTTTGCCGGCCAATGCCCCGATTAACGACGCAACGACACGCCGAAAAACAAAAACGAGCGCCACCCGGTTGGATGAACGCTCGTTTGTAAATTTCTAAGCAAAGTCGCCGACTATGTCTTGATGTGCTTTCGCTTGGCCTTACGAGCCTTGGCACTGCACTGGCGTTTTCCGTGGTTCGCCTTCTTCAGTTTCTTTCCAGATTTAGCCATTTCTATCTTCCTGTTCGCTTAGCTTTGTAGTTTAGATTCGGGATCCGTTTTGAGCAGCGCTCGATCAATCCGTGATCGAGGCGGGATTGTAGCGCCATATCTAACAGATGGAAAGCCAGCCCGATTACGTGTACATATCCTGACTTTTCAACGGATCAGCCGGCCTCAACTCATTCAGTATCGGAATCCAGCCAGGCCAAACGCTGAGTTTTCGTCGAGGCACCGTCAATTCAGTAAACAATGACGTCTCGCTCACTCAGCCAGCACGCCCCGGCATCACCGACGTGGGCCCTGATCCAGCCATTCCGCTTTTCCTTGACGACAAACGCCGTTCCGCGCCCGAGCGGCTCATTAAAGGCCGTGTCGTACGATTCAGCGTTTCCTTTGCGAGCGATCACCGATTCCGAGGCCACCACTCCGTGAACTGTTCCGTCAAACCTCTGCCAGTCCCAGGCGGTCGAAACGGCAAAGATAACCGCAACAATGCCCCCGACCATGGTACAACGGCGAAGCGCTAATCGATCTCGCGTCAACTGCCCGACCAGCGACAATAGAAGCGTCGCCGCGAGCAGCAATGTGGTCACGACAAATTTTTCTCGATAGCCGACCCAGTTCTGCCAGAAGAAGACGAACCCGGCGACACCAGTCGCCGGCAAAACGTCAGCACTGCTTCCGCTGACGGACAGAGCGTTCCGCAGGTTAGCTTCGAGATACGGATCCCGCGGCCGGTATCGCTGAGCCTGACGGTACGCTGAGATCGCTCGCCCGGTCTCGCCCGCTCGCATCCAGGCATTCCCCTGGTTGTAGAGAACGGCGCTCGACACAAAACCTGACGCACCGAGTTGCTCATTCAGCCGAGCGGCCCGAGCAAAGTCATCCGCGTTCGACGCATGAGTAAAAGTCTGTTCCGCGTCCTGAAACTTTCTCGACGTCTCAAGGTCCGGCGTCTCGCCACAGCCGCCAACAAGAATTGAACACACTATTAACGATGCGGTTGCCGCAACGCTGGACTTACTTGTCTTTGCGGCGGGCAACTTTCGCAGCTCGACAGCAAGTCGATCAACGATGCTGACTGCTTCCACGTGGAGACGCGACAAATCTTCAGCCGCCGCTCCATAGCGAGCCGCGTCGCAATCGTTGAGCAGGTTCACAGTTTGATCGCACAACGCGCCATCGATGCCGAGTCTCGCCAAGTGGTCGGCGGCGTCGCGCGGTGTTAATCCGGCATCGGACACGTTTGCGTAGTCAGCGATCAGTCCTGCAACGGCTTTGCGAATCGCGTCACACGTTTCACTTTGACTTCCTGACTTCAGCAAAGCAGCCGCTTCGGCGAGCGATGCCTTTACTCGTGCCGCCGCCGATCGGCGACGTTGAAGCGCGGGGTCTTCTCGAAGACGGCGAACTCGTTTAATTCCCAGTGTGGCAATTAGCCAGGCGACGATCATTCCGCCCCAGGCACTGATCCACCGGCTTAGCTCGATCGATTCATTTCTGAGTGAACCAGGACTCGAATCGTTTGCGAACAAGCCTCCTTCACTCGCGACAATTTCGTCCGAAGGCGTCGCTGCCTCGCTGGGCGATGACACAATGTCGGCTCCAGAAAGAGTCTCAGCCTCACGAATCGACACAGCAATCGGATCCGTCATTCGCGTGACATACTTTTCAGTCGCGACGTCAAAGTATGAAATCGGGACTGCAGGAAACTCAGTGACCGAGGTACTCAACGGTCGCAGGCTGTAAGTGAATCGTCGCGAATTCGCTCTGGTTTCTTCAGTGGCTTCGTACATACGGAATGAGTCAGTGATCTCACTGACTGAAGACAGCTCTGGTGGCCGAGCCTCTGCAAGCGTCCCCTGCCCGGTCAACGTCACGGTAAGCGTCATCGGGTCCCCGACGCTCGCGGCGGTCGGAGCCAGTTCCGCACTCACTTCGAAATCACCGACCGCGCCAATGTACGATGCCGGACGCCCTTCACCCGGCACGTCCTTGACGTTCACGGACACGCTCTTCGCCACTGCATAAATTTCCCGGCCAGTCAGACGTCCGTTCTCAAAGCCATCAGCAAAAGTGCCTTTCAATGTAGCAGGCCCAAACTGATAGTCACCGACTTTCTGAGGGATCATCTTCCGACGAAACTCATACTCCCAGTACCCGACATCCTCGCGGTTTCCGTTCTTCCGTGTGATTCGCCTGGGCGTCGGATGGAAACCCGTCGCCTGACGATCGAACAACGAAAACACTGACTGAGCTCCGACATTGTTGATCTGGACGCCATTTCCCCGTCGACTGACCAGCGGTTCCAGAACCTCGCGCCAACTTTGCGCCACGCCGATGCCGTCAAAGATTTCGTCGTCGGTCAAACAGGGAAGCAGCAATGTCGGAGGAGTCGGCTGCACGCTCAAAGGATCCTTGTCGTTCAGTTCTCCCGGCAGCTCTTTAACGGCAATCGTCAGCGAAAGCTCGAACGGCTGCATCGGGTACACCGACGCACGGTCAACCGACAACGTGAGCATCACCGAGTCCTGAACCTCCGGCGTCACGACTCGCAACGTGACTGCCCGGCCAGTGAGTTCCTCATTTCCGACTTTGGCAGTCGGAGCCGGAATCGTGAAATCCCCGCTTCGCTTTGGAGTCAGACGAAAGTTGTACTGCATCCCGTAGCGAATGATCTCAGACCGTCGTCCGTTGATAATCGTGATCTGCTGAGAATTCAGCGGTTGCTCGCCCAGATTCACCACCTGAAAACTTTCCATTCCAGACAGCACGGGCGCGGTTGGATTCTCGACGTGGTTAACCGTCACGCTGTACCGAACAGATTCGCCTTCGTAGATCTCGCGCTTCTCGATCTCGACGATCAGCTCCGGGGCCTGAGCAACGGCAAGGTTGACTGCCCAATTCAAAATCAGACACAGGAGACCTGTAATTATCAGTTGCGAACGTAGCTGCATTATCCTGCCATTGTTAAACCGAAAGACATGCCGTATCAGGAACACTGATCTTCCTAAAGCCAGCAG
>CALDJX010000019.1 GCA_937899075.1 uncultured Planctomyces sp. | reverse complement strand
AAACAGTAGACTACCTATCCACCCCAGATCGCGCCAGTCAAAATTGCCAGACCCGTCGTAATAACAGACAAGAGTACGGGCATGGGTGCATCAAATAACAAACAGATCGAGCGGAAGGTGGCCATCGGCCTGACCAGCAACGATCTCACGCTATTGATTCTTGAGAAGTCGCTATCGGGCGGCATCAACAGAGTCCGCGACCGGCATCTGATCTGGAGGAAAGAAGCCGCGGATCTGCACAGTGAATCTGGCCAGAAGGAGCTGACCGCAGCCCTTCAGCAACTGGCCACCGAGGAAAAACTGCAGGGCGTCCCGATTCACATCGCGCTGAGCAGCGACCTGTGCGTGACCCGTGTCATCTCGGGCGAGAACGACCATGTCAGGCAAGAGCTGCACGAGTTGATCGAGCGGAGCAGCGGGTATCTCTCACTGGGAGTCGGCGACAAGCTGACGGCTGTCAGCGAAGCGGCCATCGACGCTCGCCGTCGGCATGTCTGGGTCACGGTTGCCAATCGTGAAGTCATGGAGGCTTTGGACGATGCTTTCGAAGCCGCTCGTCTGAGAGTCGTTCGAATCGAACACTCACTGGCCGCACTCAGCCGCGTCGTACAGGCGACGGGCGACGACGCCGACGCACCGGTCATCGTGATCGACGTTGCAGACAGCGGAGTGGACGTCGGAATTTCGTACAACGGCCAACTTCTACTCGACTATCGACCGTCTGGAAGCAACGCCAAAGACAGCGTCGGCGTAATCATTGCCCGGCACACAAAACGTCTCCAGCGTTACATCGATCGATTGTTGCGAGGTCAGTCGCCCATCAGTCGCGTCTGCCTTTGCGGCAAAACTGAAGACGTCGGCAACGTCCGTGAACAACTTGAAAAGCTCGAAGCAGCCGGTGAAATCACGCTGCGTTTGCTAACTCCGGGCAACGTTCCAACCGGTTGGGTTCTCTCTGATGAAGCGGCTGCGGACTCAAGCCTGACCGCCGATCTGGGGATCCTTCTGGAACAGACGGCGGGCTCAGTCGCCAACGAATATCCGAATCTGGTCGACCCTCTTCGCGAATCGCGGCGGCGGCCGGTCCTGAAGCCTTTGCTGCGAATGAGCTGGCCGATCCTGGCGACCATCGCAGCCTCAATACTCGTGTGGTCAGTTACATTGTTCGAAGCCATCGAAACGAAAATCTTCGAATCGCAGCTCACAAACCTTGAAGAAGACGTCGAACGAGTCAATCGCCTCCATCAGGAAGCCGTCGTTGCGCGAGCCCGTGTTGGGCATCTCCAACAGATTGCCGACAGCCTGGAAATGCGACCGTGGGATCGGCTGGTTCAGCGAGTCGGCCAGAGTCTCCCCCGAGGCGTCTGGCTGGAATCGATTCAGGTCGACCGAGCAGGCAACGTCGTAATCGGCGGCACAAGTCACTCCTCCGAAGACGGTCTCTTCGAACTTGTCTCGCACCTGCGAAAGGTGCCCGATCTCTGGAGTGTCGCCCTGGAGAGTACTCAGAAGAGTCACCTGCAAAGCGGGCCAGCCATTCAATTCTCGCTCAGCGCGTCAATCCATTCACTCCAGATAGCGTCGACGTTTGACGAGACCATGAAAACTGATCAACGCATTGTGTGGTTACCGGATGACGTCACGCCGTCAACCCGCAAGGCAACGGCTGAGAGAAACAGAAATCCGGTGCGGTAACCATTTGACGGAAATCTGCAACGCCTGAACGGCAATTGCATCCTTATCAAAACATGAACCACGGGAAGACGCCTCCCCGGAGGAAAACAACGCCATGAATAACTCGCCAATCGAAAGGCTTATCACTCACCCCCGGCGCGGATGGATCGTCACGACCGCTACGTTCGTGGCAGGTCTGTTGTTCCTTCTGCCCGCCGTCGATTCCTACAACCTTGAGAAAGAGCGTCTCGACGAAATATGTGTTGAACTCGACAAAAGCCGCACAGAGATCACGCGGTTCGAGTCGTGGCAACACCGTATCGAAGAACAGGGAGAGCTACTGAAGCAACTCGAGTCACGAGCGTTTATCGGTCCACAGGTTGAAGCGTTCCGGACCGAACTCGTTGAGCTGATTCGAAAGTCAGACTGCACCATGCGACGGGTCCGCCTGAGCGAGCCGAGTTACCGAGGGTGGCTTGCTGAAAAAGACAATCCGTTACTGGATCAACCGCCGCACGATGCTGAGGGAGAGACTCCTTACTACCTGGAGACTCGTCATCTGGCTTTGTCGGTCGAGGGGGCACTCGACCGAATTCAAAAGCTGCTTGGCGAACTTCACGCGACAGATCGGCTCGTTCATTCCGCAGCGATGCAAATTCGCCGCGGCGATGGAAACTCCGATAATGTGTCGCTCGATATCGATCTGGTGTTGTTCAATCTGCTGCTGAAATCTGCTGTCGAAACGTGATGAGCGGGTGGAGTCTTGCCTGCACGGAGGGGGCTATGCGAACCATTTTGCGCGACGATGACCGACGACCCAAGACTTGCGTAAAGTCATTGTGCAGCTTGATAGTGCTCACAGCATTCTGTGCATTGTCGACATTTCCTGACGGCGCGACGGCTCAGGAATCCGGCAAATTCCCAGACTCATTGCCAAGTAAGAGTCTGACAACCCTGCTCGAAACTCGCGGGACGCTGACGCTTCGCGACGCAACTTTGACCGAAGCACTCTTCGCGCTCAGGGAGCAATGGAACATCGACATGGTCGTCGCAGACAATGTCGAAGGAAACGTCAACGCGACCTTCACTGGCGCGTCGTTGCGGCAAATTCTCGATTCACTTCTCTTAAGTCGCGGATACGGCTATCGCGTGCTGGGTAACAGCATCGTCGTTCTACCGCTGGACCAACTGGGTGCCCTGAAGCCGCTCTTCACGTCGCAGATGATTCCGCTTGAACACGTCGATCCGGATGAACTGCTCACCGTCGTCGAACTGCTGCTCTCGCCGCAGGGCAAAGCTCTTTCAATTCGGTCCGCAAAGAGCATCATGATCCTCGACTATCCTGATCGAACGGCGATGATCCGCAAGCAGATCGAGGAGCTGGACCAGAAAGCCAGGGACAGCCGCCCGGCGCACGCCACACGGACTCAATCGGAATTCGACTCTCGTCCCGGCACAAATCCGCGGACAGTTTCGACTCCAAACATTTCATTTCCGCAGCCGCCCGAACGTGAACCGGATCCGTTTCCGAATCCTGCGTCGCGAGTCGAAGTCTCCACACCGCGGACCGATTCCACACCAACCGACGCCGCCGAACCAGACGCGCCAGCAACAGTGGAACTGGACGTCCGAGTCTTCCGGCCTCAATACGTCAAAGTCGACGTTCTCCTGCCAGCGATTGAGAGCCTGCTAAGTCGCAACGGCCGTACGGCAATCCTGGAAAAAGAAGATCAGGTCGTTGTCGCGGATGAGAAAGCTCAGCTCGACGTCATCGAAGAAGCCATCCTGGCTCTCGACCGCCCGCGGCCACAGGTCCGCATCTGGGCGATGATTTACGACTGTGGTCTCGAAGACGTCGAGCGAATTGGCGTGAACTGGAACGCTCGCTTCTTTGGTCGGTCCGTCCGTCCGGGCACGATGGGCACACCCGCTGACCAGATCGGACTCGACTCGCTCACTGCGATTGCTCCGGCCCTTGGAGCCCCCAACGGTGCGCTGACCCTGGCGACCCTTGGCTCCAACATCGAAGTCAACGCAGTGATCAACGCGCTGAACAGCTCGTCCGATTCCAGATTGCTCGCCGATCCGAACGTCGTCGCCGCCAACCACGAATCGGCAAAGATCGAAATCGTCACCGAAATTCCGTATCAGCAACTGACCGAGGGTCTGGAAGGCGGCTCAATCGGCACGACCGCTTTCCGTGAGGCCGGAGTCACTCTGGAAGTAACGCCGCACATCGCCCGCGACGATACGATTTCGCTCGCCATCAATCCGAAGTTCAGCGTCCTTGCTGGCTTTACCGAAAACGATGAGCAACCAATCATTGACCGTCGAGAAGCAAAGACGACGGTGCGAGTTCACAACGGCGAAACTTTCGTGCTGGGCGGTCTGCGACAACGAACGAAAATTCAGAATCGATCCGGCATTCCGTACCTGAAAGATCGCAAGTACATCGGCAAGCTGTTTCGCTTCAGGCAGGACACGTTCCGCGAAAGCGAACTGCTCGTCTTCATCACGCCGCAGATAGTTCCGCCGTCCGCTCCACAAACGCCGCGTGAGGAAGTCGCATCGGACTTCAGTCGCGAAGAACTCGACTGCAACCGCAGAGCCCCGGATATCTGCTGGCCATGCGCAAACGACGATGCCTGGAAAAAAGGCGGCCCTCGCAATCTGACTCAAGGTTCGACCTCGACGATTCACTCTGTCGAACCGGACAACGGGGCAGCCGGCCCACCATTCATTGAACCAGGTGAGCCAACCGCGAGCACAATTCGACGACCTGCCAGCTCGAGCTACGACGAACAGCCCGGCACGCCGACTCCGCCATCAATGTCGGGCCGCAATAACTCAAACGAGTTCATCGTTCGACCAATCGTCACCGGCCAGGCCGCTGCAAACAGCACACTCATACGCGAAACCAAACTTCCAATGACGATGC
>CALDJX010000018.1 GCA_937899075.1 uncultured Planctomyces sp. | reverse complement strand
CCAAAGCCCCCTGGGGCCCGTACGGCGGGCGAGTTTTCTCGACAGCTCTCAGTACACTGTGCCTGGAAGTCTACTATCGTTTCCTGCCGCTCTACCAAATCGGCGACGAGATCGAACGAGCCGGCCAGTAGTGATTATCCATGCCGCGTGCCTGGCGTAAATTCCCAGCCGCAGATCGAGTTGCTAATCTGCGATCGCTCTACGCAGCTCACACCTGATCATAAACTCACAAAATACTCATCAGGAAACATCGTCGATGTCTCATAAACGGATTCTGATCGTGACGGGTGACTACGTCGAAGACTACGAAATCATGGTGCCGTTTCAGGCATTGCAGATGGTCGGTCACGAAGTCCACGCCGTCTGCCCGGATAAGCAAGCCGGAGATCAAATCCGCACCGCCATTCACGACTTCGAAGGCGACCAGACTTACACCGAAAAACCTGGCCACAACTTCACGCTCAACGCCGGCTTCGACGAAATCAACGCCGCCGACTACGACGCCCTGTTACTGCCTGGTGGGCGAGCCCCCGAATACCTGCGTCTCAACGAACGAGTTCTGGACGTCGTCCGGCACTTCGCGGAAGCCGGCAAACCGATCGCCGCAATCTGCCACGGCATCCAGTTGTTGACAGCCGCTGACCTGCTTCGAGGCCGAAGCTGCACTTCGTACGCCGCCTGCGGCCCGGAAGTGAAACTTGCTGGCGGAACTTATGTCGAAACGGCTGTCGACAGCGTGCATGTCGACGGGAACCTGGTCACCGCTCCCGCGTGGCCCGCGCATCCCGCCTGGCTGGCCGCGTTCCTTAAAGTCCTCGACGCCTGATAAACGGCGCCCAACTTTCGCACTGGCCCCACTTTCGCACTGGCCCCACTTTCGCACTGGCCCCACTTTCGCACTGAGACGACGTCAGCCCCGCACTGTTCGAAAGGTCCGATCCCCTGATCAGCCCACAGCTTTTCATTGGAGGATCGGTCGCGATCCTCTGCACAGCCGCTCTCCGATACGACCAGTGGTTCGTCCACAAGACGTCAAAAGGTCGATGGATGGCCAAAACTTTCGGTGAGCGAAATGCAGTCTGGATCTGGCGTTTCCTGCTGACAGTGGGTGCGACGTTCGGACTCTGCCTGGCCATTGGATATGTCAGCCCCATGACCTGGAACGATTAACTTCCAGGCTGCCACCGCCGGCATTCCGCATCAAACTGCTGCGAAAACCCAAAGAAAAACAGCTGCTTCGAGCCGTTCAGGCGCACGTTGACACACTTCGGCATCCACCTATAATCCCTCGCCTGTCCTGTATTTAGAGCAAATCTACCGTGGCCACGGGCGAACCTGAGCCGTTGGATCGGGTTCTGACTGAAGCGTCAGCAACGGCATCCGCTGAACAAGTGACGCGGTCACGTTTACCGTTACAAACTGAGGAGCGACACGATGGCACTGGAATTCAAAGACGCCACTTTCGACGAAGACGTACTGAAAAGCGACACCCCGGTACTGGTTGATTTCTGGGCTCCGTGGTGCGGACCGTGCCGCATGCTGGCTCCGACCGTTGACGCGATTTCCGAAGAGTACAAAGGCAAAGTGAAGGTCGGAAAAGTCAACACGGACGAGAATCCGCAGATCGCCACGCAGCACCAGATCAACTCAATTCCGACTTTGATGATTTTCAAAGGCGGACAAGTTGTTGAGCGACTGGTCGGGGCCATCCCGAAAGAAAAGATCACCGAAAAGCTCGACGCTCACCTCTAAGCTACGGATCAGTAAGCTACGGATCAGCGAACACGTTGACCGCCCTTCGCTCGCCTGGAGCGAAGAGTGGGTCTTCCAGCAACGAACTCGCCGCAGGGAAAGGATTCCCGGAATGAGCGAGAAATTCCGCTCACCTTATCAGCCTGACGCATGGCCATCCGCTCCTGCGCCGCCCCAGTCGACTGGCGGTAACGCAGAGCTGGACAGTCTCGAAGATGATCTGCTCGTTCAAACAGCAGAACTCGTCGAGCAGGTCCAGAAACAGCTGGCCGATCTCAATCGACGCGAGCAGGCGCTGAATGCCCAGACAGGGCAACTCGAACAGGACCACCGCGCGTTCCGACTCGAAAAACAGGAACACAAGCAACACGTTCTCGACGAAGAAACCCGGCTTCGCAACGCGCAGCAGAAACAGGACGCGCAGCGTGCCGAATTTGCCGCTCAGAAGTCAGCCGTTAACGACGAACAGGCCACGTTGGCTGCACGCGCGACGGCCGTCGAGCGTGAACGAGCTGAACTGAACGAGCAACGAGAGCGGCTCCGCCAGGAGGTTCAGGCGGAACTGGATGAACAACGTGCGGTGTTACAGGAGTCCATCGCAAAGTCAGAAGCCGAGCGGCAGGAGTTTTCACGATCACAGCAGCGGTTGGTCGGCCAGGAAACCGAGCTGCGAGAAACACTCGAACGGGAACGCCGTCAGCTTGCAGAACAACAGGCCCGGCTGATCGAGCAACTCGAATCCCAGCGGCAATCGATCGCTCAACAATTTGAAGCCGAGCGGCAACAACTTTCCGAGCAGATCACGACTGAGGCGTTGACCGACGAAATCGTCGCCGAACGAACCCTGCTTAACCGCGAACGGGACGCTCTGCAGGAGTCAATCGAAGAGTGGCAGCAGCAGAAGCTGGATTCGGATACCGAGCTGAAGAGACGGCAAAACCGACTCGACGAAGAGCATCAGCGATTTCAGCAGGAGATCGACGAACTCCGACGTCACACGTGGGAAGAAATCGAGCAGGAACAGACGGAGCAGCAGCGTCGAATTCATGGTGAATTTGAAAAACTCGAAGAACAACGGCACAACACGGAAGCCGAACTGCGAAAGCAGCGTGCGTTGCTCGAAAGCCGCATCCGTTTTCAGCAGGAGCATCTGGAACGATCTCGCGAAGAACTCGAACAGGCACGCGATGAGTTTCGCAGCGAGTACCAGCGAGCAAGACAGCGACTGGAGAACCTTGTTCAGATCCAGCGACAACGCGACAGACAGATTTCACGACGGCGCGTCATCCTCGAAGAGCTGGAACATTCGCTCGAACGCCAGCAAAGCACACTTTCCAAAATACAGAAATCCGTCGATGAGCACGCGAATCGTGAACGCGAGCGTCTCACTGCCGAACGACAGAACTGGGAACTGAAGGTCCAGACTCAAACGGCCGAAAACCGCCGGCAAGCTGACATGATGTCGTTGCATGCTGAGAATCTTGAGAAACGTCGCGACCGACTCGATCAGCTCCGAGAGGACCTGGAAACGCGACACAAGGAGCTGCTTCAAACGCAGATCGCTGTCGACGAAGCGTGGGCTCAGATGTCTCAGGTGACCGGCGATGAAGGTGCAAAACAACGAGTCGAACAGGCTCGCGAGCAACTTGCCGACTACATCAGAAGCCTGCGGGACGGACTCAACCAACAGCGACGCGAACTCGACGAGGCACGCACACAGTTTGAGTCTCAGAAGGAAACTTTCCGCGGCGAGAAACAACAGCTGACGGACTGGGTCGCCGAGCGCGAGTCCCACCTTCGACGCCACGAAGAGCAGTTGCAGACGCAGTTCACCCAGATCGAAACCCAGGAAACAGTCTGGCAGAAGTCGCGAGACACCTGGCAGCGGGAACGCCTTGAAGCCGAGCGAATCATCCGCGACCTGCTCGCTCAACTGTCGCAGTCCAACGATTCGGACAAAAGCGAACCCGACTTCAGCGGGCTTCCTGAAACTCCAGGCTTGCTCGCGCTGTCACGTTTCCTTGAGAATAATTCCGCGTAACACAAGCTTGAGATAACCAGGCGTCGATCGTTCTGCAGAGTGCCGCCGTGACGCACCACCACTTCACGCGAGGCTTTGGTGCGTCAGGATGCCCCTGCAGACATGCAATTTCGCCGGCTGACTTTTCTGTCATGGAGCCTCGTCATGCTCAACCCATCGTCAAACCAGACCGGTCGTTTTTTACTGCTGACCGTGCTGCTGCCTGCAACTTTTGCGATAACGATTTCGACCAGTTCTTCAAACGGTGCCGACGACAAGTACCGCGAGGCGCGAGCGAAGATGGTCGCGGAAGATGTCGCCGCGGAAGGAATTACCAATCGACTCGTCCTGCACGCACTCAACACCGTGAAGCGGCATGAGTTTGTTCCGTCGAAACTTTTTCGCGAAGCATACATCGATAAAGCCCTGGCGATCGGCTACCAGCAGACCATCTCACCGCCCTTCGTTGTTGCCTACATGACGCAGGCACTCGATCCACAACCAACTGACAAAGTTCTGGAGATCGGCACGGGCAGCGGTTACCAGGCAGCCGTGCTGGCAGAGATCGTCAAAGAGGTCTACTCGATCGAGATCGTGCCGCAGCTCAGTCGTGAGGCCAGCCGCCGACTGAAAAAGCTGGGCTACGACAACGTGCATACGCTCGCCGGCGACGGCTACAAAGGCTGGCCGGAACATGCTCCTTTTGACCGAATCATCGTGACGTGCTCGCCGGAAAGTGTGCCGCAGCCTCTGATCGACCAACTTCGCGAAGGCGGGCGAATGATCGTGCCACTCGGGCAACGCTACCAGCAGGTCTTCTATCTGTTCGAAAAGAAGGACGGCAAGCTCGTCCCCGAACGACTGATTCCAACTCTCTTTGTTCCGATGACCGGCGTATCAGAAGATCGTCGTCGAGTTTTGCCGGACCCAGCGAACCCGCAAATCGTCAACGGCGGCCTGGAGATCGACGACAACGACGACGGGAAAGTCGACAGTTGGTACTACCAGCGTCAAGTCGAACACGTGAAAGGCGACGCTCCGGAAGGAGACTACTACGTCACGTTCAAGAACGAGGAAACCGGCCGACCATCGAGAATGATGCAGGGAGTGGCCATCGACGGACGCAAGATCGCGTTTATTAACCTGTCACTCGACCTGAAACTCGAAGACATCCGCGCAGGCAGCGAGGAATGGGAAAAACCGGCTTTCTACATTCACTTCTACGATAAGATCCGTCGTTCTCTGGGAGACTTCAAAGCCGGCCCCTGGCTGAGATCTCAGGACTGGGAACGCACCGGCCGACGCATTCCAGTTCCGATCGGCACGCAGGAAGCAATTCTACGCATCGGCCTGAACGGAGCCGCAGGAACGATGAGCGTTGACGACCTGCGGCTTTCGTTCATCCCGCGGTAAGCATCGTAGATCACAGGTAGGTTCACTCAAGTAACCAATCAAGGAAAATGGCCAATGGCAATTTCGCTCACTCTCGATCATGAACAATCAAGTCGACTGGAAAAACGAGCCCACGAACTAGGTGTCGCTCCACAGGACCTTGGCAGGGCACTACTCAACGATTTACTCAATCGCTCGGGCGAAGACTTCGACCGGGTTTCAAAGTTCGTCCTCGACAAGAACCTGGAACTTTATCGGCGACTCAGTTGATGCGCTACCTCACGCTTACGGAGATTCTTTCGTTGCATGCCCTGTTGCTCACGCAAACCGGTGGCGCGAATGGAATTCGCGATCTGGGAGGGCTTGAGTCAGCCATCGCGCAGCCGATGATGACTTTCGGAGAAAGAGAGCTCTACCCAACACTCGCCACCAAGGCAGCGGCGCTCTGTTTCTCACTTGTCATGAACCACCCGTTCGTGGATGGCAATAAACGAATTGGACATGCAGCAATGGAAACTTTCCTTGCCCTTAATCATTTCCAACTCGCAGCAGACGTCGACAGCTCAGAATCTACGATTCTGACTCTCGCCGCCGGTAACCTAACGAGAGAACAGCTCGTTGCATGGGTCACGGCAAATTTGCAAACCTACAAACAGTAACTGCGCCTTTGCCGCCGAACTGAGCAGCACAACCTACTGACTCTCAAAGTCATGCCAGATTGATCGGCACAGAGTCAACGCGGGTCGGCGTCCCGGATGCCCCGTCGCCGAAAAGCTCAACCCGGTAGGCTCGGTTGCGACCGCTGCGTTTGGCCTGGTACAGACACTGGTCGGCGGATTCGAGCAGGTCGTCCGCTTTCAGTTGATCGAGGCCGGAACAAACGACGGATGCACCAATCGATAATGACGTCGGCACATGCTCGCCGTTGAATCGTAAATCCAACGACCGGATCGACTCCTGCAGTCGGCGAATCGGGAGGTCGATATCTTCGACGCTGCAGCCACACGTCACGGCGACAAACTCGTCTCCGGCAAAGCGGGCCACCAGATCGTAGGACCGAAGTTGCTTCTGGCAGCACTGGGCGACCGCAGCCAGCACCATGTCGCCTCGAAGATGCCCGAACGTGTCGTTGACCTGTTTGAAATGATCGACATCGATGATCAGCAGGCCAAGCGTCAAGCCAAGACGCGACGCTCGTTGCCACTCTTCCTGAAACCGTCGTTCGAAATGTGCTCGGTTCGGCAAACTTGTTAACGCATCGGTTGCCGCACGAGCCAATGCGGGTTCCAGCCGGTTCCAACTCAGCAGAACGTCCTCATTCGTCATCAAAGCGAGCAAGTCTGCACCGTCTCGAATAGAGACACAGTCGAGTTCGGACGCTGGTGTTTGCTGGTCAGAAGATTTATCGGACGTTTCCGTCTCTTCGATTTCCAGCGTGACGGCAATCAGCGACTCGACCGTTCGATGGTGCCAGGCCGTCAAACCTGAGTCGGATGCCGTCCTCATCGCGTTCTGAAGGTCGTCGGCAGAAACAATTCCCAACAATCCGCCTGACGCTTCCTGAACGAGGACATGATGAGTCTCATGCCGTGCGAAGACCTGAGCCAGATCAACCAGCACTGTCCCGGTCGGAACAATCGGCACCTGCCCGAGTTCAACTCCGGTTTCCCGAAGCTGACTGGCTGAGCCACTGATTCTGCTGTCCATTTCCTGCTCCGCAGTTAATTCAGCGATGTCAGTTCAGCCATGCTGAACTAATCGACCAGATCGCTCGAAGCCGGAATGAAAATCACAACGGACGCAAACCGATCCCAGTCTTCTGGAAAAGACTACCCCTTGGAAGCTCACCAAAGGCACAAACAAGCTGAATCGGAGCGGAATTGAAAGTTGCGGAAACTCAACAAGTCAGCACGACGTGACTTCCCCTACCAGATCGGCATCCGCGTAATGGCAACGTTGCCGCCGAAACACACATCGACGTCGTCGCCCGCCCCTCGTGGACGCTCCTGGTAAACACCGCGGTAGGTGAGCGAACCCGGGCTGCTGACAAAATCAACCGGAAGGTGTCCGCGGCCGACGGGACAATCGATCAATTGTGGACTCGCACCGTTTCCAGTCGGAGTCCTGCCAATCTTCGAGTTCTCAACCGGCGTCGATAAATCCGGCAGATTCACATTCCAGAAGAATCCTGGTTCAGTCGAGTCAGCAAAAATTCTCTCCATCACCCGTCCCACCGTTTCGGCTGCGTAGCCCCAGTCGAAAGCACCTTTGCGAGTCCTGTAATGCGAGAAAGCGATGCCCGGCCGACCAAGAAGTGCTCCTTCCCTCACCGCAGCCACCGTCCCGGACATGAACACGTCGACGCCCAGATTGGCTCCCGCATTCACCCCGGCCAGCACCCAGTCGCAGTCCGCGGCGATTTCCCGAATCCCGACCCGAGCACAATCGGCCGGCGTGCCACCAATCGCCCACCAGCCAGCCTTGTCTTCTCGAACAGAAATCGGCTCGTAAGTCGTCACTCGATGCCCGCAACCGGAATGAGCATCTTCCGGAGCAACAACGACGATCTCGCCAAACTGGCTGGCAGCCTTCGCCAACGCTCGGATACCGGGAGCGTCGATCCCGTCATCATTCGTAATCAAGAACTTCATGGGCATCTCACAAGAGCAGTAAGGAACGTGTCGGAAATAACTTCCCGATTTCGATTAGAGCGGCGATTTTCGTCATTCCCGCGCAGGCGGGAAACCAGTACCGCAGAGAAACTGGTTTCCCGCCTGCGCGGGAATGACGTGGCGGTTTTCCGTGTCCTGACTTCTGACCGCCACAATTTAGCCATTCGTCGATGCTGGACGAATCATCTTGACGCTGAACGTCGATCAGACATAGGTTCCCGCACCTTCCTATCTCCCTTCCCGGCAAATCTTGCCGCGACGTCATTCCCCTGCACCTTGTGCTGTCACTAAGCGATGGAGCGTTCCACATGTGTGGTATCGTTGGTTACGTTGGATTTCGTTCGGCTCCCGAATTTCTTCTGGAGGGCCTGCGGCGTCTCGAATATCGCGGATACGACAGCGCGGGAATCGCCATCCAGAACAACGGTGAGATCGGGATTCGGAAGCGGAAAGGTCGAGTCGAAGAGTTATGCCGACTGGTCAAAGCGAACCCGCTTGACGGCACAGCCGGTATCGGCCACACGCGTTGGGCGACTCACGGTGAAACGACCGACCTGAACTCTCATCCGCACGTCGGTGGAAATGGTGAGGTCGTCATCGTCCACAACGGCGTGATTGAGAATTACGCCAAGCTCAAAGAGCAGCTCCAGACAATCGGTTACGTTTTCCGGACGACGACCGACAGCGAAGTCATCGCCCACATGATCTGCCACAAGTGGCTGGAGCAGATCAAACTCGGCGCGGATCCCGAATCATCAGAAACCTGCCTGAAAGCCATCGAAGCTTCGCTGAACGAATTCAAGGGGACCTACGGAATCGGAGTCCTGTTCCGCGAATTCCCTAACCTGCTGATCGCCGCCCGCGTCGGCAGTCCGATGGTGATTGGCGTCGGCGAGGATGAATACTTTCTGGCGAGCGACGCCAGCCCGCTGGTCGGCTACACGGACGAAGTCGTTTATCTCTCCGACAACGAAATCGCCGTCATGCGTCCCGAAGGCCTGGAAATCCATCATCGCGACACCGGAAAACAGCAGCCATCAATTCATGTTCTCGATCAGGTCGCCAATGATCTCGATCTGGGCCGGTACGACCACTACATGCTGAAGGAAATCTTCGAGCAGCCGGAAGCGATCGAAAACTGCATGCGGGGCCGCATCGACGACGACGCGGCAACGGCAAAGTTCGGTGGCATGGACCTCGATCCTCAGCAGTTGCGACAGGTCGATCGCATCGTACTGACGGCCTGCGGAACGAGCTGGCACGCCGGCCTTGTTGGCGAGTATCTGCTCGAGGAGTTCGCTCGAATTCCAACCGAAGTCGAATATGCCAGTGAGCTGCGTTATCGCAACCCGCCGATGAGTCAGAACACGATGGTTTTTGCCATCACTCAAAGCGGAGAAACGGCTGACACATTGGCCGCCCTGCGGGAATGCAAGCGGAAGGGCCATAAGAGCCTCGCAATCTGCAACGTGGTCGGCTCAACGATCGCACGAGAATCAGACGGCGGAATCTTCCTGCACGCCGGGCCTGAAGTTGGAGTCGCATCGACCAAGGCGTTCACGTCACAGGTCACGGCTCTGACATTGCTGGCGATCCATCTCGGTCGACTGCGAGGCCTCTCATACCCTGCCGGAAAGAGAATGCTTCGCCAGCTGCGGGAAATGCCCGCCATTATGGAGCAGA
>CALDJX010000017.1 GCA_937899075.1 uncultured Planctomyces sp. | reverse complement strand
CCCGCCGATGGCCCGGCCTCTGCGCCCGCCGATGGCCCGGCCTCTGCGCCCGCCGATGGCCCGGCCTCTGCGCCCGCCAATGGCCCGGCCTCTGCCCCGGCCTCGCCAGCGGTGTCAGAAAATGACGGCGAACGAATTCAGGAGCTGCTGAAAGACGTCCAACCTCGAACCTGGGTCTTCACCGGTGACAATCTCGGCTTTCAGGTCGAGCAGGCTCGACGAGGATGGATCGAACACTTTTCCAGTTTCGTCCGTGAAAAAGTCAAGCGGAAGCAGGACATCATCCTCAACTCGTCGTTTGCTGATTCCTCGATCAACCACATCCTGAACAACATCGAACGGCGGGTCCTGCGGTTCCAGCCGGACATCGTCCTGGTCATGTTGTCTGACGACGAATGTGCAAACGACGGCGAGGATGACGAGTTTCGTGACAGGCTTCAGCAGCTGGTTGAACGCCTGCATGATGAGGGCTGCTCCGTCGTCCTGAACACGCCACCCTGTCCGGCCAGCGCCGATCCTTCAACGACAAAATCGATGAAGACGGCAGCGTCCCGAATACGATCCGTCGCGACCAGAACCGGAGCTGTGCTCGCCGACCACTTTTCCCACTGGCAGGCGACGATCCAGCGCGACGGCGCCAACGCCAACCTGCATGACGAGTCCGGGAAGCAACCGTCGACACGCGGTCATCGCGAGCTGGCTCGAAGACTTCTGAAATCGCTCAACATTCGGACTTCCTAACAAGCAACCGCTGCTGGCCTAATCCGGAGTTACGACGAAAAGACAACCTGCTCTCAGTTACTTGTCGCCCAGCTCGATCGGCACTTCGGTCAGCCACTGCAGCAGCACGCGCCCGACCTTTGACAGACTTGTCGCCGAACAACTGCGAGCGGTGTCGCGCGTCGTGTGCCAGTATGGGTAGTCGAAGTCGATAATGTCGGCCGTCGGAATTCCGGCGATTTCATTCATCGCCAGATGATCATCCCGCACTTCGTACTTCTGCTGGTAGATGAACTCTTTGACCTGCATGTTTCGAGCGGTCGCCCACAGGCTTTGCGTCACCTTCGGAGCCATCTTCCAACTGTTCTTCTCGATGTACAGATTCAGATTTTTGTCGGCCACCATGTCGGCGACAACTCCACAGACATACTTGTAATCCGGCGGAGTGTCGCGGTACCAACGGGCGAAAAACTCGGAGCCATAGAAGTACTTGTCGAAATCGCGATAGACAAGTTCTTCACCGTCGAACATCACAAAGTCGACGCCGTACCGAGGTCGGATCGTCTTCATGTGATGAGCCATTTCCATAAACAGCGCGACGCCGCTGGCTCCATCGTTGGCTCCGATGAACGGGCCGCGCGGGCGCACTCGGTCACGATCAGGAAACGGGCGAGTGTCGTAGTGACACGCCAGAACGACTCGTTCTTTAGCCGACGGATCGAACGAGATCACCAGATTCGTCATTCGCACCGGCGCGCCGGTTTGAGGATGCGCTACGTCGAAGGCCTGAGCACGAATCTCGCAGCCGAACTGACGAAAATGCTCGATGATCATCGTTCGCTGTTTGAGCATCCCTTCGGTGCCGCTGACTCGTGGTCCGATCTCGCAGACCTTCTGCAGATATCCAAAGGCGCGACGACTGTCCCATTGAATGTCGATGTTTTGTGCGACCGCATGCTTTGGAATCACGCCGACAGTCAGCAGCAGCACTGAGGCGAGCACCATGAACGGCAGGCTGGAACAAACTCCGCGCAGTTCCGGCATTCGCGGCGGAGAACATGCCGGAACTGCGCGGAGCTTGTTCCAGCCTACTGATAGAATCCGGCGGATGATTCCTGAACCAGGCTCAATCCTGTTTATATCGCGAGTGAAGGTGCGCATTCTGAATCCGTTTCCTGAGCGCGTCATTTTCGTCCAGAAGTTCCTGGGGAAGTTTCGAGCTGAACCGTGACAGAAACTCCTCCCGCCGGTCAACCTCTTTGTACCACTCGTCGGTCTTGACGGCGAGCAGTTCGCGCATGAACTCGGGCGTCCAGCCGAAATCACTGAGTTCCAGGCTCTGCGGTTTCGGGATCATGCCGATCGCTGTCTCGATGGCGTCGCTTCTGCCACGAGTTCGGTCAACGATCCATTTGAGTACTCGCATGTTTTCGCGAAAGCCCGGCCACAGGTACCGATCGCCCCAATCCTTGCGGAACCAGTTGACATGGTAAACCCGCGGCATGTCGGCCCCGTCGCGTCGCCCCATGTTCAGCCAATGCTGCCAGTAATCTGCCATGTGGTAGCCGCAGAACGCCTGCATCGCCATCGGGTCAAATCGGAGCGGGCCGACCGTCCCGGCAACGGTCGCGGGCATTTCAGTCGAAAGCGTCGCGCCGAGATAGGTGCCGTGCTGCCAGTTGAACGCTTCGTAAATCAGCGGCATCGTCGTTGACCGTCGGCCACCGAAAATGATCGCGCTGATGGGAACTCCCTGCGGATTGTTCCACTCTTCCGACAGTGTCGGGCAGTTGGTTGCCGGTACGGTGAACCGGCTGTTGGGATGAGCGGCCGTACGACCGCACTCGGGCTCCCATCGCTTGCCCGTCCAGTCAGCACAGAATTCCGGAGCGTCGCCGTCAAGACCTTCCCACCAGACGCTGCGTTGTTCGGTCATCGCGACGTTGGTGAAGATCGCGTTCGAACGAAGAGTGTCCATCGCCGTTGGATTGCTTTCCGAACTTGTCCCGGTCGCGACTCCGAAAAATCCCGCTTCCGGATTCACCGCGTAGAGACGCCCGTCGTCTCCAAAGTGCATCCAGGCGATGTCGTCGCCGATCACTTCCACCTTCCAGCCAGCAGCCAGATCAGCGTCCGGTGGCAACAGCATCGCCAGATTCGTCTTTCCGCACGACGCAGGAAACGCACCGGCCATGAAAGTTCGAACTTTGTCGGGAGACGTCACACAGAAGATAGTCATGTGCTCGGCCAGCCAGCCTTCGTGACGAGCCTGCACGCTCGCCAGCCTTAACGCATGACACTTTTTGGGAAGCATCGCATCGCTGCCGTAGTTCGTGTTCACGCTGACGATCAGGTTCTCTTCCGGAAACTGGCAGATGTATCGCTGCTCGGGATCCATCGTCCCGACACTGTGAATACCTTTTACAAAGCCGGTCTGATTTCCGAAGTGCTGCAGAGCGACTCGACCGATTCGATACATCAGTCGAAGATTTGCAACAACGTACGGACTGTCCGTCACCTGAACTCCGACACGAGCGGCCGGGCTACCCGGAGGCCCCAGCAGGTACGGCACGACGTACATTACGCGTCCATCCATGCAGCCGTTAAACAACTGAGCCATCAGGTCCCGCATATAAACCGGGTCCATCCAGTTGTTGCTCGGGCCAGCGTCGTCCTCGCTGACGCTGCAGATAAACGTTCGATCGGCGGATCGCTCTACGTCGTCAACATCGCCGCGGACGTAGTAGGAATTGGGATGGAGCAACGCATCGAGCTTCTGAACCGAACCATCGCGCAGCATCAACTCAAACATTCGCTCAGCTTCGTCGTCCGTACCTGTGCACCAATGAACGATGTGAGGCTGCGTCAGCCTGGCGACGGTCTCGACCCATGCAACCAGTTCCGGATTCATCAGCGGTTGCTGTAGCCCTGCTCCCTGACCGGCGGCCGTCGCTTCGGGCTTTGGCGGCAGAATAACTCCAGGACTCTCCATCGCAGATCTCGCTTCGTTGGACAGCGTCGCACTTAATAATGTCACCTCTCCCGCCTGCGGGAGAGGTCGGCCTCTCAGGGCCGGGTGAGGGTTTCCGTTTTAGAAAACGAAGCCCTCGATTGGCGTTCAGACGCCATCCCTCATACCTGCGGCTGAAACCGCAGCCTCGATCGCGACCGAGTCAAAAGTAGCTTACGATCCGCCCAATTCACGTGACGATTCACATCGGCGCGAACGATGACCAGTTCCGGTTAGAGGGCCCGTAAGGGTTCTTCCGCCATTGCCAGATTGCTCAAGACCATTACGTCGGAGAATCAAGATGCCTCGTGTCAGCCTTGCTCATGTTTTCGCCTTGGCCGCGACCGTCGTTGCAGCGTTCGCGCCCTCCGCGAGTGCCGCCGACAAGCCAAACATCCTGCTGATTTTCGCCGACGATCAGGCATTCGACACGATCCACGCGCACGGCAACTCTGAGATTCAGACACCAAACCTGGACCGACTTTCCGCGCGAGCGACCACGTTCACCCACGCCTACAACATGGGTTCATGGAGCGGTGCCGTCTGCGTTGCCAGCCGCATGATGATGATCTCGGGCAAGTACCTCTGGCACGCCGAGAAGGATCATGCAAAAACCACGCAGCTGTATCAGGAAAAGGGGCGGATGTGGCCTCAGCTTCTGGAAGCCAGCGGCTACGACACTTACTTCACCGGCAAGTGGCACATTCGAGCCGACGCAGCCAAGACCTTCAAAGTCGCTAGCAACGTTCGAGGCGGGATGCCTAACCAGACAGAAGCCGGCTACAACCGGCCAATCGAAGGTCAGCCGATGAAGTGGACGCCGTGGGACGAATCGTTCGAGGGTTTCTGGAAAGGCGGCAAGCACTGGAGCGAGGTCGTCGGTGACGACGCCTCTGGATTCATCAATACCGCGAAGAAGAGCGACAACCCATTCTTCATGTACATCGCCTTTAACGCTCCGCACGATCCTCGTCAGTCGCCGAAGGAATATGTCGACAAGTACCCGCTCGACAAGATCGCGATGCCCGCCAGCTTTGTTCCCGAATATCCGTTCAACGAAGCGATGAACTCAGGCCGCAAACTCCGGGATGAAAGACTCGCACCGTTCCCACGCACCGAGTACTCAGTCAAAGTCAACCGGCAGGAATACTACGCGATCATCACTCACATGGACGCTCAGATCGGCCGCATCCTCGACACACTCGAAGCCAGCGGCCAGGCCGACAATACCTACATCTTCTTCACGGCCGATCATGGTCTGGCAGTCGGTCGACACGGACTGATGGGCAAGCAAAACATGTTTGACCATAGCGTGCGAGTTCCGCTGATGGTCGTCGGCCCGGACGTCCCAAAGAACAAAAAGATCGACGCGCGAGTCTACCTGCAGGACGTCATGGCCACCTCGCTGGAACTCTCAGGAAGCAAGAAGCCAGACTACGTGCAGTTCGAAAGTCTGCTGCCGCTGATCAACGGAAAGACCGACAAAGGTCGCGACGCCATTTACGGTGCCTACCTGCAGGGCCAGCGAATGATCACCTACGGCGACTATAAAATGATCCTCTATCCAAGCATCAGCAAAGCAATCCTCTACAACATCGCCAAAGACCCACAAGAACTGAGCGACCTGGCAGACCAGAAGCAGCACCAGCCAACCCTTTCGAAGCTCTTCGCAAAACTGCAGGAACTTCAGAAAGAAACCGGCGACTCGCTCGACCTGACTTCGCCGTTTCCGAATTTTTGATCGTCTGCGTCTTCGTAACCCGTTCTGACGGAACCACGAATGGACACGAAGAAACACGAATATATCAATGAGACAGGTGCCTGACGAAGAGTCTCAGTGATCCCCGTTTCCGCAAAGGAAATTACTGAGTTGTCCATGACAACGACCATCTCATTCGTGTTTCTTCGTGTCCATTCGTGGTTCGAAACTCTTCCCGTCCCGTGAAACAAGTTTTCAAGTAGCCAGGCATTCCTCATGACGAGCGATGAGAAAGAACTGGCCTCTCGGCTGACGGCTCTGACTCGCGATCTGATTCTGATTCCAACCACCGACTCCCGTCCTGCTGAGCGGGAGCGGTGTTTTGAGTTCATTCACAATCACCTCGAAAGTCTGGACGAGGTTCAGATCAGCTATCACGATTCGAACGGATATCGATCCCTAGTCGCGGGGCCAAAGACTTCCGCTGCACCGGAAATTCTCCTTTGTGGTCATATCGACGTCATCGAGCATCCCGATCCCGACTGTTATCACTCGACCATTCGCGACGGACGAATCTACGGCCCCGGAGCCGGTGATATGAAGGGGGCGGACGCGGTGATGCTCGAACTGTTCCGCGCGCTGCATGCACGACATCCGGGAATCCCGCTCGGTCTGGCACTGACTTCGGACGAAGAAATCGGCGGCACCGACGGAGTTCAATTTCTGATCCAGGAAGCCGGGCTGCGAGCCGGCATCGTCATCGTTCCTGACGGCGGATCATTGAACGAAATCACGATCGAAGAAAAGGGAGTGCTGCATCTGCGAGTCCGTCGCGAAGGACATTCGGCTCACGGAGCACGGCCCTGGCTCGGGACCAACGCTTTGGAATTACTGCTGGAGCGACTGGCCGCTCTGCGAGCGTACTTCGCAGACAACTGGCCGATCGACAGAACCGCCGATCATGGCCACTGGTATCCGACGTGCTCGCTGAACGTCGTCGAGACTCCCAACGAATCGGCAAACCGAATTCCGTCTGAAGCCTCAGCCACGTTGGATATCCGGTTCCCGCCGCCCCACACGGTTGGAGCCATGCTCGACAACATCGCCAGCATCCTCGGCCCTGACTGCTATCTCGAACCGCTGATGACCGCCGAACCGTGCCACCTGGATCCCGACCCGCTCTTCTGTGAGATCACGGAATCAATCACTGGCTCGCCGGTCAAACTGATCCGCGCCGCCGGCGCCAGCGACTCACGATTCTTCCGCCAGGCCGACATCCCGGTAAACCTTTCCCGCCCCCTTGTCGGCAACCTGCACGGCGAAGACGAATGGCTCGACATCGAGTCGATGGTTACCTACTACAAAATCTGTCAGCGATACATCGAGCAGAAACTCAATCTGAAGTAGCCAACACGGGCACCGGCTTCCGAGAGATTCGCACAAAAAAACTGCTCCGGCAATTCTTCATTGCCAGAGCAGTTTCATTTACTTCCGCGAGACTTCCGCCGCACACTCAGGTACTACTGAAGTCGAACTCGGCCTTCGTCGGAAGAAGGGGCGTACTTCGCGGGCTGAATCGGTGTCGGCGGCTTGACTTCGGGTACCAGACTGACGCCGACAGAGCCAGGTGTCACATCCGTGCCCGACCCGGTGACCAGATCGACAGCCAGTCCAGGCACGCCGCCAAGTACCACATTCAGAATCGGAGTCGCGTTCATCTTCGTGGTGGTCATCGTCGTTTCTGTCAGATACCCAGGCTTCTGAACCTGGACGATGTGAGATTCGCCTCTCCGCATTTCTGTCTTGAGCGGTGTTGTCCCGCGAGGCTGACCGTCAACCAGAACATCCGCGCCAACCGGCGAGGACAGAATTTCGACGGTCTGATTCTTTCCGTGAATCACGGTCGCGCAGCCAGGTAACGTCACTGCACAAGCGAGAGCCAGCAGAGCCAGTCGACTTTTTACTTCGAGAGTTTTATTGATCATCAGGGAAATCCTTGTGTCAGTTTCGTTTCTGTCCGAGATGGCTGAAAGGAAGTCGACGTCAGTTTCTGAGGCACGCTTTCACCTCAGCCACGTCGAGACGTCTGTGGTGCTCAAAGGCCGACGGCGGCTCGAAACTTTCCGTCTCGAACAGCTTTGGTCACAGCTTCTCGAACGGCCTGCGACATCACTTCTCCGCTTCGCTCGGCTGTCGACCAGACTCGTCGAGGAGACGACGTTCCGAAGTACGTTTGAGCAAAGACCGGACGCCCGCTTTCATCGTTCACGGTGACCAGCAGGTTGACTCCGCCGACGGTCTTGTGGGCAGCAGTCGCGGCTCCATAGCTGACCGACCGGATCTGAATGGCAATCTCTCGATGCGAATTCGACTGAGACTCGGCATCCGACTTCGAACGCCCCAGCGGAACGCCGCCCGAGCTGAGCTGCCCTTCAAATTCTCGATGCACGAACTGATGGAGTCCCTGCCCGGATGTGAACGTCGTGCCGCCAACTGCGCCGGCGACGCGACTCTGACGATTGTCTTGAACTTCCGAAACGAACACGACGGGCCGGAACTGTCCAGCCGTCAGTTGAATCGGTGATTCGTTGTAGGACGGCGAGATCGAAGCCGTCGGAAACGTCATCGCCGTAGTACACCCTGTCAAAAGCGCCGAAGCTGAAAAGCCCAGCAAAGCGGCCGCGAAGCTTGCACGGAACGGCCCGTTAAACCGTGTCATGGACAGATTCCTTCCAGACTGAAGTTCAGAAACAACATATCTGGAAGGACTATCGGCCAGCCGGCAAAGACTTCGTGAACGATGTAACCGGAATTCTGAACAATTCTCTCAAGTTTCGGGGGTGCGATCTTCAGAGCAAGCGACGCTGTCCGGAGCGGAGCGTGACGTGTTGCCCATGCCCGAATGTGTGCCGCAAGCAAAACGGCTCAGCGCAACAACCGAGTGCACACGTCATGCAAAATCTGAACATCCCGCGCGTCGCGAGCGTTGCCCGTCCACAAGAGTCCCTCCTGAAGAATACGCATTCCAATCACCTTCCAAAGACGCCACGAATCTACAGCCTGGACTCAAACCAGTCATTCGTTCAAACCTCGCTTCGCGAAACCCGCCTGCGTCACCGCCAATCTGACTTTCTTTAATAAACTGTACAACCCCGAAATTCGTCGTCATCGTGTCTCCGGTTGAGCAGTTTCGTACCGACAGCCATTCAAGGCTATCGATTCTCGCGGACACTCAACACACTCGATGCCTCATTTGAGCCGTGCCTCTCTGAACACTTCCGCACGACCGTCGATCTGCTCCGAATCTACCTAACAGGATGTCGACCTCATGCCCACGCATGACGAGCTACACGTCATTTCTGACCTTCACATGGGCGGCAACGATCCGAAGTTTCAAATCTTCGATCAAGGGCCGCTGCTCGCAGAGTTCATCAACTCGCTGACTGCGAAACCCACCAGCAAGAACGTCGCTCTCTGCATCAACGGCGACACTGTCGACTTTCTGGCCGAAACGACACCTGACGCGAGGTATCTCGATCCGGACAACGCCGTCTCCAAACTTGAACGAATCATGAATGACGATTCGTTCAAGCCGGTCTGGGCAGCACTCTCGCAATTCATTCGGAAGAAAAACCGCACACTCATTCTGACACTCGGAAATCACGACCTCGAACTCGCACTGCCTTGGGTTGAAGAGTTTCTCACTGAAAAGCTGACAGGTGGCAACGCCGCAGCAAAAGGGCGACTCATTTATGGGTTCGACGGAAAAGGTTACCACTGCAAAGTTGGCAAGTTCAAAGTCTTCTGCATTCACGGCAACGACGTCGACACCTGGAACATCACCGACTACGAAGCTCTCCGTCGGCTGGGACGCGATTTCGAATCCGGTCGAGCAAAATCCTGGAGTCCCAACGCGGGGACCAGGATGGTTATCGACGTGATGAACGAAGTGAAAAGAAAGTACCCGTTTATCGATCTACTGAAGCCGGAGAAGGCAGGACTGGCTGCCATTCTTTACGCACTGGACCCATCCATCAGATCGGCGGCTCTGCAAAGTCCTGCCATCATTGGCCAACTCGCGTGGGACAAGTTACGACG
>CALDJX010000016.1 GCA_937899075.1 uncultured Planctomyces sp. | reverse complement strand
TCCTTTTGGCTTTCGAAAATGGCCGCATACGGCAAGTCCCTTTCCGGTGACCGGAAAAACGTGACCAAAGACCGAACCCGTCCGGTTCTCGCCTAGCCGGGAAGTGTCCGTAGTCGACCACGTCGCGCCGTGATCTACGGAACGCCACCCGTAAATATTGTTCCGCAGATCATTGGTAAACGCCATTACCATCAGTACCAGAGTGCCATCGGCAGCTTTCCCCAGGGCCAGGTTTGCGCCATGCTGGTATGTCATGGAACTATCGAATTGCTGCAGGATTTTGGGGCTAGAAAATGTCTGACCACCGTCACGAGAGACGGAAACTGCTGGGCATCCATCTCCGTTGACGTGCTTTCTTCCGGCAATGAAGGCCGTCACGATCGTACCATCATTCGCTGCAATCACTTTGGGCCACGAAAGATGTTGATATCTTGGTTCCGCGGGTGCAGGCACGATGACCCGCGGTTCGCCAAAGTCGCCACCGCAGGCCGAACTTAGACAAGCTATCCCCAATAGAGCGATTGTTACTAGTGATCGAAGGACTTGTCTGGTCATGTTTTTCATTAAATCATTCCAGTGTTCTGCCAGCACTTCCGTCTTAGCAGGATCGGTTGAACTCACGATTGTTTCGTTTAACGTTTGCCGCTCTCGAAGTCTCGTGCAAAAGTCATTGTTCATTTCAGTTTCTATTATCAGTGATGTCGCATCTCTCATCGTTGGATCGGGTAGCAGCTCGTCTTCGAATGCTGGTGGGTGAGTAATATTCTGACCTGCCCCTTTTTTATCTCATCCCATCTGGGCGCAAGCCTCTAAATAACGATTCTCCAGCCGACGGCGCGGGAACCTCCGAGACCAGCACGGCAGTATCTGGTTCTTTGCCGGAATAGAAAGAGACATAGTGTGTGCCCCCGCTGACGGTGGCGTTTGCATTGCCGGAATCGAATGTGACTTGACTACCAATTGCGACTGTCTCGGATGCAGGCCAGTTGAGTGGATGTGCGAACACCTCCTCCGGATCGACGACTCGGCGATGCAGGATGCCTCTGCCACGTTCATAGTAATAGTTGCTCAGCAAGCCAGTTTTAGAGTCGAGAATTAAGCTGGGCGTGGATGCTTTGATATCGCTGATGTTGGTCTGCCAGCGCATCCAGGTCGCACCGTAGTCTGTGGAGATCATTTGAAATTGAGAGGGGCCACTTTCCGTCCGTGCTACGGCAAGAATACTGCCATTGCCGAGGTAAACAGCGGCGGGCTCTGTCGGCCAATCCTTCTTAGTCAATTCCGACTCGATGGTTTTCTGAGTCCAAGTGATACCGTTGTCACTGCTGGTCATCATCCCCCAGGAATGAACAGGCTCATCGTTGTATTTCCCGGCGAACCACAACGCCATCAGTCCGACATCTGGGACTGCAAAAACGTCGGTGATCTGCATCGGTTGCACCTTTAGCTTTGGCGTCGCGATGCGTTCAAACGTCACTCCGTCCAGCGTACGGTACAGGTCGTGGTTCCAGTCTTTTCCAATTCGTCGTACCCAAAGCAGCATCGCTCCATCGGAGTCCAACCCCTTTCCGACGGTCACCTCGCCATAGCCGGGCGTGTCGGCAACGATGGTTTCCTCTGACCAGGTTTTGCCGCCGTCTGCGGAAGTTCGTGCATAAACAGCCCGAGCATCTTCACCGATAGAATGTGCCGAGCCTCGACTGTAGGTACAGACGAGCTTTTTTCCGATTACCTGAATCATCGGCCACGAGTTGTAGCCGCTCACGTTCTGGACGACATGTGGTTTTGGAGGAGCATTCAGGGGAATCACCTTGACGACTGCCAACCCAGTCGGGCGGGTGAAGGTGTCGGCAGGGAGTCCAGGTTCTCGCTGAATCCGCACCCAGAGTGGAGCATCTGGATCTACTTCGTAGTACGATTCCAGTACGATCGTCCGAGAGTGAAACGGTGCGTCAGGCAGCGTCGTTTGAACGGGCTTGCCAAGTTTGTACCGGTCCATAAACGGGGCATTATCTTCCAATTGAGTCAAATGTACTCTATAGACATCGGAAAACTGAGGACTTGTCTCCTTGTCTGTAGTGGTGACCACGATCTCGACCCGGACAGCGGCGCAGTCTTCAGGTAGAGCATTCACAATGCCGGCAACGGATTGCCCCGTGGTTCCACCAGAGAGCGACCACACCGGGATATGAGTGGAACCGCGCGACATGGTGACCAGTGAAGGCTTGCCCGTCGCAATCGACATGTTGTTCGCAGTCAGGTAGATGGGCGACTCTGCGTTTGCAGTCATCGAGATCCATGCAGTGAGCGTTACAACAATCAAGAAGCCTCTAAGTATTGCCATTCTATTCTTTTCTCTTACTTCAAAAGTCTCTCTAAACGTTGACGAGATGCTATGAAAACAATGCCGACACAGGTTTGCCTTGATCGGTAATCGGAATCGGTCGCGATCCGTCGAAGAGTTCGTGAGCCGGATTGATGCCGAGCGCTGTATGGATCGTCGCGTGATAGTCGGGAACAGATACGGGGTTCTCGATAATCTTCTTGCTCAGTTCGTCGGTCACTCCGTATGCACCTTGATGATTCAGGCCACCGCCTGCAAGAAGCAGACTGAAACATGTCCCTTGGTGACCTCGACCTCCTCGTCCGTCATAAGTCGCTGGTCGTCCGAATTCAGTCCCGAGCGCGACCAATGTTTTGTCGAGGATGCCCTGTTGTTCTAAGTCAGTGATCAAGGCCGACAGTGCGATGTCGAGTTCCTTGATGAGCAAATGTTGATTTTGTTGACCTTCGTTGTGAGTATCCCAGCCTGTGCCGTTGATGAAGTTGAGATTGTGAGAGACCTCAATGAAACGAACCCCGGACTGCACAAGACGACGGGCAAGCAGGCATCGCTGACCAAATTCGCCGCCATATGCAGTCCGTAAGTCGTCTGATTCATCCTGGAGACGGAAGTGACGCATAAAGTCTGGACCTGCCAATCGCATTGCCTCGGCTTGCGCGTCGCGATACTGCTCAATGACTGAGTTTTTCGGGACACGGTCAGTCAACGGTTGGAGCAGTTGTCGGCGGCGTTCAGCGCGGTCGGGAGGCACATCAGCGGGTCGTGTAAAACCGGCAGGACCGCTTTCGGTGTCAACCAGGTAGACATATCCGCCTTTCGCTCCCAGGAAACCGGCTCCACGACTTACATTGGGATAGCCAATCAGCATATACGGGGGGACATCCGGGTTGGCTGCACCTTGAAGGTGTCCAATGATCGAGCCGATGGATGGATAGGTGGTGCTGCCACTGATCAGGCGCCCTGTGTGGACGAAATTAGTGCCAAAGGCGTGTTCGTCAATCAGGTGATGATTGATCGTCCGCATCGCAGTCAGCCGATCAGCGAGCTTCGCTGTGCGATTCAAGTGCTCACAGAATTGCACGCCAGGCACGATGGTGTCGACCATGTCGTATTCCGATCCTGCGACCTTGGGAGATGCTTTGGAGTTGCCTCGTTTTTTGGGATCGAACGTATCGATCTGCGCCATGCCTCCACCCAGCCAAAGGAAAATCACATGTTCGGCTTTGCCTTTGGGAATGTGAACCGGAGCCGGTGTGGCCAGCGCAGATGTTCCGGCAACGGTAGCGCTGGCGATTGCGGCCGATTGTTTGAGAAAGCTACGTCGTTTCATGATAAGTCTCGTTGTCGATATTGAAGTGGTCGCTGCTTCTAGGCGAATCGGGGCTGCCAGTGCTACTGGGTATAGATCCATTCAGGTGAATTCAGGATCGCCCACAGCACGTCTTCCATGCGGAGACGCCAGTCGTTGCTCAAGGCATTGGTCGCAGGATCACCACGACGGGCTGCAATTTCATTTTGCTGTGCCAAAGTGTTTGCCGGACCGTCAACATGATTTGACCAGCTTACGTAACGCTCACGCTCTCGTTTGGAGGGAGTCGGTTTGACTCGTTCTGATTCGGGGATCACGCGCGAGCTGTATCCCTCAGACAGAAATTTAACATAATGGTCTCGCTCGACTGCTGACGGCTTCCGCGTTAGCAAACGCAAGAACAAGCGGTCGACCAGTCGCTCGACGGTCTGATCTTCCAGGGCAAGTTTTGTGATTCCATGTCGGTCACTGAGTCGAGTCAGCCAGACACTCATGACACCATTGCCCAAAATAGCTGGCTGCAAAATATTAGGTTCCGTATCACGCTGGCTACGCGGGTCTTGACGTGCCCCTCGCCACCCAAAGGCTCTTAAAACCCCGGCAACCGCGGTGACTCGGGGTAACCCCAGACTGGGGCGATCGCGTTCATTGGAAGTGGATGCCAACATCCACGAGCGACGCGGCTTGCCAAGCGTGAGCGCGTTTGGGATTTCCCGGACACTGTCGATATCGAGGCTGACTTCCTCCAAGTCGAAGGGAGTGCCAGTCGCGTGAAAAACAGAGTCGACGATCTGTTCCGCCGTTAGACGACGTGTTGCTGGTGAAATGTAAAGCGGACTGGGTTCCATAAGCGCAGGATCAGTCGCCCGCTGATAAGCGTGCGAATTTAGAATCAGTCGGGTGATTGCTTGCATGTCATATCCTGAAGCAACAAATTCACGCCCCAGCCAGCGCAGCAAGTCAGGATGCGATGGTCCGCCTTTCTCCCAGTCCGAGAGATTCTCCACGAGGCCACGCCCCATAGTTCGCTCCCAGATGCGATTGACCATCACCTGAGCGAAGCGTTCGTTCTCTGGTGCAGTGATCAATGCCGCGAGCCGATCGCGCGAGTTATCGGGACGCTCGGCCAATCTGTCTGCCACCGACTCGTCACAGAATCGTTCGAACGGCCAGCCAGGCTCGACCTTGGCCCCCGGCATAAGCGTCACTTCAATTAGCGGTTTCCGACCGGTCTGATGCAGTTGCCCCAGAGGAACACTACTCGATTCAGGAAGCTGAATTGTCTCTTGTTTCAGCAATGCCGCAAGTTGCAGTAGGTCTTCCTGAAGCGAGACATGCGCGGGAGCATCATGACAACGAGCACATTTCATTTCGACACCAAGAAAGGCAGAGCTAACAACAATCCCCTTGGCAGCCATCGGGAGGTCGTTTTGTGACGCCGTCGCAAAGCCAGCTGGTCCACCGAAACGCTCACTGCCTTCCATCCGAATGAGCTCGGTAACAAACAGATCGGCGGGTTTATTGTCGATCAATGATTCGTACAACCACCAACGGAACGGCCCCGTGTTATTGAGTGTTGGATTAATGATATTTGGGTTCTCAGCGAGCACATCAAGCCAATACCCCATCCAATGATCCGCCCATCGATCATCTGTCAGCAATCGATTGATCACATTCACGCGACGAGTCTTTGGAGTGTCGTTCAAGAATGCATGGATTTCAGCCTCTGTCGGGGTCAGCCCCACGGTATCGAGCGTCACTCGGCGCAGAAATAGAAGGTCATCCGCTAACGGATTCGA
>CALDJX010000015.1 GCA_937899075.1 uncultured Planctomyces sp. | reverse complement strand
GACGAGTTCGTTTCCGGCTTCGTGCACCAATGGCTCGACATGGAGCGCCTCGATTTCTTTCAGTTCGATACCACGCTGCACCGCGACTTCGACGAAAGCACCCGCTCCGCCGCCCGCCAGGAGGTCTACCACTCCTTCGCCTACCTGTTGCGCAATCCAGAGGAAGGCCACCTCGGAAAACTCCTGAAAAGCGACCATGTTTTCGTCAATGGCCTCCTGGCCAACTACTACGGCATCGACGGAGTCACGGGAGATCAGTTCCAGAAAGTCTCCCTGCCAGAAGATTCTCCGCGCGGCGGACTACTGGGCATGGCCGCCATCCACGCCATGGGCAGCGACGGCGTCGTGAGCAGTCCGGTGGAACGCGGAGCCTGGGTCTTGCGTCATCTCTTGAACGATCCGCCGCCGCCAGCGCCGCCCAACGTCCCGCAAATCTCGCGGCTGGAAGGGCAAGTCCTCACCACGCGCGAGCGACTCCTGACACACCAGGAAGAGGCCCAGTGTGCGAGCTGTCATCGCAAGATCGACCCGATCGGCTTCGGTCTGGAAAACTTCAACGCCGCCGGAAAGTGGCGGACTGAAGACAGCTACCAATTGAGAGACGGGCGAGGACGAGGAGTCGGCAAACGCAAGACCTGGACGATCGACGCATCAGGAGCATTCCACAAAGGCCCGGACTTCAGCGACTACCAGGAGTTACGAGACCTCATCGCCGAACGAGAAGACCACTTCGCCCGAGGCTTCACCGAACACCTGATCGAGTACGCGTTAGGCCGCCCCTTCGGATTCACCGACGAAGACCTTGCAAACGAAATCGTCAGCTCCGCGAAAACCGAACAATTTGCGATCAGCGAGTTCGTTCACTCCCTCGTTCAGAGCAAATCGTTCCGGACGAAGTGAAGTGACAAGGACACCCGACGCGTAAGGACCGTCCTGGCAATAACTGTCCGAAATGATCAGCCGCAGGGCGTTAGCCCCGGTTGCTGCAGTGAACCGGGGCTAACGCCTTGCGGCTAATGGTGACAGTTATTCCCAGGCTGACCCTAAGCGAGGGATTTGGCCCGCACGAAGACAAAGAGATTACACATTACATAGTCACAACCGCTTTGTGTCTTTGTGCGTTTATGTGCAATCGCAATCCAGCTCTGTTTGCGAAGCGAAGACACTCGCGAGAGCAGACCGTTAGATCACCAGGAAACCTGAACCATGAAATACGCGATCACATTCGCAGCCGTCCTTTTCTCCTCGATATGTCCTGCCACAAACGCCACCGATCCGCCGTCCTTCAAGTCTCAGCTGTTCGAGAAAGGAACGCTCGTCTACTCGGACGACTTTGACGGGGAATACAACAAAGAACGATGGGGTGCCCTGAAGAAAGACAGGCAAATCAAGGACGGGAAACTGGTAGTAACTGCACAGTTCAAATCGAAAGAAGAGGCAATGAAAGCGCTCAAACGCGATCATCACCTCGGCCTGGAACCGGTCGTCCACCTCAATCGGATCCCGGAGGCTTTTGTCTGCCACCTGCGTTACAAGTTCGAGACCGAAAAACTCACGCCCGGCAGGCCCGTTCTTCAAATCGGCCACCACATGGTCGTCTTCAATTACCTTGAGGGAGGAGGCCACAGAATCAAACTACCTGACGGACCGGCATTTACTGAGCCTGAATCAGGCATGAAGCTCAGTGAGTGGATCGAACTGGTCATCGAATACAAAAAGGGTGAGTTAGCGATCGGCGTCAACGGTTACAGCAAAACCTACAACCACGAAGCCGTCACCATCATCAACGAAAAAGACAAACTCGGGCCAAGGTTCACGTTCAAGGGAGGTCCGAATTGCCAGATCGTCTTTGACTCCGTCCGGCTCTGGAAGGCCGATTGATCCTGTTTACGGCGGGGTTTGCCCGCAAAGCCGATTGACTTCCAACGGGAAAAACGTCCTGGGGTCCTTCGAGCGGCGGATGTAGTCGTAGTTCATCCGACGTCGCCAGATCGGCGTGTCACAGCATTGGCATCCACATCCTCCCTGTGTTACTCGGGCTCTGCTTACTCCAAGGTGACGCGCAAGTCGGGCCTTCGTTTTGACTATGCCGGAATCCGGGATTGCCTGGCAATGACGAGCGAGTCGCATCCGATCACGCTGATTCGGATTCCGCCCGAATTCGGTCCCGGATGGAGTTCCACTTGAACATTTCGATGTAAGGTAATCGTCGTAACCTCCTGGTACGAAAGGCACCTGGATCGACGAATCCCCGGTCCGGATTGAGACAGCCTCGGGGAGCCATCTGGCCTCGGCAGCTCGGTTAACAGTCACGCAGCGTCGAACATTGACTCCATGACGACGGTTGGCCAGTCGTTGAATTCAGAGCCGAAAAGTTCTAACCGTGTCTGGTTACCTCGACTCGACTTGAAATCAAAACAGCTCGTCGCATTGATTTGCGGCGAGCTGTTTCTCGTTTGGCGCGAGCGTATTACGCAAACCATGAAGCCCAGCTCAGTCACGTCAAACGGGCGTCACTTTCGCGGTTCGCTACCTCAACTCGAAGTCCGCCTCGGGGACCTCTCTTGTTCTAAACACACGGGTGATTGAGAGATCTTTTCAGAAAATGCAAAAGACTGGCCTTTCGATCTGCCGGAGTTCCTTGCGCATCCGACAAAGTGGAGCAGCAAATGACCGCGCATCGCCCAAACGGATTGACGCGCAGGATCAAACGCACTTCCTGTCAGGATGCGGAGAATTCGACAAGTCGAGCGACGATTTCGGCGTGACCTTCCCGCGTGGCCCAGGCGAGCGGTTGAGCCCAGGCTTCTGTGTCGGGCTCGGAAGGCACCGCTCCGCGACTGAGATACAGGTCAACAAGTGCTAAGTGGCCCCAGCGACAGGCCCAGCCGAGAGGAGTGGAATTAAGTAGACGATCGCGTTGTTTCAGCGAAGCGCCGTGGTCGAGCAGCAAGGTTGCCATCTTGAGTTCAGAATCTTCTACGGAAGTTGTTGCGATGTGGTGCAATAAAGTGAAACCGTTCTCCCCAACGACGTTGGGACTGACACCGTGCTGCAGGATGTACTCCAGG
>CALDJX010000014.1 GCA_937899075.1 uncultured Planctomyces sp. | reverse complement strand
GCTTGACGCGTCTAACGCAGATGCCCCCGGCCTGTTGCTTTCTGCGGTGACGATTCGGTATGCCCGCAAGTCGGAAATCGCCGCCCTGCCCGCAGCGAAGTGACGCTGGCGGATCAAACTTTGCTCGTTACTCGTCGCGACCGACAGCCATCGTGTCGAACTGCTGAATCTCGGCGGCTGAAAGAGTTCGGCCGGCTGACTGCCTGACACGCTTCAGGAGTTCTGCCGGATCGAGTGGCCAGACGATGAGTTCGCCGCCTCGAGTACCTGCGATCAGCGTTCTCGATTCATCGACCAGTTCGATGGCTCTGACCGGTTCGTCCAACCGATGCATGATGACGACCGATGCCGATGGGTTGTCGCTCTGAAGGTCCCACAGCCTGACCGTTCCATCGTCGCTGCCCGTGATCACCCACCGGCCATCGCTTGCGAACCTACCCGTCTGAACGGCCGATTCGTGACCGACAAGCAAGGTCAAGTTTTTCTCAGGAGCGTCACTGTCCAGCCTCCAGACGATCGCCGTCGCATCGTCCGAGACAGTCAGCAATGAGTTGCCGTCGTGCGCAAAGGCCAGCGATCGAATTCGTTCTTTATGTCTGACCAGGACCATCGGGGACGTTGCAAATGTTCCATCGGTCGTGCGTTGCCAGACTCGTACCGACTTGTCATCAGAAACACTGGCTAACCGCGTTCCATCCGGACTGAATGCAATGTCATTGACCGAGCCTCGATGAGACCCCGGTAGCAGCTTCCAGTCCGCATCAGAATTCCAGACGACGACGCCACCGTCTTCAGTGCCACCGGCAAATTGCGTCCCGTCTGGAGCCGCGGCGATGGTCACAAAGTCTGCCTCGCCGACAGTTTTTGTTTTCAGTTCTGGGGTAGAGCTGTTTGTCTGTTCGTCGACGTCCCACACTTGAATCAATCCCGCGTCGCCGATTGAAGCAAGATGTCGACCATCTGACGAGAAGGTCACCGCGTTGATGTCAGAGCCGGGCAGTTTGACGACGGAGTTCGTCGCTGCGTTTCCTGAATCAATACGCAGCACGATTGTTCCGTTTGAATCGGCGACCGCTGCAAATTCGGAAATCGGGCTCCAGGCGAAAGAAGTTGGTCGGAAGTCCACATTGTCGAACGCGGTGCGGTCCACAGGAACGATCGCGGCCTCGACGGAATTTTCTGCATCGCGGTGCCAGAGCGACCACGCGTTATCACGATCGGAACTTAACACCGAAAAATACTGACCGTCGGGATTGGCGGAGATCTCTCGAATGGTGCGTCGATGTTTTCTGAGGACGACCGGCTGCATTCCGGGGGCTTCGCGATTGATGTCCCACATTTGGATGGCACCGTCCAGCGCGCCGCTGACCAATCGGCCGTTGGAATGAGAAAGTGTCCAGACGGCGTCTTCGTGAGCCGACAAGGTCTGCGATGAACTGGCAGCGGCCGCGTTGGACTCTTTCGTTTCAAATTTGTGGAGCATCACCTTGCGGTCGTCACCGGCCGTGACAAGCGTCGTGCCGTCGGTGTTCCAGGCGAGATCGTTAATCGATCCGTCGTGGTCCTGAAACTCGGCCAACTGTTGAGGCCCATCGTTGGGCAGTTGCCAGACGATGACGTTTCCGTCGGCTCCGGCCGTCGCCAGTTTGCTGACTTTCGTTTCGGAAGAAGCGGAGTCCGCCCCAGTGGCAAATGCGATTTCAGAAACGGCTCGACGATGCCCGCTCATGGGAAACGATCGAGACATCGATTCGCTTGTCAGATCCCAGGCGACAACGGAGCCCTTGGAATCTCCAGAAACCAGCCAGTCACCGGAAGGGCTGATGGCCATTGCCAGGACTCCGCTGTCATGTTTCTGCAATTTGTGCAGAGCAGCGACGGAGGCTGCCGGATCCGTATTCGGGCTATCGTCAGTTGGAACTGGCCAGGCGGAAATGCTGCCGTCTTCGCAGCCGCTGAAAATCAGCTTCCCTGACGGCGCAAAACAAAGCTGATTGATAGTGTCCTCATGGCCCGTCAGAAGTTGCATCGACCTGCCGGTGTCGTCTGCCGAAAGATTCCAGAGTCGAATCTCGGCATCGATTCCGGATGTTGCCAGCCACTTGCCGTCGTTTGAAACGGCCATGCAGGTAACCGGCAACTCATGCCCCTTCAACACCATTGGCGAATCGTTGATGTCGGCCGCGTTCAAATTCCAGACGACGACATCTGCATCGTCGCCGGCAGTAACGGCCCAATGGTTACCGGCTGGCAAAGCGACGCAATTGATGGCGCTTTCATGTCCGGTCAGTTTGATGGAATCTCGCAGCGGGTCGGCTGTCGTGAGGTTCCAGAGCCGTGCTGTTCTGTCTTTGCTGCCGGTTAACAGCCACTTTCCATCGTCGCTGATTTCCGAATCGCGGACGTGATCTTCGTGGCCGAACAGTCCCTTCCCTCCGAACGTCGCCGACACGTCGTGCAGGTTCTGCAACGCTTCAGGGACGATGCGTTCATTGCGTCGTTGAGAAATCTCAACGGCTTCCGATGAAAGCAGCATACTGAGTCGAGGGTGCGAGATTCTGACAGCTTTGGATTCAGCGACGAGGCGTTGCGCCGAGGCAATCACGAAGTTTCGATTCGCGCGCTTGCGTTCCCGTTCCGCTCGTTCGAAATTAAACTCCGCGGTCTCGCGAAGCCGTTTTTCTTTGGCTAGTTCCTGCTCAGACATGATGCCCGCGACACGTGCTCGCTTACGCTCGGCCTGGGTGGCGAGTTCGCCGAGTTCTGGTTCGTCGGCCAGTAGTCCGGCCGCTTCATCGAGCAGCGAAACTGCTGTTGAATAATCGTCGCGAGACAGTGCTTCGTCAGCATCCTGAAAGCGACTCATGACTGCGGCGGTCAGGCGACTGTGTCGAACTGTTTCCAGGACGAACGGTGCGACCGTTGCCGTGACGAGTACCGCGACTGTTGCCAGCACCGTCGTACGATGACGACGAATGCTGCGACGCAGACGCACGACAAACGGATCGGGATACGCGTCGACCGGCTCGTCGGCCAGCCAGGCTTCGACATCGGCCTTCAGTTTAAGAGCCGAGTCGTAGCGGTCGTCAGTCTTCGGTTGCATTGCCTTAAGACAAATTGCCTCAAGCGCCTTGTCGATCGACGAGTCGTGTTCTCGGGGCGGCTTGAAATCGCAGTCTCTCGCTCGTTTCAAAATTTGACGGACACCGCCTTTTCCGAACGGAGTCGTGTTAGCCAGCAGGCGGTACAGGATGGCTCCCAGTGCATAGATGTCGGATCGAGCGTCGAGCGTGTCGTGTTCGCCGCGAGCCTGTTCGGGAGACATGTAAGCGGGAGTTCCCAACGTTGCTCCAGCCTGAGTCTCCGTGCCCGTCGTTCGTTCGTTGACTGATACTTCGCGACGAATGATTCCTGAGTCGCTGGTACTTTCGTTAAGCGGTATCGCCGGTTCGTTTGACGATGCGTGAAGGGAAGCGTTTTCCTCAAGATCAGCGACGACGGTCATTTCGTCACCGATCGCCTCGGTTATCTGCGAGGGATCGTCATCCGCGGCGGCGTTTTTTGGTCTTATTGGTGAAAGCTGTTCGGCTACGGCCCGGCCAGCGTCTGTTGCATTGGGTGTCGGCCCTGCAGCGGCTGCGGTTTCGTGGTCGGCGGCGGATGTCATGACTTTGGCAAGGCCCCAGTCCAGGACCAGCGTTTCGCCAAACTGTCCGAGCATGACATTGTGAGGCTTAAGGTCCCGGTGAAGGACGTTGTGATCGTGAGCGAAGGCCAGCGTATTGCAGATGTCGATGAAGTTTCGGAGCAGCCTCGTAAACACCAGGTTCCGATCGGAATCGTCGGCAGGCATTTTGTGATACGTGGCGATGGCGTCTTCAAAAGTTTCGCCTCGAACCAGCTTCATTGCGTAGAACGGCGTTCCGTTGGCCTGAAATCCGAGTTCGTAAATTGGAACAATTCCGGGGTGCTCTAACTGCCCCGTGATTTGAGCTTCTTCAAGAAATCGAGAAACGGCAGTCGGGCTCTTGAGTGCTCTGGGCAAAAGCTCTTTGAAGGCAACTTCGCGGCGGATACGACCGTCGTGGGCGAGCCAGATTTTACCAAGCCCGCCGCTCGCAAAATTGTTGACCAGCTTAAAGCGATCTTCCACGGGGTGACGAGTACCAACCGGTTGAGTCTTCCCGGTGCTCTGACTTTTTGTTGATTCCCCGGAAGCCTCGACCATCGTCACATCCAAGGATCCTGTTTCCGCTCTAGTTGCTGCTGAAGAACCCTGCGAACTGATCGTCGCGGCGATCGTGCACTCGCTGTCTTCTTCGTCCGGCAGAAGAGTTTTCTCCGTGTCGTCACACGCAGGAACAGCCGCGCCATTCGAAACAGATGGCACGTCCGTTTCATCCGGTTCAGGTGTGCGATCCTTGGTCGACACAGCGTGGACTCAATTCCAGAGGGGAAGGCGTCTGAGGTTGCCTGAAATGATAAATGCAGAGTGTGAAGTCGCCGTTCGTCAGTGCCTTTCGTTTGGCACCGTCGTAATCCGCACACTCCGAGCCTACATCATTTCAAGTATTCTGCCCTGGCCCGCCAAAATCAAAGAGAACAATCTCACAAATCAACTTGCGATTGCAACGGTTTCAGGGGGAAGGCGAATTCACGTCACGCTCCCTGGACGCTGAGACGCCTCGCCCTGCGTTTTCCTGAGGCCACAGTTTGAGTTAGCCCGTCGGAAGCTAAAACACAGCCAGAGCGAGCGGCACTCGTCGCTGGCGATGGCTCAAGACGGGTTTCGTGCGACGTAAACCGGGCTGCTCCAGGCGAGTGACTGATCAACCTGCGTGACTCGGATCCAGTATGGGAACTCGCCGGTCACGGCTTCCTCGTCAGACGTTTCGAGTTTGACTGTTGTCGGTCCGGCGGAGTTTGGTGGGGGACCGATTTGCGCAAACCTTCCGACACCGCCAGCATCGACTCGATGATCTTCGTTGAGTACGTCGTCCAGCTTGACGGTAAACGTTGTCGGACCAGATTCAAAAGTCAGCTCGGTCGAGTGGTCGCCCTTGACCTTGATGATGATTCCGGCCGCGTTGCCGGCGGACAGGTTAGCCCATTCGACTCGGTTCGCACCGACAAGTGTCGCTTCGTCATCGTACGACTGAAAATTGATCGGCTCGATCAACTCGACCGACCCGTTTGAGACTGACAGCGAGCCTGTCCAATCGACTCGTTGCAGGCGAGCGGTTCCTTTTCGTTCGGTGCCGCCCCACAGAATTCGGAGCAGTGTCAAATCTTCCTGGTGGGCCACCGGCGGCGACACCGTCCACGAGTTGATGATTTCAACACCGCGGAACAGGTCGACTCGTTCAATCGCTTTTGTGCCTTCGATGTCAAAGCTGATTTTCGGCGACCCGGTTGTCTTAATCTCCGAGCCCATGTCGGCACCGTCCACCTGGAACAGCAGCCGGATCCGCTCGCCCGTCGTCGCGTAGGTTCTCCGAGCGTGCAGCGCTTCCCAGATGGATTCGCGAGTGAGTTCTTTCGCGTAAACCGCGGTCAACCCGTTGCGCAGGTTGCGGATCAATCGCCGGCCAGGGTGGCACGCGCCCGGACGACCCATCACTCCATCGGTCCCGGCGGTCAGTCCGACCTTGTAGCCACGCGATAAGGCGTCCATGAAAAACCACTCGACCGTGCCGTGCGTTGAATGTGTTTCGCACAGCTTTTCAATCTTCTGCTCGTACCAGTCGAGATTCGTCATGCGGCCGCCGACGTGGATGTTGACCAGCACGTCCAGATCGCGGAACGCCTCGTGAAACTCGGGAGCGGTCGAAACGTCCGGTTCGGGATCGGGAACGTCTTCGCGAAAGAAACGATCGCTGCGGCGCATGATCGGTTCGTCGTAGCCGTAAATGACGTTGCGGTCGCCGCCATCTTTGGTGAAAGGACTCCACTCGCAGCCGAGGATCGGGACGTAGACGCCGGGTTCGTAGAACTCGTCAGTGACCTTTCGCACGTGCGCCCAATCGTCGAGCGTGACGTAATGGTCGTTCGACTGGTGCGTGATGAATTGCAGGCCCGCGCAGTCTCGACCGAAAGCGTACGACTCCGAAACCGTCCCGGATCCGCAGCCGATTTCCGTCTGGCCCGAGTGAATGTCGCCCCAGAAGAGTTCGAGCGATGGCTGAATCGCGTGAACCGTGATGGGGTTTGTAAGGGCGCCGAAGTCACCGACCATTGCCTTTAGACGAAACACCCCTGGCTGACTGAATGTCACATCGAAGTGGTATGAAGGTCGGACGGGTTCTGCATCAACCGGATCGATCTCGACATTGGCGACTTCCGGTTCAGTTATGAGAACGGGCATGTCGTCGAGCAGCGTGGCGTTGCCCCAGCAGTCCTCGGCTCGAACAATGACTTCCGCGGTTTCGCCAACGACTACGTCGGAATGAATGATTGCCGAGATTCGGACTGGCGGACCTGGCACGACCGGAAAAGACGGCTGCTGCGGAAGTCGATTACGAATGGCATCGCCTCGATGATCGATCGCCATCAGAAACTCGACGTGATTATCGACGCACGTCGGTGCTCGCCAGCCAGCGCTGCCTTGCAAAGTGTCTCCGCACGTGAGCCGGATGCGGTCGCCCTGACGAAGCTGGCCGCTGTCAACTTTCACATGAGCCTGATGATGCCACGGCTCGATGCCGGAGAACCAGTTGTAAACCGGTCGGAGCGTCACGTCGGCTGAAGACTCCGCAGCCGGCTCGAATTCCAGACTCATGAATCCGTCGGCCGATGGATCGTCGGTCTGAAGGTCGCTCCAGTCGAACGGCCATCGCCAGCAAACGAGCAACTCGCCACCAGTTTCGACAACGTCTTCACCAATCGTCCACTCAAAGACCACGGTTGTTGGTTCGCTGACGGTCAGATGGTCGATCTCGGTGTGAGTCCCTTTGCCATGACGACGAAGCCGCTCTTCGTAAGGCATCTTGAAGTGGTGATGAAGTTCAGGTTTCGCGGGAGGGGCGAGACTGGCCAGAAGCATCAGCGGTAATCCTTCACGAAGTTCGATACAAAGAAGGCAGGATTCTGATGGTGATCGATTTCGAATGCGACCGTTTCGCTTGTTTCACACGTGGAGCCATCGCGATGATCCCGTCCAGCGAAATGATTCCGATGATTTTCGAGGACCACGGAAGTCACGGAATTACACGGAAATTATCGCTCATAGTTTTCCGTGTAATTCCGTTTCTTCCGTGGTTCAACTTCCAGGAAGGACAACACTGATGCGAACTTTTCGGCTGTGTTTAACCATTCTTCTCGTTGTGCTGGTGGCCCCGTCGGCGATGGCTGACAAGCGGCCGAATATTCTCGTCGCGATTTCGGATGACCAGTCGTTTCCACACGCTTCGGCTTACGGGTACCAGGCGATTTCGACGCCAGCGTTCGATCGAGTCGCGAAGATGGGAGTCCTCTTTAACAACGCCTTCACGCCGGCTCCGGGTTGTAGTCCGATGCGGGCTGCGTTTTTGACCGGGCGAAACATCTGGCAGATCGAGCACGCGGGCACGCATGCCAGTTCGTTCCCGAAGAAGTACGAGGTCTATCAGGATCGTCTCGAAGCGGCTGGTTACTTCACCGGTTGTACCGGCAAGGCGTGGGGACCCGGCAACTGGAAGGTCGACGGCTGGCCGCACAACCCCGCTGGCGCTGGCTGGGACAAACGAAAGCTGAAGTCTCCAGCGGGCATCAGCAGCAACGACTACGCCTCGAACTTTGCTGACTTCCTGAAAGATCGACCAAACGACAAACCGTTCAGCTTCTGGTACGGAGCGACCGAGCCTCACCGTTCATTCGGCAAAGGCATCGGCATCGAAAACGGTCTCGATCCGAGCAAAGTCGTTGTCCCGAAGTTTCTGCCGGACACGCCTGAAATCCGCTCGGACATTCTGGACTACTGTTTCGAAATTCAATGGTTCGATCAGCACCTCGGACGAATGCTCGATCAGCTCGAAGCAGCCGGCGAGCTGGACAACACGCTGGTCGTCGTCACAAGTGACAACGGCATGGCGTTTCCGCGAGCCAAAGCCAACTGCTACGAGTACGGCATCCACATGCCGCTGGCGGTTGCCTGGCCGGCCGCCGCGAAAGCAAAACGAGTCGTTGATGATCCGGTAAACCTGATTGACCTGACGGCGACGATTTACGATGCAGCCGGAGTCGATTCGCCGACAGAAACTCCGATCGCCGGGCGAAGCATTCGCAATATTCTGGAGTCAACCGAGCAAGGGATTGTCGACGAAGCTCGTGATGCCGTGTTCTGCGGTCGGGAGCGTCATTCGTCGTCGCGGTTCAACTCTCTGAGTTACCCGCAACGTTGCATCCGCACGCGAGACTACCTCTACATCCGCAACTTTCGGCATGAACGCTGGCCAGCCGGTCCTGCTCAGAAGTTTGACAAAGTGAAGTACGGAAGCGACGGCAGTATCGTCAGCTCAACGCTCGGCCCGATGCACAGCGGCTATCACGATATTGATGCCTGCCCGAGTCTGACTTTCCTCATTGAAAATCGAGACGACGCAAACATCGGGCATTTCCTGGGCCTGTCCGTCGATCTTCGTCCCGCCGAAGAACTGTTCGACATCCGCAAAGATCCGGCCTGCCTGCACAACCTCGCCGCCGATCCAGCGTTCGCGAAAGTCCGCTCGAACCTGAACGCTCGCCTGTTCGACTACCTGAAAGAAACCAACGACGCCCGAGTCACCTCGCCCGACGGCGGCGACATCTGGGAAACCTATCCCCGCTACAGCAGCCTCCGCTGGTTCCCAACTCCCGACTGGGCGAAAGAGAATCCTGACCGAGTTCCCGATCAGGAATGGCTCGACAAGAAACGCCCTCGTTGAGGTAAGCGAACCAGAACGATTCGATTAGCCAGCTGGAGCGATCGCCGCCCCCACGCCGAGCAGATTCGCTGCGCCTTCTTTGGTTATTTGGTCTTCGATGGTTCGATGTCCCGAGATGTAGACACTGGCGACACTGGCGATGGCCGCTTTGACGTCATCGGGCAGCGATTCTTCGATCCAGAGCTTTGCTTCCGGCTTCCATTCCGCAACGGCGATTTTCTGACCGTTCTGTTCAAAGGTTAGTGACGCGACGGAGAGCGCAGACATGCTCAACTGCCAGATGTTGTGTTCGACGTGGGAAACGATATTGATGGAAGTCTCACCAATGCTTAGCGACCCGTACTGAAAGTCACCCTTTTGCATCCCGTTCGGGTCGTCGCTTCCTAATCCGATGCGAAAGTGCCCGATTGTTTGGCCACCTTGCGCGAGAGTCCCGACGGTGATTCCCGAGGGTTTGGTGCCAGTTGGAATTTTCAATTTGCCGAGAGCCAGTGATTGCTTCTGGCCGACTTCGTTTCCGGCGCTGACGTGCATCGGCGGACCAGACAATTGCTGAAGGTCGAATTCGTACCGTGCCGCTGCTTGGGCGAAGCTGACAGTCTGAATCGTTTCGCTATTTTTGTCGGCCTTGTGGGCTGTCGCTGAAGACCGTGGACCAAGCCAGGATGTTCGATAAGGTCCGAAAACCAGTTGGTGTTTCAAGATGCCGCGCTCGACCTCAACCGGCCAGGGAAGTTGGCCGTGCTGGAAATTCGTGGCAACCTCAGAAGAAGAAGTCGCACAGCCAGCACTGAAACTGGCAATCAAGATGACCAGAGTGGTGAAGACCAGATTTGACAACGGTTGCAGTCGTGCCAGGTACAGTGTCCCAATGGGTGAGGACGGGCCTTGTTGCCGGGAGTGAAATTTGGCGGCTGGCTGCATGGGTCAATGTCCGGAACGGCATGTGAACAGGGAAACTCACATGCTGGATCGACCGTTGAGACCGGAATATCCACTCGGTTTGTAGAAATGGTGAAGTTTCGGAGACATTTGGTCGGGGAAGCTATCGGTCAGCAATTGTCCGAAAACGTCCTGACTTTTGCGCTCCTTCGACTCATTGTCCGGAGCAACGCCGCACGAAGCTTCGCCACGCTTTGTTGTTTAGGGGGCGTTCCGAATAGCCGTCAGTCGAACGTCCACGATACAGACACTGCCAGGACGCTGATGTCATCGGTGGCAGTTTTACCACGTCCCGACTGGGCCGAAGAATCCCGGATCGAGTTCCCGTTCAGGAATCGCTCGGCGCATTTCCATCTGACGTGTACGAGGATTGAATCTTCATGTCGGTCACGCGGCGATAGTTTTGGTGGCACGCTTCGGCTGGTTTGTGCACGTTGAAATGCAGTCAAGAGGAAGGAAGATCTCTTCCATATTGGCGATCTTGCGAGTCGTCACCAGCTTTTTGAAATCACCGCCGAAGCAGAGCAACTCGCCCGCGGCTATCGTGGATTCAACGAATCAGTGCGGGCCTGGTGAAGATCGAGTCGCTGCGGATTTCGGTTTGGCCTTTGACGACGGTCGAGTCCGAATACGGTGCCGGTTGAACGGTGACGTGTCTGTTGTTCGGGTTACCCGTCAGGCGAACGTCCATGATGCGGACCCCGACGAAGCGGCTGATGACATAGGTGGCGTTGTTGCCAGGTCCCGACACGCTGGTGAAGAGCGGGATCGCTTTGACCTCGCCGATGACATCCTTCAAAGCCGCTTCAATTCCCGCACTGATGCCGGTATCGCCGTTGAGTTCCAGGGGAGTGCCGTCGAAGCGGATCTCGCCGCCGAACCAGGCAAGGTCGTCAGCGTTGATGCCTTCTCGAATCTGGCGTTTCAGATCGTTGGTGCTGTTGCCGGGGTGGCCAATGTCGACCGTTCCTCGATTGCCGGGCGGAAGCGCGCTGCTGCCGGAAGGGTAAATGTTGACCTCAAGGATTCCATCGGATGATTCGACAACCTTGTTCAGTCCGGCGTTGAATTCGTAGTCATCGTCACCGACTCCGTCGAGCATGCTGTTCCACGAGGCTTCGTCCAGAGCGATCGGCAGAATGTTCGCGTGTGACGAGCTTTCGGATGAGATTTTGAATCCGACGCCCGGCATGATGGCAGCGGCCGACGTGACGTGCAGGCCAGCATCGCTATGCCCGATGACCGGCGCAAAGAAGAGTGCCAGCGGTCCATCGACTACCTGACCATTGATGTCGACGGCGCTGCCTCGATCACGATGAACGGCGACTTCGATCATGGTGTACGGTGTCGCTCCCCAGACTTCCGCCCAGCGCTGTTGGTCGGGCAGCCACTGATACTGTCCCAGACGAACGTCCCGAGAAACGTCGATGTAGGTTGCGTCGAGTCCGCCCGACCTGTTCGCGCTGGCGATTGATCAAGCCGCGTCTTTCGATTCAACGGCGACGCTGGATGAACTGAGCACCGGCGCGAGGCCGGTTCCGGGGCCGAATTCTGTCGCTCCGGCAAAGGCAGCGGCATCGGCGGCATTTCGCATTTGAGCACGGGCCAGGGTGATCCACCCGAGGTCGACGGTGAATGCGGTAAAGGCGAGAACCATCACCAGCACGCCAGCTGAAAGTGTGATGATACTGCCGGTGCGGTTTGCCGGGCTTTGCCGGTTGTTTCGTCGGCTACCAAAGCACCGTGACTCTGGCGACGTCGTTTGGCGTCGCCGTTGAATGGAAGTAATCATCGTTCAATCTCCCTGAAGTGGTCTGCACTGTCGAATGTTTACGAGACGGCGGCCCGCTCATCGTTGACTGAATTACTCGGGTGAGTGTTCATGCACGATTCGAGGTGTGTCGTCCGTGACGACAAGACCTTCCTGGGAGTAATAGCGGATTCTGGAAAGCACGAGCTTCTTGACTCGGTGCGAGGCGAACGCGACGCGAGAGTTGGCGACCGAAACATCAGGGCTGTAACCGCCGAGATTATTGAGCGTGGTGTTGTACCGCGTTTTCAAATAGCCGTTGCCTCCGAAGGATGACCACGTCAAGGAAGTTCCGTTCGTGATCTGAAACTCCAGGACGTCATCGTCAATTTCCATCGACGAAGTAAACAGCACGACTTCGTTGGCGTGGTAAAGCTTCTGTCCGTGCGGCGTTGATCCGTAACCGGAAAGCCAGTCTCGGCGCCAGCATTGCAGTTGCATTCCGCCGGGGGCGTAGTCCGGGTACGTCGTGTGGTTCAGCTCGAAAACTGAATGCTCGCGTTCAAGATTTCCGACGGGAGACAGCACCGTGACAATTTGCGGCGCGTGGTCTTCCGGAGCGGGCGTGCCAACTTCGACTCGCCAGTCTTCTTCGACACGGATGATTGGTAAGTCGTCCGCAGCGGCTGGCGAGGCGGCCAGGTATGTTGCCGCCACGAGCAACCATCGAGCGATTCGCGTAACGAGGTTCGATGCGGCGGCGGGCAGCCTGAAGCGGGTGCGCAGTGCATCAGCCGCAGAAAGCCTGTGGCGGGGGGCTGAGAGATTCATGGCGTGTACCTTTCGAAAAGATGCCATT
>CALDJX010000013.1 GCA_937899075.1 uncultured Planctomyces sp. | reverse complement strand
GCGAAGTTGGCTTCCATCTGAGTCTGGCCAGCCACTTCTCCGCCTGCATAGTTCCAGAACTGCGGCTTAAATGCCTGCCGAATCAGCTCTGCGTAGGACTTATTCAGACCCACACCGTTCGCTGCAACCAACGACGCCAATACGCTGTCACTGGCATGTACCTTCTGCAATCCCAAAGGACGTATGCTGCCATCCAGCATTTTCTTGCCAAGCTCCGGGAGGCTTCGAGCCCCATTCGGACCATGGGCCATTTCCATACTGCTCCCCACAGGGCCTACGGCCTGAGAAGCCAGAGACGAATAATCGATCAGGAAGTTCGTATTCTTGCGGACAACGCCGTTGTTGTTCTCCCACACACCCGCATCCGGGTCCTGAGTTCCGAAGATGTTTTCACCGTTGAAGAAGCGGTTAGCACGTCCGTCCCAGAACTGACGAGCATAGAATGCAGCATTGATGACTGTCGGCGCGTTGCGATGTGCCACCTGACGCGTTCGCGACTCTACGGTTCCATTGAGTGTGAATTTTCCCACCAGCTCCTGAACGGTCGGCGCTTCACCAAGGTCTTTACCAGGAGGATTCACCCCGACGTGATTTTCCTGAACAACACCCTGAGATCCCACGATGTCGTTCAGACGACCATCATTCTCCACGAAATCCGCCAGCGTTAATTCGCGATTGCCGCCGCTGGCCAGCTGATTCTTTGTACGCCAGTCCGCACCGCCAAAGTTATGGCAGGTTGCACAGGCGGTCTTGTTATCGGCTCCGACCTGAACATCCCAGAACAGGGCTTTCCCCAGCTGAATGGCGGCCGTTTCGTCCTGAATCACGATTTCATTAACCGTTCCTAATTTCGTGAAGGAACGATCGACGACGACAGGAACCGGCAATGAGCTCTTATCGAGTACAAACTCCTTGAGTGCCTCAAGGTCTAACTGCCCGAAGGCCCCTTTCAGAAAACCTTCGGGATGAGCCGCAGATTTTACGATCACTTCCAGATTGTTTTTCTTCAGGGCATCAAGGAACTTCTCGGTTACATCCTGCCCCGTCAGAGCACCCGCCCATTCCGGCGAAGCCTCTGCCAACGCGTTTTCCTCCGGCTCAACAAACGGCGCTGCTTCTGTGATCGCCGTCAGAACATTGCCGTTCAGTGTCGCATAAACATCACCTGTCACTGTGTCGCGGATCTCAACAGCAGAGACCTGGTTCGCCTCGAGGAGCCCGGCAATCAGGATCTCAGCATCAAAAGAAGCTCCTGTTACGAGCAACTCTGCCTCTCCTGAAATAATCACTCCATTCGCGTCTCGTATGTCCAGACCATCAGTGAGTCGCAGGCTGGCTGAAGTTTCAAACTCCACTTCACCATTCTCGTTCTCATCGAGTTCCTGTTCCGCTTCTGTGGGCTGTCCGCCCGGATTAATCCCCGAACGGAGTGAGTTGGATTCCTGCAAGTGCCGCTTCGCCAGTGACTGTTTTTCCTTATCCTGACGCTTATGAATTTCCGTCATCTGTCGATGAAGGCCTTCAATCGCCTGATGATTGACCGGCAATGTCGCTGCTGTTGACTGAATCTTCCTGTTCAGACTTTCGCGTTGAATTTCATGCTGTTTCAGAAGTTGCTCCAACTCCTGCTGCTGTCGTTGCAGAGTTGTCTGCAGCGTCTGCTGTGGATTTGTGGTCTGCTGACCATCGCTCGTGCCTGCAAAAGACAATAGCGAGGCAGAGAAAGTTGCGGACAGAAGCAGGGTTGACCATGCCTTCCGTCGACTTTTTCTCGAACTCATAACAAAGTTTCCTAGTGTAAAGGCGTTAGATGAAACCGGTCAGAGTTGCCAACGACTGATTGGTTTTTCAGACAAGAAGGTCACTCAGACAAGAAGGTCACATTGCGGAAATGCAGAATGTGCCTTTCGAGCGTTGTCTAAGTTAGGTGTCCCGACGACCTTTAGCCGCAGCTTTTCCCTTAACTTCGCAACCTGCCTCTGTGGCAAATTTCAGTCAGCATGCCTAACTTGCAGATCCATTTTTGTTGCGCCCAGCTTTCCCTATTTCGCGGCCGGTGATCCCGCTCGGATGCTCTGGGCGTCTCGGATTCAGCTTCGTGCACACGTGCACGGCATGTAATTGTTACCGTTGGTATTTACTCGGCCGTGAGGGTTTTCACTCGATTGCCTGACGCGAAGGGAGCATTGAACGGTGACATATGCCGAATGTCAGCAGTCCGACAAAAGAATGCCAAACAAGGGGGACGTTTCACTGGCAATCCGTGTTGTTGGGTGAAATCAAGTTGCCATAGATTGTGAGGCTTACTCACCGAACGAGCTCTGGGATTCCTGCTGCAACAGGTTGTCTCTGGATTCGCGGCATCGCGACCAGGAAAACCATCAACGGCCAAGACATGTCATCTGACCCACCAGTAAAGCGACGAAAGAAAAGAGATACTGAAAGAGGCAACTCTTCTCAGCATTATCTGATCGCGACGTGCTTTCTGTCGGGTGTGGTCGCTGTCATGGTTCTGCCGTTGGATAAGGTCCGTTTTGGTGGTGCCTGGATTGCTGATACTGCGGAGCAGTCAGCCCCTGCCGAGCCAGAAAATTTCACGGATTCGTTCTGGAATAATTCTCGTCCTTCACGAGGGAATGTCGGAGGTTTGAGCAGAGCTCATCGAGACCAAACTGAAGACGAATTTGGATCAGACTTCAGTCCGGGATTTGACAGCAGCCCGGCCGAAGATTTCGAAGCGATGCGTTTGCGAGACGATGCCGAGGATCTGAATGATCGCGCTGAGCCGTTGTTTGGTGACCGAAGATTAGCCCCACGCGAACGAAGCAGTCGTTCGCCAGGTCCAACTGTGAGTCCTGCCTCCTGGCAGGATCAATCACCTCTGGAAGTTCCTGCGCCCCCGGCCGCTGTATTCTCGGGGTCTGTCATTTCTCAACCTGCTTTTCCGGCCCCAAGAGCATCATCAATCATTCAGCCAGGTCCAGCCACAGCTCAGAATTTTTCGGGAGGTGGTGCGGCGGCGGACTCGGCTCGAATCGTCTTCAATTTTTCTGGTGCTCCGTGGTCTCTGGTCCTGCAGAAACTGGCCGAAGAGGCTGGCTATGCACTGGAAATGAAGACCAATCCCGCCGGTGTTTTCACGTACACGGATCCCGCTGGCCACAGCGTGGCGGAAGCGATTGACATCGTCAACGGATTCCTGATCCGTGAAGGGTTTATTCTGCTGCGTCACGGTCAGCTGATGCTTTTGGTTTCCGTCGATGATGTGCCCACGCATCTGGTCGAGCGACTGACTGAAGAGGAGCTGAAAAACCGAGGACGATTTGAACTGGTGTCTGTCGAAGTCGCGATTAATGAAGCGTCAGCCGGAGATCTGGCGACCGAGCTTGAGCCTCTGCTGACGAAACTTGGAAAGATCATTCCTGTGGCTTCCGCAAATCGCATGGTGGTTACTGATCTGCGAGAGCGGCTGCAGGAGGTTCTCGGACTGATCAAAACCGGAGATATTGAAACCGCCAATATTCGCAGCGAAGTGATTACGCTCAAGAACACGAGTGCTGAAGATGTTGTCAAATCACTCCAGCAAATGCTGGGCAATTCCGTCGCTGTGGCCGCCAATGGCACGAGTGGTCGTGGCAGTGCGGCCAGCAACGGGGCTCCTGTAGTTTCCGTTGCGGAAACCAACTGCGTTATCATTCGCGGACGAGAACCCGCGCTGCAAAAGATTCGCGATCTTGTCTCTGATCTCGATCGCCTTCCGGCTCAGGTTCATATTCAGGCGATGCTGGTTGAAGTTGAACTTTCTGATACAGACGAGTTCGGCGTTGAACTGGGTATACAGGACAGTCTGTTGTTTCGACGCAGCGTGGTGGACGATGTGTTGACAGTGACCGACTCCATCTCTGACCCGGCCACCGGAATCGTGACCACTACACAGCGAATCGTAAATCAAATGACCAATCCGGGATTCAATTTTAATAATGTCCCGATGGGAAACAATACGGCCGCCAACCCCAACCAATTCGCGGGACAGGCGCTGTCCCATCTCAGTGTTGGCCGTATGAACCCGGAAGAAGGTTATGGTGGTCTTGTACTGGCCGCTGGCAACGAATCGCTCAGCGTACTCCTGAGAGCACTCAAGGCGAATCGCAAAGTCAATATTCTGAGCCGACCAACAATTCGCACGGTTCACAATCGCAAAGCTTCAATCCAGATGGGTTCACAGGTGCCTGTTGTGGACGGCGTGTCTTTGGGCCCTACCGGAACAGCCAACCCCGTTGTCCGCCAGGATAAGGCCGGAATCATTCTGGAAGTGACTCCCAAGATTTCAGACACCGGAGTTATCTTCCTGGATGTGAAGGCAGAGAAAAGTGAATTCCGTACCGGCCCTGGTTCCGGTACTCCGATCTTCACGGACGCGACCAACGGCAACGTGATTGAAGCGCCAATCAAAGACATTACCGAAGCCATTGCCACCGTCAACATCACCAGTGGTCAGACTGTGGTGCTCGCCGGCATGATCACATCGGGCGAAGTTGAGGCGGTGCGGAAGATTCCGATCATCGGAGACTGGCCGATCGTGGGTCCGTTGTTTCGTTACGAATACTACACCCATCGCCGCAAAGAGCTTCTGATCTTTTTGACTCCCGAGATCATCTATACCGACGATGATGCGCGTCGCATTTCTCAGAGGGAAATTGAACAATCAAAAATCGACGTGATGTCACTTCCGAATGTGATGACCCGCCCTCATGAAATGCTTTCCGATCCGGAGATTCTCTTTAACGACGCTCAGCCTCCTGCACCCGGTTTCAAACCGATGAATGACTGGTACTTCCCGACCTTACGAAAATTGGGGAAATCGAAAGAAGAAAATGCGCCCGTCCCTGATCGCACGGCCGCCATTGATCAGTTCCTGACACCACGAGTCACCACCGGACATTCCTTCGGATCCTGGTCGGGCGGAATGTCGACCGGTGATATGCCGCCGACAGAAACTTCAGGCAATCAAAACGCCTATGCACCGGGCAACTCGGGCTCGGGCGAAATTGAATACTACCAGTCGTCACCGGAGTTTATTCCTCCGCAAATGTCATCAGGATCCGGCACGAACTCTTCGCGCGGAGGATTTCCACGATGATCTTCATGAACACTGCCCCACAGTCAGCTGTCGAACCGGAAACAACCCCGGACCTTTGCCGGAGTCTCATTTGTCCGGCTCGGAAGGCATCGATTCACTCGGGCCTGACACATCTCCTGTGGCTCATGCTCTGTGGAAGTATGCTCTGCGGGTGCACAATGCTGAATGAAAATGTGCCGCTGCTGAAGAAGTCGAAGAAGTCGAAGAAGTCGGCTCCTGTACAAACAATTTTGACGATGTGGACCTTCTCTTCAGAGGAAGAGCCGGACGGTTCCAAAACTCCAGGCTTCGTTGGCAAAGTGCTGTTTTTCGCCGCGGGTTCCGACAAACCAATCTCGGCAAGCGGTCAAATTGAAATTCAAGTGTATGAGCAGCAAGGCGAACAGTGGCAGCTGCGCAGGAAATTCCTCAGTGAGCCGGATGTCTGGAAACGCAACGAACGCCAGACAGCTCTCGGAACCGTTTATGATGTGTTTGTCCCCCACGACACCACACTTAATCAAAGATATTCGTTGGTCTTAAAGTATCGAAGCTTGGCCGGACAGTTAGTGTCGTCTCCCCATGCTCAACTTCCTTAATCGCTAAATACCTAAACTTAATAATGTCAACATCACATCCAATTCTCATACCTGCTGCAGAAGAGTTTTCCTCTCTCTACTATGAGACGTCTTTCGAATGAAATTGGCACTCTCTACCACTCCCCCTGCTGCAGAAGAGTTTCCCTCTCTCTGTTGTGATCCCGGGACTGCGCCTCTGAAAGACAGTACGACACGCGGTTTAGCTGAACGCGTGACGTACATTTGTAACATTATCTTGATGACCTGCCTGCTCTGCAGTGTTGTCTCAGTTTCCACGGTACAGGCAAAGGGGCAGGAACAACAAGCGGATTCTTCCTCGCCGTCGGTCAAGTATGTTTCCAATGGTCAGTTTTCGATTCCGTTTGAGATCGACCCCGTTAATGAGCCACGCCTGAAAGCTGTTCTTTTATTGCAGGATCGAGAGACAGGCGGATGGAACATCTGGAAGAAAGAGGCCGCTTCCCAAAAGATGTTTTCTTTGACCGGAGTGAAGGATGGGGAATACCGTCTGGCGGTTCGTTCTTTATACGACGACGATCCTGGAGCCATTGAGCGAATTGATATTCCGAGTGGTCCGGAGCTGGTGGTTGTTGTGGATTCGCGTGCTCCAGCGCTGGCCCTGACCGGGTGGAATGAAGCTCAGATCGAGTGCGTTATTGCTGAACGTTATCCGGACCCTGCCAGCATTCGAGTTTTCTCGGTGCCGTCTGCGCCAGGAAAGTCGCCTCAACAGCTTGCAGCGAAAATCACGTCATTCAAAAGCGAGGGTCGCCACTGGATCTGTCGCATTCATTGTCCGCTGCGGGATGGTGTGTCCCGGATTCGAGTGGAGCTGCGCGATCGAGCCGGAAATCTGGGATGTGATGATCTCGCTGTTTCCGGGATTCGCAGGCCCGCGCCGATCGTCAGGTTCTCGGCAGTGGAGAATTCAACTTCCGAAAATGATTCTACGGAGGCAGAAGCTTCTGATGTGGCCTATGAAACTATCTTTCCACCTTCATCCGTGAAGAATGCAAAAAACAAGAAGCCAGGAGCCAAATCAACGCTCTTTACAGATCGCGAGATCTCGGGGATGGGCTGGCAGAATCCGGACGGTCAGCCAAAATTAAAACGAAAACCGCCAGTGATCAGACTGCTTTCCGGAAGCCAGTCGGAGAATGGTGACGAGAACGGATTTGTGTATCCTCAGTTGGTACCACCCTCCTACGAGGACATGGAAACTCTTGAGGGGCCTGATCCTGAAGACGAGGGAACTTATCCGGCCCTGTCAGGTCTGCTTTCGGCCGACGAAACCCCGTCCCTGAATTCACTGGAGCCGATAGGCCCATTTGTTCTGGAGGTACCTCAGGTGCGGTCACGCATTGGAGTGGCGGATGCACTGCAGTCTTCTGAACCCCAGCATGATGCGGCTTCCGTTTCGGACTATGACATTTTGCTGCGGTCTGCTCGAAACAGCGTGGCACTCGGAGAAATCGAACAGGCTCTGACCAGATTCCGTGAATGCATAAATCTTGAGCCCGGTCGCGTGGATGCGCGTCGCGAATATGCTCATCTGCTGGCTTCCCGTGAGCAGTCAGCCGCCATTCCTGTGCTGGAGTCGGTATTGAACACAGATCCGGCTGACAGCAAAACGGCCGCGATTCTGGCCGACATGCTCCTGCGTTCCGGAAAAGTCGAGAAGGCGGAGATCGTTCTGAAGAACGCCAGAGCTCTTATCTCCAGTGACCCGGAATTGAACCGACTGATGGTTCAGGCTCTGATGGCTCGTGGGCGAACGCAGGAAGCCGGAGAATATTTTGATCAAAACATGTCCGGAGCAAACACGTTTGAACCGGCTGTTCGCAAAGAAATGATCTCGACTCTGATGTTGTTGGGGCGTCTGGACGAAGCACTGCCGTTGGCCCAGGCGGCTGCCAACGAGATTCCCGGGGATCTTGCCACGACGAAAGATCTGATCAGTCTGCTGGTTCAGCTCGGGCTGTTTGACGCAGCTGCGGGAGCAGCCTCGGCATTGAATCTTGACGATCCGGATAGCCTCCTGGAAGCGATTACCCTCGTGCGAACCTTGAGCGGGCAGGGGCAGTATGCAACAGCTCAGATGATCCTAAAACGAGCCTTTGAGGTTGATGCGCTGCATCCTGACGCACTGCTGGCAGAAGCGGACCTGTTGCTGCAACAGGGATTTATTGAATGGGCACGCAGTAGTCTTGAAAGAGGTAAGTTCTCACCGGAAGATCCGCGCGTTCTTGAACTCAGAGCCCGAATTCATCTGGCGGCGGGGGAATTCTCCCAGTCGCGTGTCATCATTGGGGCACTTTTGTCTCGAACCTCCGATGTTCCCCTGATTCTGCTTCAAGGGCGTTTGTACGAGGCGATGACGGCGTATGATCTTGGTGAACAGAATTATCAGTCGGCACTGGCAACCTATCCGGAGAATGAAGAACTTCGCAATGCCCTGGCGAATCTCTATCTGCAGACCGGGCATGAAATGAAAGCTTTGGCCGTCCTGGAAAGCAGTCTGCAGCAGCGGTCGCAGAACCCTATGACCTGGAGACTATGGGTTCAGGCCGCCATTCGAAATGGAGAATCTACAAACGCGTTGGCGCGAGTTCTGGCTGAACTGCAAAATCCGGAATGCAGCGGGTTGTTCACTCAGCATCTGCATCGTCTGGCCGGATGCATTTATTTTCATCAGAAGAACGTCGGTGCAGCGACAACAGAATTTGGATTCAGCGGTATCGAAACGAATTGTCCGACAGACGATCCGGAGAGTGCCTATGCCTGCTACATGTCTCTCCTTGCGAATGGTGAGGCGATGCGTGCTGACGTCTTTCTCTCAGGATGTCTGACAAATCCGGCTTTCGGGACACGCCTCGTGGCGATTACCGAAATGAATCAGGAATATCTTCTGGCTAAGCGGATCGTGCTGGAGCTGTCTGAAAGTTACCCGGGTAATCAGACCGTACTCGAACAGTTTTCATCGCTCATGAGTCGCCTTCGTGACCCGTCCGCTCAAAGTGCTTTTGAGGCTTTGCTGCAGCGTGCCCCGCTGAGTGTCCCTGCCCGACATGGCATGGCGTTGATGCACTGGCGAAATGGAGACTTCGAACAGGCCATGCAGCTCTACGACCCACTTCTGAACGACGTTCCTGAACACCGTCACGCCGCTCGGGATCGAGCACGACTGCTTAATCAATGGCAGGGACGCAAGGCCGCGATAGCCGGTTACACAGAAGCTGAGAATGCTCTGAATAATCCCATTCTCTCTGATGTGCATCGAAGTCTGCTGAACGATACCGGGCTGATCCGCAGCAATATCGGTTTCAATTCTCTGTCGACCGAGCAGCTGTTTGCTCTCAGACTGGAACGAGAGGCCACCTTTCTGGCAGAATGGCGCCCGGACAATACGACGGCTGCTCTGAGGCGGTTGCAGAAGTTGAATCCGGACGATAGTCATGCGGCCTTCCTGCTCGCTCAGCAAAACATCAGCATGGGACGATACGCCGAAGCCGCGGATGCTCTGGAAAAGCTGCTGGATCGCGATCCCCTGCATGCTCAGGCGGCGATCGCTCTGGAACGAACTCGTCAGCAATTGCGTCCTCAACTGGGATCACACTTTTCGACATTCTCGCAAAGCGGTCGAAACGGACTTTCGGACATCTCAAGGACTCGCTTTGGAGCCAAATACTTTAAGCCGGTAGGCACAGGAAATGACATTTTCTCGATCGGCTATTCGCACATTATGCTTCGCCCCCCGGGAGGCGATCCTGTTCTCGGGAATTCACTGGATCTGGGATACCTCTGGAACGCAAGTCCCAATTTCAGAGTCAACGCACAAATGAACGTCGAGCAGTATGACGAAGGCTTTTCCACAAAGCCGGTCTTCCTAATCGATGCAAAGCACCGTGTTCTTGATGGATTAGAACTGGGATTCGTCGGTCACATGGAGAATGTTGCAGAGAACTCTGAGTCCATTGCTCAGGATGTCTTTCGTTATGGCATTGGCCCGAAACTGGACTGGCATCTGTCACAGCGGTGGGAGTTAACGGCCGACTACGATATTCAGAACTATTCTGATTCAAACCTTGTGCAGACTTTCAATGTTCGCAATATCTACAAGTTCACAACCGCGCCGCGCCAACTGAGGGGAATTCTGCTCTATCACTTTGAGGATTTCGCAGATCAAACGGTTCGTAATCTAGTTCCTGATTTTCTGCCGGGAACTGTGCATCCTTACTTTGCACCGGACCTGTTCAGCTATGTCAATGTGGGACTGGAATGGCAGCACTGGCTGAATCCCATGACGCTGGGAGAATATGAATTATCATATACAGCCCGTTACGCTTTGCAGTGGGATACACTTCAGGTGTTTTACAATACCTTTGGCGCAGCATTGAACTGGGATTTTACGGATACAATGCGTCTGTCCGTTTCCACCGATCATATCCTTTCGGGGGAATATGACAGTTCCAGCGTCATGGCAACACTGATGATCAGTTTGCCCGGCGGCCGCGACTTCACTCCGAAGCGAAGAAAGTAAGAATCGCAGCTTTGCCAGCACCAGATCTACCACGTGTTAATCGATGAATTCTTCGGACGGACACTCGACAAACTCCGGATGGCCTTCTGAGGAATAGGCATCTTCCTGAAGTCGTTGAAGTTCTCGCAACCACTCTACCTGTAACCAACTGACAACGGCGGTCCATTGTCTTGCGGCCTTGGCATCGCTGGCAAACTCAACAGGTGACTTGAACAGACTCAGGGCCATCGCCCCGTCCGTCTGCCGCCGAACTGTCCCACTGATCAGGAAGTGCATGGTGCGGCAGGAAATCTCCAGCACGAGCACACCTTCACCATGCAAAATCGCTCGGCCAGTCGAAGAAATGTCCAATAAAACACCGGAAGGACTTGCGTCCTTGATCAGGACCGGAATGCGGCGGCTCTCGGTCCAAAGGTACGCTTCAAGATCAGGAATATCCCGCAACGGCACGCGATACTCAGCCCGGCGGTTCTCGTAGGATAAATTGGTAACTCCGTCTTCTTTGATTTGAACAGGCATCATACTGAGGCTCCCAGTGAGAGTTTGCAAAATGTAAAGCGACCTTAACGTCAAAGGGAAACGTACATGCCGGGATGCCGCAACTTGAGTTTATTGGTCAGGGAGCTTGAGTATCTTCAGCAACCGGGATCAATTGAATCGGTCATAACGACATTGTGTTGTCTCCTGAGATGAACTTCGCCTCTAAATGCTCGCAATCGATACCACTGCACCGGGGAGGGAGCCAAAGAACGTCTCAAGGGATCGTCAGACAACGCGAGGGAAATACCTCCACTAACAGGTAATTATTTCAGGCGGCATGTACTTTATTCAGCGATATCCGGTACTGATTAAACCAAATAGGCTTCACAAAGTCGTTGGAGTTACTGTCGAGAGTTGTGTTTGAGTGAGGGGTGAAAGAGGCGGCGTTTTTTAAGATGAGTTGGTTACGAAACAATGACCAATTCTCCCCGAAATGAATGCCATCCATGAAGAACACTTACCAGAAATCCGGCTCTGAAACAGTTTGCTGCGTCGACAATTCGCAGGCCGCTTCGGAAAGCTCCGCGACCCGCGAATTTGGTGATGTGTTGAGTCAGATTCTGCGAGATGGAGCTCAGGTGATGCTGCAGGCTCCATCCAGAAGGAGATTGATGACTATCTTCACAATCGATCCGCCATTGTTGGCGAAGATGGGCATCGGCTTGTCATTCGGAATGGATCACTTCCTGAGCGAGAACTCATGACTGGTCTTGGGCCGATCCAGATTCGCCAGCCTCGGGTCCGTGATAAGCGACCGGTGGACGAGCGTGAAGTCTTCCACTCTTCGATCCTCCCAAAGTAAGGTGGTGACAGTTTCAGGGACAGGTCATTCTCTTATTCTTTGAGGTTGATGATCTGTTCGAACTGAGCTGGTGTGCAATACTCGATACCTGAATGTCGGCGTTCGAAATTGTAATAGAGGATGTATTGAGCGATCTCTTTTCGTGCCTGCCCACTGCTTGGTAATCGGTCATTTCGAGTTCCGTCTTGATTGTGCCGAAACAACTTTCCATGAATGCATTGTCGTAGCAATCGCCTGCACGACTCATGCTTTGAAGAGCCTCGGCGCGACGCAGAACGGCTCGATATTCGTTGCCGGCATACTGGCCTCCGCGATCGCTGTGATGAATCAATCCCGACGGTGGTTGTCGTTGCTTCACAGCCAATCGCAAAGTTCACAGTACGAGCGACTCAGTCATATCATCGGCCAGATGCCAGCCCACAATGCGTCGCGAGAAAAGATCCAGCAGGACTGCGAGGTAACAGAAGGCTCAGTCGTCCAGAGAAATGTAAGTGATGTCACCGACCCAGATTTCATTGAGCTGCGTTGGAGAGTTCGATTCAAGCAACAGGTTTGGCGAATAGCCTAAGCGGTGTCGGCTGTTCGTCGTCTTTGGTACGAACGACTTCGGCTGAATAGCCTTCAATTGCAGTGTTTTCATGATGTCCGAGACCTTCCTGCGACTGCACACATGCCCCAGTTCCCTGAGGTCTGCGATGACCCTTCGAGCTCCATAGCGACGTCGATGTTTCTTAAAAATGACTCTTGTCAACGGTGAGAGCTCGTCGTCCTGTTTGTCAAAGATTGTTTGAGACGCATTCTTCCAGGCATAGAAAGCGGTGCGGTTCACGTCCAGAATTCGACATGCGTTCGCTGTGTCACAAACTCTGTAAACGGCGGCGGGAAAGTGTGGCGCTTGGCGGGCGAAAAGTGCAGCGCTCG
>CALDJX010000012.1 GCA_937899075.1 uncultured Planctomyces sp. | reverse complement strand
CGGCAGCCAGTCCGAGAGCATCGCTGGAAGTGGCCGACATCGTGCGTGCGCATGGGTCGGACAGACGCTCCAGGAAGTCGCCGCTACCCCGAAACATCTGGGAGCGAAAATCGGCTTTCTGGCGGTGCTGCATACGTGGGGCCAGAACCCGCATCATCATCCACATCTGCATTGTGTCGTGCCCGCTGGCGGTCTTTCTGCCTGTGGCACGAAGTGGGTTCACACGAAGAAGCAGGATTTCTTCCTGCCGGTCCGAGTGCTCAGCCGCGTGTTCCGCGGCAAGTTCATCGCGTTGCTCCAGCGGGCTTATGATCTGGGGAAGCTGGAGTTCCACGGTCAACTATCGGGACTCGCACAGCCCGGAGCGTGGCAGCACCGGCTGAACGTCGCCGTCCGCAACGAATGGGTGGTCTATTCCAAAGCCCCCTTCGGCGGCCCGGAAGTCGTGCTGAAATACCTCGCCCGTTACACGCATCGCGTGGCGATTTCCAACCGTCGACTGCTGCGGCTGGAGAACGGTCAGGTCACCTTCCGCGTGAAGGACTACGCGGCGGGCGGACGTCAGACCACATACACACTCACCGCCGTCGAGTTCCTCCGACGCTTCCTGCAGCACGTACTGCCGCGCGGCTTCATGCGGATTCGCCACTTCGGTTTCATGGCCAACCGCTTCCGTCGAGAGCAGCTCGAACACGCGCGCCAGTTGCTCGGCATGGCCCCCCGCACAACCGCCACAGAACCAGAGACTCCTCCCGTTCAGGCATCCGATCCCAACAGTGACGGAACTCTCGATAGCGACGACGTGTGCCCGGTCTGCCGCCGGGGCAGGCTGCTGATCACGCGGCTGATTCGCGAGGACCGACCACACTCACAACCGATTCCCAAACCGCACATCAACGTGGTACTCACCAGCACGACAGTCCGCGATACCTCATGACCACGCACTCACACGGCCAGCGACACCAGAGCGAACACGCTCACTTCGCACGCTCAGCAATACTGAGCAGACACGCTCCGCAGCAGAGCGGCACAGACAGTGCGGCTGTTAAAAACGAACAGGTCCACCTGTACCGATCCCGCCAATCATCCTGCCGCCCCCCGTGCCGACTGAGTCCCTCGATGACCAGTCAACGCTGCGACTCAGCAGCCCGCCTGCTCTGCGCTCCGATGCCGTCCTGATTCAATCTCCATAGGCAAACGCCCCTGGCGGTTCAGTCCAATAGAATCGTATGACGGCATAACTCCACCCGCCCCGAAGCGTCCGATTCCCTGATGGTTATGCCGCATACAATCCAATTCATAATGCCTCGTTTTTGGCCAAAATTAAGCAGTGCAGTCGACACGATTCTTCCATCGGGATGCATTTGCCGGCTTGCTGGTCAGAATCTGAAAAGGCGTCGTAACACCGGCCTGGTCCATGCGCCGCGCGTAATCAAACGCTCGCTTGACAGTCATATGATTCAGGCCCGCTCGACTGGCAATCGTCTTCAGGGAATCGCGAGGATGTTCGGCCTTGAGCCGCAGACACTCGTCGAGATGTCGGATGTGAAGGGGCGGTTCAAACAACCATTTCTCAAGGTCGATCTGATCCACCGTTCCGGTGTTCGAGATAAGCTCACAACGCAGGCGAGCCATGGGGCGAATCTGTGGAGTATCGAGTGCCTGCACCGGAACGATGTCGAACACGGGACACACGGCCCTGATCAGATCAGCGAGTTCGAAGGACGCTGACGCAGTGTCGAGGAGAACCTGCAGCGGCTCTGCATCGATTCGTGCAGCGATGGCGTTTGACACGCCCCTGGTGGACTGCTGCTGAGTCTCGCTGCGGCTTTGAATCTCCTGAATCCCTGCCGTGACCTGAGTTAGTCGATCCACGAGTTGAGCAATCTGCCCCCCAGCGACAATGGCTTCGGTCAGATTGGCCGATTGCCGATGCAGGTCTTCGAGTCGGTCGGTATCGGGCAGCTCTCGTCGGTGCTTAAGTTCACGCGATCGAGCGAATTCCGTGTGCGCCGCCGATTGCAGTGCTTCGAGAAATCCATCCTGATCGCATAGCTGCTGAAAGAGTCCCGTGAGCAGGATGTGTGTGGCAATCTCACTGTTGACCTGCACCCGGTTCCAGCAGGTGTGTCCCGCGGAGCGACTCGCGTTCCGACACTTCAGCACTTTGCGGTCATAGCGATAAAGCATGTCACCGCAAACGGCACACCGGGCATGTTGTGCGGGCCAGAGAGACCTCTTGCGGGAGCGTCCGTGGAGTGGGTGTGCCCGCCCGGACGTGCGACGGTGCGAAGCTTCCCGTCGATTCATCACTTCGATGAGCTGGCGGTGCTGGTCGTGTTCCAGATGAGCCAGTTCTGGAACCTGAGCCGTCTCTGGCGAATCGTTCTTCCGACGTCGATGCCGACCGGTTCGATAGACGGGCTCGCAGATCGTCTCGCGAAATGTCCGAACGCCGACGAGGATTGGATCAGCCAGCAGGTCTTTGACGACTCGTCCGGACCAGCGGCCAGTCACAACATACTGAGGTGGTTTGATACCTTCCTGCCCCAGCCATTCAGCGACAGCAACGTAGGTCGCTCCGCTGATGACTCGTCGGGCCATCTCTCGAATGATCGGAGTGCATTCCGAAATCTTTGTGACGGTCAATCCTTTCGGTCCGAAATGGCCGGAGTCGGCTTCCTGCTTCGACAGTTTGCGGTACCCGAAGCGAACCTTCTGGACCATGCCTCCGTTGTGGAACGAGTGTGTTGCCGTCCGCCGCACTCGACGTCGCGTGTCCGAGACCATCAGGCCGTGCCGCAGCGTCGCAGCCCCGAGCATCAGTTCCCAGTTGTCATCCGCAGTGTCGAGGTTGTCAGCAATGCAGATTAGCCGCGTCTGAGCGTCAACAGCGTCCTGCACGAAGTTGTACTGATGCCGCGGGTTTCGAAAGATGCGTGACAGGTCTTCGGCAATAACCAGGTCCCACTCACCAGTCTCGATCAGGTCACAGGCTTCGCAAATGGTGTCACGATCGGCGAGCATTCCACTGGCTCGTTCACCCAGATGCCTGATCTCCGTAACGCCGTCATAGACCTGTCGCAGATAGTCTTCGACATACCGATAGGATGCGTCGATGTTTTCAATGTTCTGATGCTCTGTCGAAATCCGACCGATGATCAAAACCCGCAGCACCCCGTTGGCTCGCTTGGGCTTGAACGCCAGCTTTTGTGTCATGTGAACTCCTTGTTGTGTGAAGCGCAAAAGAAAAACGGCCCGCCCCTTTTCGAATAAAGGAACGGGCCGTTGGCCGTTTACGTGTGTAGGACATATCTATGCCGCGTCAGCTTCCCCGTTGTCTGTGGAGTTGTTTCGGGCTCGTCGAGTGTCTCGCCAGCGACTGGCATTTGCTGGCGGTTCCGTCAGTCGCACGAATGGATCAGTCAGTCCAGCGGCACGCATTTCCTTGCCAAGCGCATCGGCCCTTTTCGCTGCCATTTCGGTCAGCCCCAGCGAACCGGCAATGTCGGCAAACTTTCGGCCGGCTTCGCGTAACGCTCGCACTTTCATCGCGTAACGTGGCGAATTTGATGCATTAAAAAGGTCGACCCAGATCAGTTTTTGAAACTCGGTCGTGACAGACACACACTCACTGCCTTCATTGAGCGATTCGATATATGACCGAACTGTCCACGGTAAAAGGCCTGTCAGATTCAGATGGATTGCCGCACGAAGTACGACCTTGTTTCCGCCAAATTGCTGAAACGGGACAGCCCGTATCTCTTCGACAATGTCGACCAGGTCGGCGCGAGCATCGCGATCCATCAGTTCGATGCGGCGGCTTCGATCGAGAATGCTCTGTCGCAGTTCGTCATAAGATGGAACGACTACTACATCGCGTTCGGCACGAAGCCGCTCGATCTCCGCATCAATACCAGCCCGAAGTTCTTCGAAATGTCTGAGACGTTCGACGAGGATCACAATGTCGCCTCCCTCACCGACTGCCTCGCCATATTGTTCATATTTCGCCGTCGCTTCCTCGTGCTGCGTCGTGAGTTCCGCCAGTCGTGCGTCCAGACGGTCGGTGTCTTCCAACTGGACGCGGGCTGCAGCCAGCAGAGTTTCAGCTTCCGGAAGAAATTCCAGCAGAGCCTGGCAAATGGCCTCAGCGATGCGCTCGTGAGTCAATTGGCGCAGTGCCGTCGTACGATTCCAGCAGTCCCGCTTGTTGGCACCACGGCAGCGATACCCACCTTCATTCCGGCCCGTGGCATGCAGCGGATGACTACAGATATCACAGACGATGATCCGAGACAGTGGCCCCCGGGAATCGCGTGGAATCCCGTAAAGCACATGCTCACTGCCGCTGACACTACTGCGAGCTCGACTGTCGATCGCCTCGATAGCCTGTCGGCGAAGGCTGTCCGAAACAATGCGCAGATGAGGCAGTTCATTGACCAGTATTTCTTCTGGATCATTGGGGACCTGCCGAGTCTTGCCAGTCGAACGAATCTGTTGTGCGACAGTAGTTCGAAACACTCCCAGCCCGACGTAAATTCGATTCCGGATCAGCGCCACGACATTCGGTTCCGTCCATTCAGGTCGCTGCCAGTTCGAAGTCTTTGGCAGGCCACGCTCATTGAGCCACTGTGCAACGATCCACGGAGGTTTTCCCGATGCCACCATTTCGAATGCTTCCTCGATCGTCGGGGCCCATTCTGGATCAACCTCGTCAAAGAATGGCCCACGCGCGGGTTCTCGTTCGGTGGCGGGCGCCGTAGCGCGTCGCAGGTATCCAGGTCGAACAGGTCCCAGAGCCGCTCCCATCTCAAATCGGGAAATTAAGGAACGGTTAATACGCTGTCGTGTCCGGCGATTCGTTCTTGCGGCATCGCCAACACTGGAAGCCAGTCGCTCTTCCCACATTTCCTCGTCAGCTGTGTCAACCTGGTCATTGATGCAGATCACACGGACTCCGTTGTCCACAGCTCCGTCAACCAGATCAAGACAGGGCCTCTGACGACGATACAGACGACTGGTTTCCTCGGTGACGATCAGGTCGACGTTTCCGTCCCGGATCGCCGCTCTGACTTCATCGATCCCCGGTCGAGAGACTTCCTCGCCCGAGATGGCGCGGTCCGACAGCACCCGAATCTCACAACGTGAAAGGTCGATCTCAAGCGACTGAAGAAATCGCCGGCACTCGGCCACCTGATCGTCAATCGACCGAGGGTTCTGATCCTCGGTCGAGTAGCGGGCATAGATGATGACCCTCAATCGGCGACCGAGAGCAATTGCAATGGGAAGTACCCAACCATAAGTAGCGCGGCGGTGTGACATGTCTTAAGCCTCGTAAACTGGAAACGATATTGATTGAGAAGTGCTGACCGTTCAGGTCAAACTCAGTGTGAAGGTGTTGGCGGAACATTCCTCAAAGCCGAGTCAGTTCCGTTGGACTGCTCAGCCAGGCAACTGCCGACAATGCTCCCAAGACGCTGAGCAAATTCGGCGACGGAGATCGGCACGAGTTTCTGGTCTTCGGAATCGGATGCGGAAACTTCAGTGGGATGTGGACTCTGATTCATCAATGTCCCCTTTCGTGTGTGGGTCTGGCAAAGCTGAATTGCCACACGACTGGTGGCATTTCCCTGGCTGTGGTTGCTGTCAGTCTGAGCCTGGAGCGTGGCGGCCCCTGACCGCCCAGCGTCGTGCGAAGTCGAGTGAATCCGGCCAGAGCTGCAGCGCTCGTTCAATCTGCCGCTTCTGAGTTTCCGGGCGTGTGTGCGTGTAGACGCTTGTCATGCCCAGCGCGCCACGAGCGTCACTCGCCGACTTGTGCCCGAGCGTGATCTGCCGGATCAGCGGATCGACTTCGGCATCCTGCAGCAGCGTCGCGAACGTGTGCCGCCAGCTCTTCGGGCAGGTCATTTCCGGACGCCCGATCGCTCGACCGGCTCGTATAAATGCCTTGCGAATGGCATCTGTGCGAATCAAACCGGCATCACGCCACACGGTACGGAGTACTTGAGCAGCGTCAGTCCGGCTCACCGTCCCTGTCGACTTCTGCGTTCGGGTCAATCGCTGTTCTGCCTCGCGCTCCAGTTGTGAGAGCGGGCCGGCCAGTTGTGGCGGAAATTCACGAAAACGAGGCCTCAGGAAGACAAGCCCCTGTTGCCGTTTCCCGACAACTCGTTGCAGCACCGACACGGCTTCGTCACACAATGGAACGGCTCGTTCTTGACCAGTCTTGATCCGCCACCCGAGAGACGCTTTGTTGCGAATCAACAGCCAGCCATCGTTGAAGTCCAAGTCCTCGATCAGAAGATGCGTCAGTTCACCCGGCCGCAGACCCGTCTTGGCCAGTACGAAATGAATGGGGAAGGCCCAGTCGTTCAACGCCTGCAGGAACCTCGGCTCGGTCACAGAGTCGAAGACGGAAATCGACTTGGCGTCCTCAATACGAAAGCGTGACAGCGTCAGTTGTGAAAACGGGTTCTCGGCATACGGCGGAAGGTGCCGTCGTCGAGCCGCGAATCCGTACATGGACCGGCACGTCTCAAGGATGAACACCACGCCTTTGTCTCGCAGTGTTCGCCGCTGAGAATTCGGATGACCGTTCGGAGAAACGCTGACTTCTCTCACATATCTGACAAACCGGTCTGCCGAGACTTCATGAGCCGGGGGGGCCGACGGAAGCTGTCTGCAGAAGTCTTCCAGATGCTGAGTCGCTGCGCGGTATCTGCGGACAGTGGCCAGCGACGATCGCAGCACATGCTCATGATGGTCGAGAAATGATTGCCGCAGTTCGGCCACGGAAACCGGTTCGAACGCCAGCATGGTGGGAGTACAACTCGCCACCTGAGCATTGATCTGGCCGGCGATCTTTTCAGCATCGGCACGGGTGTCAGCAACCCGCTTGCGGACCGACCGCTCGCCTTCCCGGTAGTAGACATACCAGCCACCGTGATGGTGGTAAACGGACACGCGTCCGATCCGTTTCCGACGCGCGCCACCTCGTTGAGGCTTCGACATTCTTGAATCTCCTGTTGCACCTGGTTTGCACCAACTTTGCACCAGGGAGATTCAGCAGCAGCAAAAAAGAAACGCTAAGTCGTGGTTAAACCACAACTTAGCGTTTCAGGCACAAATCAAAGGCGGAGAGGGGGGGATTCGAACCCCCGGTACCTTGCGGTACGTCGGTTTTCAAGACCGGTGCATTCGGCCACTCTGCCACCTCTCCGAAGGTCGCGTGGTCTGTGCGGGGCGGATTGTCGAGAATTCCCGGACCACGTCAACCACAAGTTCCTGATCGTCACTCTCGTCGTGCGGTTCGTGATCCGAAACCTGAAAACTCCGATAATTCCCAAAAAACATGACGACTATGACGGGCGATGACTCGTTGACTCGATTTCCTTCACCGGGAGCAACTCAACACAATGCTTTACGGCTTGGGTTTCGGCCGTTTGGAGTGAGCCTTCCATGCGAGAACGCCGGTCGCATTGATTTTCCGACGGAAAACTTTGTCCTCGCAAGTCAGGTAGAGCGTGTCGAGTTTCGGGGTTCCAAAGCAGACGTTGGACATCCAGGTGGCTCCCGCCGGGAATGAGAGAATCAGATTGCAGCGGCCGGCCTCGTCGAACACCTGCAACCCCAGCTTTGTCGTCAGATAGCGTCTGCCTGCTGAATCGATCGTCCAACCGTCGGCACCGCTGAAGCTGCTGCTGTCCGGGACGGGGACGTGGTCATACTTCTGGCCGTGCCGCAACGAACCATCCGGGGCGATCATGAATGAAAATGTGAAACGCCCTCGAGTATCGGAGACAAATAGCTGAGCCTGATCGAGTGAGACGATCACTCCATTGGGAAAGTTGATTCCTTTGGCGACAACGGTTGACTCGCCGTCAGAAGTAAAGCGGATCACTGCCTGGCGTTCCGGGTCGGTGAAGTATCCCGTCCCGTCGGGGAGCATCACGAGGTCGTTGCACATTGTGTCTGCAATGACCGTTTCCATGTCGCCGGACCGACTGAACCGGACGATCGCCCGCTCGCCGCGGTGGCATCCATAGAGCAGGCCGTCTGGGCCAAACATCAACCCGCCGATTCCTTCGCCAGCTTTCGCAAAAACTTCAACGCTGCCGTCCAGCTTTATGATGTGAATGGTGCCAGCTTCGCGGTCAGCAAAGAAGACTTCGCCGGCCGCGTTGACTGCAGGGCTGTCCGTGTATTGATGGCCGGAGCTGACGACTTCCCAGTCTTCGCCTGGAATGACGAGCTCCATTCGACGTTTCGGTGGAACGCCCAGTTTGATCGGTTCGGGATAACCTCGCCACAACCATCGCAACGCATCGGGCATGATGGCGGTGGAGTGTTTTCCGCTGTGGCCGCCTTCGCCCCAATCGTGAGCAACGTCGTAGCCCGAGTAATTCAGGGACGAAAGCATCGCCTGGTTAGCCACCCACCAGCTTCCGGCAAAGATGTCCAGGTCGTTCGTACCGTCCTGCAGGTACACTCGCAGAGGCTTGTTTTCGAACTTGCGAATCAGAGATGGATACTCGTCGCCGCCTCGCAACGAAGTGTAAGTTCCGATGGAACTGAAGACGCGGCGGAATTCGTTGGGACGTTCCCAGGCAGCGGTGAACGCGGCGATCGCGCCGGAGCTGGAACCGGCAATCAGTCGGTCATTCGGATCAGTGCTGAGGTTATACGACCTGGCGACTTCCGGGATGATTTCTTCGAGCAGGAAGCGAGCGTAACGGTCGCCCATCCCGTCGTATTCGAAGCTGCGGTTTAATCGAGGCTGCGAGCCTTCTTTGGCCGCGGGGACGACTCCGGGGCTGACGAAAATTCCTATCTGAACCGGCACGTCGCCTTGGTGAATCAGATTGTCGAGCACGGTCGGCAGCTTCCACTGCTGAGCCTTACGCAGGCCGTCCTGAACGATCATCGAACAGGCTGGCCTGGCAGCGTCGTACTGGGCAGGGACGTAGATCGCGTATTCGCGGACGGTGCCAGGAAAAATCTCACTGTGCCATTCGAACGGTCCTTTGATCTCGCCCTTTGGAACGTCGTCCTGCGGTTCGGAATCCGCATGAACCGGGTATTCCTCGGCGGTGGCAGTGCCTGTTGTGGACACCGCAAGAAGGACGACTGGGAGAATGAGTGCCGAGAGAACTGTTCGCATCACGAGCTGCCTCCAGAGGTCAGTCGAAGTTTGATGATCAGATTAATATCGCATGGTACGACGACAGGAAGGCCGCAAAGCACGCGACGAGGGGCTCAAGAGAGCGTGTTCATCTTCGCGAACTTTGCGACCTTCATTGGTCCCAGATCGATTCCGTCGTGTCGCAACCAACCTGCCTACCAGCCGAGCGACATGTTCGTTTCGATGGCTCGCTGTGCTTCCTGGAGATCGACTCCGGTGTCCATCATGTAAAGCCGAATGGCGTGAACCTTGTCACCGGATGCGCGGGACAGAGATTCGCGAGCGACGTCGCAGGGTTCGGAATTCCCATCGATGCCCAGCAGTCGTTTTGAGATCACCCAGATATCTCGCGGACGCTTGGTCAGTCGCAGGATCTCTTCTTCCGGATAGTGACTCTTCGCGATCTCCTCCGCGTTCTCCCGGTCGTCGGCCCAGGCGATCATGATGTGTGCGTTAGTCTCGATTTCAAACAGCGCCATACTTGTGTCTCCTCACACTTCGGAATCTGGATGGGACGTGAACACGTCGGAAGTATAAACACGAGAATCCAGTCCATCCAGGAGCCGAACTCCAACATCGACTACTTTTTGGATGTCGACAATTCTGGAACTCTGCGCTTGCAGCGCGACGACCGAAATTTTCAGCGACCTTGCCACAAGAATGAGTTCGTCAGTCGACAAACTGAAACTCGTTGGAAAGTAGCAGCGTCTGAGCCAACAGTTCCCACGCGGTCAGCTGATTCGGCAACGCTCCATGAAACTGACTGGCCATTGAGAAACGCTCACCGGGCCGGTCACTGTCAAAGTTACGAACCTCGAACGACCAGTTGTACGAGTCGAACGACGGGTTCTGCCGACAGTGAGCGATCATGTCAATGTGGTCTCCGGCTGAAAGTCTTACCGGCATCAGCAAGGTATCTTTGGAGCCGTTCTGCGAGACGGCACGTCCGGTCACGCCGGACGAAGGCACGTTGATGATGGCTTCAACACCGTCGCCTTGATCCGACGAATGAGTCATCCGTCCCGCGACACCGAACAGCCCGTCATGCGGCGCCGTCCACCGAAACACGCCGGCGTGAGCAGGATCGCCCGGGTGTCCGCCAGTCGCCGACAACGTTACCCAGCCCAGTTTTGGATCCGGGAGTTTCTCGCCACCCTGCCATGCCTTTCCCGTGAAGTGTGGCAGCTTGTGAAAATCCTCGATCCGATTCTTCTCAAAATCAAATCGACCGTATCCGTACTGCCAGAGCGGCACGGAATCGACGGCTTCGTTTGCAGACTCGGCGAGAAACGATTCGGCGAGCCGCACGTCATCCGCACCGGGATCGCGCGCCAGCGTCTTTCGGAACAGATCACGAATTCGAATCGTCGGCGACGTTTGGGCATCAAGACTGCCGGCAACGCGGCGAGCTTCATCCACCAGGAACGGACTGTTTCTCAGGAACAGAGTCTGCTGCGGAACGGACGTCTTGAACCGTCCGGGGCTGTGCGTGTCCGGTCCGGCGAAGTCGAACGTCCGAAACAGTCCGGGCAGATTCTGCCGATCGATAAAGCCGTAGATCGTGCGCCGCCTTGGTGTGGGATCTTGCACAATGTCGACAGCCGTGCCGCCGAGCGTCAAATTAAGATCGCCGCCGACTGCCAGAATCGCGTCGCGCATCGGCTCAAGTTCCAGCCGGTGGCGATTCATTCGCCAGTAGAGGCCGTTCTCTGAATCGACTTTCCTCTTGCCGACATTGTCCAGGCTGGCCTGCTGCCAGGTTGCCGACTTGAGAATCGCACGGTGCAACTCTTTAAGCGACCAGCCCGACTCAACAAGATGGGAAGCCAGCCAGTCGAGCAACTCCGGATGAGTTGGCGGTTCGCAGCGCAGTCCGAAATCGCTGGGAGTTGTCACCAGCGACGAATGAAAATGGTGCATCCAGATTCGGTTGCAGATGACTCGTGCGGTGAGCGGGTTGTCCGGACTGGCAATCGCTCTGGCAAGCTCGAGCCGACCGCTTCGGTTTTGAAATGGTTTCCGATCGGGGCCGGCGACAAGTTCCAGAAACTGCCGTGGGACTCGCGGACCACGATTGCCCTGGCTGCCTCGCCCGAACACGTACGGATTGAACGGCTTGTCGCTTTCGAACAGCGGCATCGCGTTCTTGTGATCTTTCGGCTCTGTCGAACTCCGCAGCACGCCGTACAGCGAGTAGTAATCGGCCTGCGGAATCGGGTCGTACTTGTGATCGTGGCAGCGGGCGCAGGTCACGGTGAGAGCTTGCGTGCCTCGCGTGATCACATCCAGCCGGTCGTCGATGATGTCGTGAATGTTGTTGAGAAATCGTCGGCCGAGTGTCAGAAAACCCATCGCCGCAAGTTCGCTTTCTGGCAGGCCGTCTTTCACCAGCCAGTCGGCCGCCATCTGCCGAATGAGAAACTGATCGTACGGAAGGTCCTCGTTCAGACTCCGCACCACCCAGTCTCGATAGGTATAGGCGAACGGGTACTTTCGTTCTTCCTGAAAAACATACCCCTTCGTGTCAGCATACCGCGCGACGTCCAACCAGTGACGTCCCCAGCGTTCTCCGTAATGAGGCGACGCAAGATATCGATCGACAAGTTGCTTCCACGCATTCGGAGACTGATCGTTGACGAACGTCTGCGTCTCTTCGTACGTCGGCGGAAGTCCGAGCAGATCAAACTTCAACCGTCGAATCAGCGTTCCCCGGTCAGCCTGCTCAGAAGGGCCGATGCCGGCCGCATCGAGTTTCCTCAACACGAACCGGTCAATCGGCGTCTTCACCCACGACTCGTTACCGACTTTTGGGAGTTGAGGATTAACGACCGGAGTAAAAGCCCAATGCCGCTTCGCCTGGAACGACGAGTCCGGCCCATTGCCGACCGACTTCGGCCATGTCGCGCCGCTTTGAATCCACGTTCGAAAGTCAGCGATGACGTTTGCCGGCAACGGATCGTCCGGAGGCATCTGCAGGTCTTCATTCGTCCGATCGATCGCCTGTAGCAGCAGACTCTCCTCGACTTTTCCTGGGACGACAGCCGGGCCGTTTTCGCCACCTTTTAACAGCGAGTCACGAGAGTCGACTCGAAACTCGCTGCTGGCTTTTTCGCTGCCGTGACACTTGAAACACTTTTCGATCAGTACAGGACGGATTCGGGTCTCGAAGAAATGATCATCGGCTGCGGCGAAGGCTGACGTTGCGACGATGATGGCTGTCGTCAGCAAGCCGGCAGAATTCGGACGATTCAGGAGAGGCATGAAACACCGAGTGCGGAAATTCGTGAGGAAAACAGGGCGGGGAGAACGGGTTATTCCTTTCGCGTCTGGCAGTCGATACCTTACGCAACCCG
>CALDJX010000011.1 GCA_937899075.1 uncultured Planctomyces sp. | reverse complement strand
CAAAGAAGCAGCTCCGTTCTGGGAATGGGGCGGCAAAGGTATATCGGGAGAAGACGAATTCGATCGCAATCGTCCCGGTTGGGGCAAGCCCATTCATCAAATGCTGGTTGATCACGGTGTGAGAGTCGTCTTTCACGGGCACGACCACATGTTCATCAAGCAGGATCTCGACGGCATCGTGTATCAACTCGTCCCGCAGCCCGGACACCCCCGATCAGGAACGAAAAGCGCGGAAGAGTACGGGTACATCAGCGGCGAAGTTCAGGGCAGCAGCGGTCACGTACGGGTTCGCGTGAGTGGCGATTCAGCTCGCGTTGATTATGTCCGTGCGTATTTGCCTGCAGCCGAAGGCGGAAGCCAACGTAATGGCGATGTGAGTTATTCGTACATGTTATCGGGAGATGGCAAAGGGAGAATCGGTCAATGAAACGCAAGCTCTGTTTCTTAATGCTCATCTTCTTTGCGTTGCCGCATTGCAAAGCTGACGAAAGTCCAATTCGACCAAATTTCGTGTTCATCCAAGGTGAAGGTCAGGGTTGGGCAAGCACGTCGGTGCAGCTCGATCCAAACGAGCCGGAAGCGAAGAGCAATTCCTTCTCGACTCCAAATCTTGAGCGTTTGGCTCGCGAAGGAATTCGGTTCTCGAATTACTACGCTCCGTCGCCACGATGTACACCTTCGCGAGCAACCTATTTCACCGGCATCAGTCCCGCACGCTTATGAATGACCTTTACAGGCGCGGGCGGCGACACCGGTCAGGCACTGATCGAACCGCGTGTCGTCAGCGAACTGCCGCGAGACGTGACGACAATTGCCGAGTTGTTGAAGACAGCAGGGTATGCGACGGCACACTTTGGCAAATGGCATGTTGGCAAGTCTGATCCGCGAGTTCATGGGTTCGACGAATCGGATGGAGCGACCAGCAACGGTGGTCCTGAGAATTCCCGCAACCCAAATCCAAAGCAGGCGTATGGCATGACGGAACGTGGGATTGAGTTCATAAAGCAGAACGCCGCAGCAAACAAGCCGTTCTACGTTCAACTTTCACACTACGGTGGTCGTTCTCAGGAGGACGCGAAGCCGGAGACCTTTGAGAAGGTTCTGCAGCTCGGACTTGGCAGAGACGAACGCAACATGGGAGCTGCCGCGGTGCTGCTCGACATGGATATCACGATCGGCATGCTGCTGGATACGTTGGACGAACTGAACATTGCTGACAATACCTATGTGATCTACACCGCCGACCATGGCACGCCCGGCCGTAATGGTCCACTGCAAGGCGGCAAAGGCGGATTGTGGGATGGCGGGATTCGTATTCCGCTCTTCATGCGTGGCCCGATGGCAAAGGCAGGCTCGCATTCAAGTGTGTTGGTTACCGGTGCGGACGTTGTGCCGACGGTCGCTGATCTGGCTGGAGTCTCCGGCAAGCTGTCTGACCAAGTCGAAGGCGGCAGCCTGCGACAGGTACTCGCCGATCCAGTCTCAGGCAAAGTTGCTCGTTCACGCGAAGCAATCGTCTTTCACTTTCCCCACTACGACAAAGATCCGTTGGGGCCGGTTTCAGCGATCATTGCTGGCCAATACAAGCTCGTGCGAATCTACGAGGGCCAGCGACATTTACTGTTTGATCTCGCGACAGACCTTGGTGAACGCAACGATCTTTCCGGTAGTCGCGTCGACAAAGTGCAAGAACTGTCAACGCAACTCACGAGCTACCTCGACTCCATTGATGCCGAAATGCCGGCAAAGCGATCGGGCGAAACGCCACAGTCTGCTGCCTTGCGAAACACGAACTCAAGACCTGACGCAATCATGCATGGTCTTGATGAAAACAACGATGGACAGCTAACGAAGGATGAAGTCGAACGTCTGCCTGCGTTGCTGCGTTCTCTGGACAAAAACAAGGATGGCACGTTGTCACGTGACGAAGCACGTGGGCGTTAACAAAGCATGAAAACCAACAGTCTCCCAAGGAAAAGAAACATGAAACGACTCATCACTTTTGCAGCAGTGTTCGCATTGCTGTCTGTCGCAGACTCTGCGTTTGCACAGAGGGGCGATAAAGCGAATGACAAACAGGGTCAGGGTCAACAACAGGATCAAAGTGCACGAAGAGGCGGCAACGACGGCCAAAAAGGTGGAGGGAGTGGCGGCCGAGGTGGTGGTCAAGGACAGAAAGGCGGCGGTCAAAGTGGCGGTGGCTTGTTCCGACTGCTGGACATCGACCGCGATGGCAACTTGTCGGCGAAAGAGATCGACGGTGCGGTCGCCGCTTTGATGAAGCTGGACGTGAACAACGACGGCATCCTCGATGCTCAGGAACTAGTCGTTCGCGGCGGTGGTCAGGGTGAAAAAGGGGGGCGCGGCGGTCAACAAGGTGCTGAGAGTTCGCAGCGTCGTGGCGGTCAAGGCAAAGGCGGTCAAGGCAATCGATCAGCGAACAGCAACGGAAAGTCAGAATGAAGGCTCATCTCTACATTGCAATTCTGGTGTGCTTTGTCTCCGCTTCCGCACACGCGGCAGAGCGTCCCAACATCGTGTTCATGATGTCTGATGATCAAGCTTGGAATGGGCTTTCTGTCCCAATGCACCCCGATCTGGATTGGTCGAAGAGTTCGATCGTCGACACGCCGAATCTCGAAAGGCTGGCTGCACAGGGGATGCGGTTCTCGGCAGCCTACGCGCCTGCGTCGGTGTGTTCACCTACTCGTATCAGCTTGCAGACCGGGAAAAGTTCGGCAGCCATGCATTGGACCAAGGCCGCCCCTGCGGAAACGGGCCACAAGATGATCGAACCCCGCAATATTCGATCGATCCCTGCATCGGAAATCACCATTGGTGAACTCCTGCAGTCGGCAGGCTACGCGACCGCTCACTACGGCAAATGGCACATCAACGGTGGCGGCCCTGCTGCGAATGGCTATGACGACGGCGACGGCGACATTGGCAACGAGTACGCTCACGAATACGCCGACCCGAATCCCGCTGATATCTTCGGCATGGCAAAGCGTGCCGTGGCCTTTATGGAGAAGAACAAGCAAGCGGACAAGCCGTTCTTCATACAGATGTCGTGGCATGCCTTGCACGCTCCACAAAACGCGATGAAAGAGACGCTTGCCAAGTACGCGGCGAAGATGGGCAGCAGTGTTGACGAGAAACGCGTTGGCAGTGCGGCGATTGCAGAGAATCTGGACACCGGAGTCGGCATGGTCGTTGACGCGATCGACCGACTCGGATTGGCGGACAACACCTTTGTCATCTACATGTCCGACAATGGGAGTGGTGGTGGTGGCGGAAAAGGCGGAGGCAAACGCGGCGGGCTGACTGGCGGCAAAGGCGGCGTCTGGGAAGGCGGCATTCGCAGTCCGATGATCATTCGCGGCCCCGGCATTCCAGCCGATTCATGGTGCCATGAACGAGTCGTCGGCTACGACTTCTATCCGACCTACTGCGAATGGGCCGATATTCCTGGATCGAAACTGGCTCCGGGCATCGAAGGCGGCAGCATTGCCGGCCTGCTCGATGATGGCAAGGGAACCGTCAAACGTCCGCGTGAAGAAATGGTGTTTCACTTCCCGCATTATCAAGGTGGTGACGGTCCCCATTCGGCCTTGTACCTCGGCAAGCATAAGCTGCTGAAATTCTATGAAGAAGATCGGCTGGCCCTGTTCGATATGGAGACGGACATCTCGGAACAAAATGACCTATCGAAACAGATGCCTCAGCGAGTGAAGGAACTGGACAGCCTGCTGGTGAAGTACCTCGACGATGTTGACGCCCAAATGGCGACTCCAAATCCAAACTACGACCCGAGCAAAGAACCGGTCGTACGCAAGGGCGGCGGTGGCGGAAACAAAACGAACAAGGAAAAGACAAACAGGAGAAAGAAGCAGTGAGAGTTCCCCTGTTTTTGTTTCTATTTGTCTCCGTTCAGGGCTCCGTGTCGATGGCACAGGACGTTGAACGTACTGGTCGAACAGTCAGAAACGCCGAGCGGAGCGTTCAGCGTGGTCAACAGAACGGAACGTCGCAGCTCAACGTCGATACCGGCTATGTGTTCCTGAATGGCGAGTATCTTCCACCACCTTATCAAATTGAATTCTCGGAATCTGACGTCTCCATTAACGAGACGACGTTTGATCTTTCGGTCTTCGAAGCGTGGAAGAACGATAAGCAACGACGCAACGGGGTTGCCCGTAGTCACGCACAACAAGTCCGTCGAAAACTGCGGGACTTGCTCGATGGGGACGGTGGCCTTGTGCTCTTTGAAATGGAGCCATTTCAAGCGTTTCATGGAAACGACAGTTACGAGTTGCTGAATGTTCTTGTCAACGCGGAATCTAGACAGGCGTTCAACCACGGGGAACGGGATTGGCTTCCGAGCGGTGTCGATGAGACTGCGTGGGCCATATGGATCAGCGAATTCGAGTGCCCCGAAGAGCTTTCCGGGCGTGCCGGGGAAATGCTGACTTGCGTCGCCGGACTCGAAGAATCACACGCGAATCGCGTGTTGGCGAAACGCATCCTTGAGAATAGCGCTTACCCGTTGACGGTTGTGGGCATGCTTCTGGTAGTCATGGCGTTTGGACATCTTCTGTCTTTCAAACCCGATCCGGAAGGTGCATCGCCAGAAACGCGGATCGCGAAACATGCCGTCATTCGCTCACTGGCTCTCGTGACGGTCTTATCGGCCCTCGATCTCATCTGGACGCTGCTTGTTTCGCGCGCTGGTGACATGAAGGAACTCAATCCGTTGGGTGCCGCTTTGATTGATGAACCGCTCGCGTTGATTGCTCTGAAAACCACTGCGACGTTGCTTGCGGTCGGACTCCTGTTCGGCCTGCGGCAACACCGAGTCGCTCAACAAGGGGCATGGTGGGCATGCCTGATCTGCACACTCCTGACCGTTCGCTGGCTGACTTTCAACTCAATGTTTGCGTAGCACATCAGAAACACTTACCCAATGGGATCTCAAGCGATGAAGAAACAACTTTTGGTCGGAGCAATCGGTATCGTCCTCTTATGCGAGGCTACGGTCACGGCTCAACAGCCGCCTCGCAAGCCTCGCATCGATGACACCATCAAAGCCAACGTCTACGCGGACAACTCGTTCAAGCTGTACATCAACGGCGAACTGGTCGCTGTCGATTCCATCTCGTTTGTTCCGCACAACGTTGTGTCGGTAGATGTGTTGCCCGCTTATCCAATGACAATCGCTGTCATGGGCGTCGACAACGCCGATCCCAAAACCGGCATGGAGTACGCCAACACCAACATCGGCGACGGCGGTTTTATCCTGAAACTGGGTGACGGCACCGTGACCAACGCGACATGGAAAGCGAAGAAAGTTTCATGGGGGCCGATTGATGGCGACATGAAGAACCCGCGAGTCGAAAACATCCCGCTGCCCAAAGACTGGTTCGCGATCGACTTCGACGACAGCAAATGGCCCAACGCCAAAGAGTTCACCGAAGAAGAAGTCGGACCGAAGGAGCCGTTCTTTGAACATGACTTCAAGGGAGCGAAGTTCATCTGGTCTGACGACGTGAAGCTCGACAACCTCGTGCTGTTCCGCACGGTCGTGAAGTCGCCGCCCGACGGGAAAGACCGTCCTGATTTTCGCGGGCTGACAGATGTGGTTCCACAAGGTGGCGGGCGGCAACGCGGTGGCCGTCGAGGTGGCGGTGGAAACCGCGGCCGAAATTAAAATTAGCGACTTGAAAAATCAGATCGAAATACTGGGAGAACAAAGATGCGATTCGGACAATTCATTGTCGGGCTCACGGCCTGCGCATTGTGGACGAACGGGTTAACAGTGGCTCGCGGCCACGACGGACATGATCATACCCATCACAGCCATGCCAGCGGTCAAACCGACACTAAGCCGGTCAGTCGCACGTGGAAGATTGGATCGTGGACTGTGTCCAGCACACCAACGACTGTTGAAGCCTCGCTGCTGACAGCAGAAAACGATCAAGTCAAACTGCAAACAACGGATGGACGTGTGGTCGCCGTTCCAACGCAGGTGCTGACGCCAGACGATCTGGAATTTGTGCAGCAGCGACAGGAGCAAATTCTCCAACTGAACACTCAACCGGTTTGGCAGCTTACTGCATTCCGTCAGGAGGCGGCTGAGTCGCCGACGCTGGCGAGTTTCTTCAATCCTTTCGCCAAGGACGTCAAGGTTCGCTGGGATCGTGACTTCCTGTTCGTTGAATCGACCGGCATGCCAGATCATCCGATGATGACTGGCATCACCGCCTGGCAACAACAAGTCCCTCTGCCTCAGTCGTACACGGGCAACAACGCGTGGAGAATTCCGCTGCACCCGGTTCCCGCGAAGAACCCAATGTCGACGAAGGAACATTTCTTTCGTGGTGCGATTGCATTGGCGGTCAACGGTGTCCCCATCTTTAACCCGATCAAGAACGATGGCAAAACGGACACACTGAAGGCGGGTGAACTGGATCAGTGGGGCGGGCATTGTGGTCGGGCTGACGATTACCACTACCACATTGCTCCCATGCATCTGGAAAAGATCGTCGGTCCCGGAAACCCAGTCGCCGTAGCCCTCGATGGCTATCCGATCTACGGCTACAACGATCCGAACGGCAAGCCGCCAACGAATCTCGATTGGTTGAACGGCCACAAAGGACCGGATGGCGAGTACCACTATCACGCGACGAATACGTTTCCTTATTTGAACGGTGGTTTCTACGGCGAAGTCGTTGAGTTGAACGGGCAGGTTGATCCGCAACCGCGGGCGCAAGGTGTTCGGCCATCGCTTCCCGGTCTGAAAGGGGCGAAGATCGTCGGGTTTGAGAGGCCGAAGCCGGGCAGCTTCATTGTGCGTTACGAAGTTTTCGGTGACCCACGATCCGTCGAGTACACGGTCGCCACCAATGGATCGGCGACGTTCAACTTTGTTTCAACGCAAGGAACGAAGACCGAGAACTATACGCCACGTCAAGGAGGTGGTGGCGACGGTCGCCGGAATGCCGAACGTCCAACCGGCAACGAACCGCAAGGCAATCGAGGTCGTGGCGAAGGCGGCGGACGCCCTGATGGTGGTAGGGCCGGTGGTGATCCAATCGTCGCGGCGTTGGATGTAAATGGCGACGGCAAAATCGACAAGGCAGAACTTCGCGAAGCCGCAGCCGCACTACGCAAGCTCGACACCAATAAAGATAGCCAGATCACCGCAGACGAACTTCGAGGCCCCGGTGGTCAGCGGCGAGTTGGCGAAGGTGGCGGACCGCGTGGGGAAAGGCCTCCGGGACAAGCTGGCGGTCCGAATATCGGTGGGCCGAAGGGGCCACAGCCCGGCGATGGTCCCCGTCAACCGTGGATTCTGGTTCATGCCGATGAGATTGATATCGATAAGAACAAGATCATCAGCCGAGACGAAATCGTTGGCGAAGCCACCAAAGCGTTCGCGGGCTATGACGCCAACAACGACGACAAGCTGAGCGCTGCCGAACTGAACGGTCGAGGCGGTTCTCGAAGTGCGATGGGCGGATTCCTGAAAGGACATTCCAAAGAAATCGATCGCGACGGAGACGGAATTTTGACTCGATCTGAAGCCGTCGGCAACGCGGAACGCATGTTCGCGAAGATGGACACAAACGGCGACGGCAGGATCACGCCGGATGAAATGAAAGCTTCACGACGAGAGTAGAGGAGAGGAGAACTCACGCAAAGGCGCTAAGGCGCAATCCTCCCAGCCCATTCGTCTCCTTCGCGTCTTTGTGTGAAACCAAACAATAGTGAATCGATTCCTTTCTAAAACACGATGGCTCACGCACTATGTGCTGCAGACGATCATTCTTGTCGGCAGTGCCGTCGCGTTTTATGCAATGGGTTCGACGCCTGAAGTGCCTCGTAAACCAAGAGCTGCCGCTAAGGCGACGGTCGTTGAAGTGGCCGAAGTTCAATCACTCGATGGACCGCTGAGCATCGAAACGACAGGCGAAGTGGTCCCGCATCGCGTGTTGTCTCTCGCATCGGAAGTGCAAGGGCGAATCGTCTTCAAGCACCCGAATCTGCGTGTCGGCGAACAGGTCGAAGCTGGTGAGACGCTGATCAAAATCGATCCGCAGCGATTTGCATTGGCTGTGCAGTGTCTTGAGATCACGGTGAATCAAGCCGCAACAACTTTGAAACAGCTTCAACAGGATCAGGCAAACTTGACCGCGCAGACATCGCTCGCTCGTAAGTCACATCAGATATTGATCGATGATGTTGAGAGAATCCACAAGCTGCATCGGTCGCAGGCAACGTCGACATCGGAACTCGGTGCTGCTGAGAAACTGGAACTCGACGCTCG
>CALDJX010000010.1 GCA_937899075.1 uncultured Planctomyces sp. | reverse complement strand
GCGCGGCGACCCCAGGCTATTGGATCAAACGCCTGCGGCGTACTTCTTGCGTCCGGATTCTCGCCAGTTGTCAAATGCACGATTAATTTCTCCGCTATCCCTTAACGCCTGAAAGCCGCATCCTTCGACTGTGGGAAGAAGGCGACAAAGACGCTATTTTATCAGGCAGATCGAATCCGCAGCGTTCAATGCGGCTTCGCCCCTCGCCCTTCAGACATCATGACTCAGCGAACCGCTGAAAATACTCGACGCGAAAATGGCACTAGAGGAAAACAACTGGATTCCGGCAGCCGTTTTCGGTGGGTCGCTCGTGCTGCTCGGAGCTGGCATGATGTTTGGCCATGCTCGCGTGTGGAAAGAACAGCGTGGTGACGAGGCCCTCGAAGATTCAGACCGACGGCATCTTCACAACCGCTATCTCAGGCGGATGCAAACATCCGGAGCAGTCGTGTTTGTCGGCAGCCTGATCGGAATCGGCGACGCATTTATCTGGCAACTGGGGCCGGTCGTTGCGACTTTCTACTGGCTGTTTGTCATCATGATGGTGTTCTGGATTGCGTTGCTGGCGTTGGGCGATCTGACCTCAGTCCGAACGCATTCGCAAACGACGATGTCTCAGCTTGAATCGACGCGGAAAGAACTGGAAGCTGAACTCGCCAGACACCGGCATCGATCCAACGGAAAACCGACGAAAGACTAGCCCATCGCCTGTGGAAATCTCGGGGCGATTATCAAATAGATCTGACGCAAAGGTGCAAAGCCGCTAAGGCTCGCAAAGAATCGAATAATTGATTTCATCAGGTGAAGAGCGGCTGAAACGTCGGACTGAAAATGGTCCAACGCTGCTCCGTCTTTGCGAAACTTCGCGTCTTCGCGACTTTGCGTCAGATCATTATTACTTTTGAAAATGACGGTAACTCACATGTCGACGCTTGAAGCTGCCTCGTCAACAACCACAAAGCAGGACACTGCCTGGCAGGTCTGCATCCATCCTGACTGCCGCTCCACGTACGGCATCGAGGAGATCCTCGTCGGCTGCCCGAAGTGCGGAAATCTGCTCGACATTGCTTACGACTGGGATCGCCTGGAAGTCCCGCAGTCGCTGTCGGAAATCGAAGCTCGCTGGTCGACGCGCCGCAACCCGCTCGACTTCAGTGGAGTGTGGCGATTTCGAAGCCTGCTGCCGTTCGCGCCGGAGCAAAGCATCGTGACGATCGGCGAAGGTCAAACGGTCCTTCGCGGAAGCAGCCCGGTCGCCAGGTACGCCGGTCTGGAAGCGTCCAACCTGCTGCTTCAGTACGAAGGACTGAACCCTTCGGGCAGCTTCAAAGACAACGGCATGACCGCCGCGTCGACTCACGCTCGGATGGTCGGAGCGAAATACGCCGCCTGCGCATCCACAGGAAACACCAGCGCGTCGCTCGCCATTTACAGCAGCGCTGCTCAACTCTTCAACGCGTTGGTTTTTGTGGGCAGTGGGAAAATCGCTTTTGGAAAACTGTCGCAGGCGCTGGACTACGGTGCTCACACGCTGCAGATTGCCGGCGACTTCGACGACGCTTTGAAGCAGGTCCGCGAAGTCTGTCAGCGCGAGAAGATTTACCTCTGCAACAGCGTGAACCCGTTTCGGCTGGAAGGCCAGAAGACGATCATGTTCCGCGTGCTGGAAGCGCTGAACTGGGAACCGCCCGACTGGATCGTTGTTCCTGGCGGAAACCTTGGAAACTCCAGCGCGTTCGGCAAAGCGTTTCTCGAACTGAAAGAACTCGGCCTGATCGACCGCGTGCCACGCCTGGCCGTCATCAACGCCACCGGAGCCAACACGCTGCATCGACTTTACAACGACCAGGGGCTTCGCTGGAACGACGGCCGCACGGACGATGCAATGATCGACAGTTTCTTCTCGCAGATGGATGCAGAAAACCGCCGCGCATCGACATTGGCCACAGCCATCGAGATCAACCGGCCGGTCAATCTGAAAAAGTGTCTGCGAGCTCTCGAAGCGTGCGACGGAGTTGTGCGACAGGTCTCCGATCAGGAAATCCTCGACGCCAAAGCTCAGGTTGGAGCCGGCGGCTTCGGCTGCGAACCGGCGAGTGCGGCCAGCGTCGCCGGAACAAAACTGCTTCGCGAAGAGGGAATCATCGCTCCCAGCGATAAGGTCGTATGCATCCTGACGGGCCACCAGCTGAAGGATCCAAACGCCACGGTTGCCTACCATTCGTCGAAGGCTGGCGACATCGACCCAAAGCTGGCGGACCAGGGCATTCAGACGGTGTCATTTGCGAACGGCCCCATCCCCGTCGACAACGAACTGGATCGCATTCTTGAGGTCATCAGAAGCCTGTAGGAAATTTCTTTGCAGGATTTCTGAACCAGAAGAGTGGCTCCGGTTGCTTGCAACCAGAATCGCGAAACGACAAGAGGAATTCGCAAGTGGGCAATGAACTGCCTCTTGCGGCTACGCCGCACGGGTTGCAAGCAACCTGTGCCACCCGAAGCAGTTTGTAAACTGGAGAACCAAAGTGTTGACCAATCAGCGCAAGCAGAATGAACGTTGGTTATCGAACAAGGTTCGAGCGATTCTGGTGTCTGCGATTTGCATTTTCAATGCACGGGCAAGCTTAGCCGCGGAAGTCATCGAACCTTGCGTAGCCAGCGGTGGCGGCTTTGAAGCGGCATCTCTCAAGCACGACGAAAAAATCAGACACTTCGAATTCGAATATGCAAGCAAGGCTGTCGGCCTGAAACCGGGCTCCAATGTTCGAGTGTGGCTGCCGATCCCTCCGACGAATCAGCATCAGTCTGTGTCGATCAAGGCTACTCGCTTTCCCGTCAAAGCGACCACGGCTCGAGAGTCCAAGTACGGAAACTGCATGGTCCATTTCGAAACGACGGCGCCGCAGAGTGGCGAAGTCGACTTCTCAATCACGTACGACGTCACGCGAGCCGAAGTGAAAGCGCTCGGTCGAGACGGACAGGAACTCAGCAAAGAAGAACGCCGGTTGTTCCTCAAGCCAAACCGACTGGTCCCAACGTCTGGCCGACCACTCGACCTGCTGAAAGGGATCACCGCTCCAGGCGATCAACTCGGACTGGGAAGATTTCTGTACGAACGCGTCGACCAGCACATGAAATACGACAAGTCCCGTCCCGGCTACGGCAACGGAGACTCAGTCTGGGCCTGCGACAGCCAGTTTGGAAACTGCACCGACTTTCACAGCCTGTTCATCTCGCTGGCTCGGGCAAAAGGTTTGCCCGCACGATTCGAGATCGGGTTTCCGATTCCCGACTCGCGAGGCAAAGGCACCATCGGCGGTTACCACTGCTGGGCATTTTTCCACACGGACAAGCACGACTGGGTTCCGACAGACATCTCCGAAGCTGACAAGCATCCGGAAATGAAGGACTACTACTTCGGCAACCTGACCGAGAATCGAGTGGCCTTCTCATCGGGCCGCGACCTGAACCTGGTCCCTCGTCAGGCCGGCGAACCGCTGAATTTCTTCGTCTACCCCTACATCGAAGTCGACGGGCAACCGCTTTCGACGGACAACATGGAGAAGGCGTTCAAGTATTCAGACACCGAATAACCCGCATCGTTTGCAGGCCACGGGGACATCTTGATGAGAGCCAAACTGCAAGCGGGAGAGAAGGTACTCAGCGAAGAACTTTCTGCTTATTTCCCGAGTCAACTTTGGCCTTGGGCGAACGTAGGCAACCTTGTCGTCACCAATAACCGAATTATCTACGAACCGTCAGTACTCGCGTTCTTCCTCGATACCGTTGAGATTCGTTTGACGGATCTTCTCGCCGTATCCAAGGCTCGCTGCCTGGGACTTTCCCCGACTGTGTGCGTCACAACCACAGACGGCAGGACGTCTTATTTCGCCTCTTTTTCGAGGCAGCACTTGATAGAGACGATTAACTCGGCCGCACCTCATTTGAATCGTGAACCGTAGAGTCGTTTCGAAAAACTGTATGGACTCTTGCCTCCAGCCTCGGCACAATCGAAGTCATGACGCGTTCCACCGGACATCTTGTGCTGATCCTCGTCGTGCTGGCCTGCCCGGTTCAGTGCGTGATCGGTGCTGGTTCGTGCTGCGATTCTGGACCGGATTCTGAGCACACAACTTCGGCGACTCTGGATCAATCGTGTTCATCGAAAGATGCCTGCTGCCGGCACTCAAGTGTTGTTGACGATTCTCGAAACGCCTCAAACGAGCGAACGCAGCACATTCCACTTTCGGACGACGACTGTCGTTGCGATTGCCTGTGCAAGGGAGCGATTTCGACTTCCGCGCAGATCGTGGAGGACTTTGGTGCCGCAACACTGAGGTCAGTCGTCGATTGCGACACGCTCCTGAGCCACGTGTTCGGCACCACGAATTGGCCGCTGGCTGAACCGCCCGACGCACATTCCGGGCGAGAGATCCGCACGCTGCGGATGTCCTTTCAGATTTAGTCGAGACTTCGCGCTGAAGACCCTCCGCTGACGGTCTTCAATCCGCCTCGCTGCTGTTCACGATGAGGATCCGCTGTCGGCTGCGAATACGCAGTCGTCGGACACTCTCGACTCTGAACTCTCGACTCTGGACTAACCGTGTCACTTCTTCCGTGGGAATATGGAATTCGCAACCTGCTTCGTCGACCGCTGCGCAGCGGGTTGACGTTGCTGGGGTTAACGACCGTCGTCCTGCTGGTACTCGTCGTCGTTGGCTTCATCCGAGGTCTCGAACGAGCTTTAGCTGTCAGCGGCGACCCACGCACGGTCATCGTCTTTTCACTCGGCATGGGCGAGAACCTGGAATACTCATCCGTCCCGATGAGAACTTCCGACCTTGTCGCGGCCAGCATCGTCGGCGTGCAGGAACGTCACGGAAAGAAATTCGCTTCGCCGGAACTTTATCTCGGTACTCAAATTCGTACGTCTCCCGATGGGCATCCTGGTATGGGCCTGGTCAGAGGCGTGACTCCTTCGGCATTGCTCGTTCATTCGAACATCGAAATCGTCGCTGGCGAATGGCCTCGGTCGAACGAATTAATGATCGGTCGTCTGGCGACAACAAAGATTGGTGTGGCCGAAGAAGAAACCCGCATCGGCCAGTCATTGTGGCTGGAAGGTCGCGAGTGGCGAATCAGCGGAGTGTTCGCGGCGGCCGGAGCCGTCTTTGAATCGGAAGTCTGGTGCCGACTGGATGATCTTCAGCAGGCGATGAAACGGCAGGACCTCAGCCTGGTGGCGCTGACTCTGGCACCGAATGCGGAATTCCAGGACGTCGACCTCTTCTGCAAAGAACGCCTGGATCTGGAACTGCAAGCGGTTTCACAAATCGACTACTTCAAGTCGCTGCAGAAGGATTACGCGCCAGTGCGACTGCTGGCCTGGCTGGTGGCGATTCTGATCTTTGCGGCGGGAGTCTTCGCCGGCCTCAACACCATGTACGGCGCCGTCGTTGGCCGCGTTCGCGAACTCGCAACATTGCAGACCATCGGTTTTCAACGACGAGCGGCCATCGTCAGCATCGTCCAGGAAGGAACAATGCTCGCCGTCACGGCATCGTTGATCGCTTCGGTTCTTGCGATCTGCATTGTTAATGGTTCAGCAATGCGATTCACGATGGGCGCATTCGAGCTGCAGATCGACGGCATCGCCCTTTTGTATGGATGCGGAACCGGGCTGGCTCTGGGAATTCTGGGTTCACTGCCGCCAGCCATTCGAATTCTGCGTCTGCCCGTCGTCGATGGGCTGAAAGCTGTTTAAGAAAATGAACTTGTCGAGACAACCAAATTCCGTCATTCCCGCGCAGGCGGGAAACCAGTCAGCTTAGTGAACTGCTGGGTGCCCGCCTGAGGGGGCACGACACAACAATCACATTCAATTCTTCTGTTCGCCAGGTGGCGATCAATCAACTTCAAATGGAGTCTCTCATGAAAAATCTGACCACACCAATCGTCATCTTTGCTGGCCTGCTGCTGGTTGCCGGCTGTGCCCAGGAAGCTGCACCGACAACGTCGGCCACAACCGCAACGAACGCGCCAACAATCGATGGTTCAAAATTTCTGTTGAACGAAGAACCGGCAAATGTCGCGACAGTCATTGAGGCTCGCGAGGCGTCCGAGGACGGCGAAGATATCGTTCTCGTCGGAAGAATCGGCGGCAGCGTCAATCCATGGGTCGAAGGACTCGCCGCATTTTCGATCGTCGATCCGACGCTCAAAGCGTGCAGCGACATTCCCGGCGACGAATGCAAAAAGCCATGGGACTACTGCTGCGAGACTCACAAACTTCCCGCATCGACGGCGTTCGTCAAGTTTGTTGACAACGACGGCCGACCGCTCAAAGCCGACGCGCGGGAACTGCTCTGTCTGAAAGAACTCCAGACCGTCGTTGTTCGCGGCAAGGCCCATCGCGATGACGCCGGCAACTTAACTGTGCTTGCGGACGGATTGTTCGTGCGTAACACGAGCAAACCTCCGACGAGTGAAGAATAACGAACTCCCGATAGCCAATAGTCCGTTGAGAATGTGTGCCACTGGCTCCGCCAGTGCGAATACGGATTGGGCACTTTCTGAAGCAGCACTGCACTGGCAGAGCCAGTGGCACACACCAAGTCCTGCCGTCCCGGTTTCTTTACCGCCTGCGAACAGCCAACACGGTGTCATTATGAGCGTCGACCTTAAAGAGCTGGCAGTTGATCGTGGAAACGCTCCGCGATCGCAACTCGCACCGCCACGTCGAGTCGTGTCGCGATACATCCTGCCGGCTATTCTGGTTACCGGTTTCGTTGGCCTTTTCGCGTGGGCGGCGAAGGATGCGTTTCTCCCGCGGACAAAAGTGACGGTCATCCCCGTGCATTCGACGAGGGAAGAAGTTCAGTCAGCGGGAACTCCATTGTTTAAGGCGGCGGGTTGGGTCGAACCTCGGCCCACACCGATTCGTGTCGCCGCTCTGGCAGAAGGAGTCATCAAAGACCTGCTGGTTGTCGAGGACCAGGCGGTCATGAAGGGCGAGCCTGTCGCGTTCCTGGTCGATGACGATGCAAAGCTGACTGTTGGTGCGGCGAAGGCAACGCTGGCCTTAAGAATGAGTGAGCTGAAGCAGTGTCAGGCAACGCTTGATGCCGCACTGACAAATCTCGAAGAGCCAACTTATCTGCAATCCGCGGCGGCTGAGGCTGATGCCGAGTTGGCCAGCGTCGAAACGAAACTCACGACACTGCCGTTTCAGGTGACCGCCGCCGCGGCGAAATTGCGATTTGCAGATGCGACGCTGAAGGCACAACTGGATGCGGGCAATGCCGTGTCCGAAATCGAGGTCGACGAGGCTCGCAGCATGCGTGACGAAATGAAGGCGATGTTCGACGAACTCACGAAACGAAAGTCATCCCTCGAAGCCGAGCAACGGGCACTCATGCTGAAGCGGAATGCGGAGACGAGGCGTCTGGAACTGAAGACGGACGAACGCCGATCGGTCGAAGAGTCTCAAGCGTTGCTCGAATCGGCACAGGCAAAGCTTGACCAGGCGGACGTTGCTCTCGCGGAAGCGCAGCTTCGACTGGATCGGATGACAATCCGTGCTCCTGTCGATGGCCGGGTCATGCACCTGTTGACCAGCCCCGGAACTCACCTGATGGGTGGACGGGGAAAAATTGGCGAGCACGATGGCGGAGTCGTCGTCACGCTTTACCAGCCGAAGATGCTGCAAATACGAGTCGATGTTCGGTTCGAAGATCTGCCGCAAACCGGCCGCGATCAACCGGTGCTGATCGAGAGTCCGGCTCTTGCCGAACCGCTGAAAGGCAAGGTTCTGTTTCCGACATCCTTCGCCGACATCCAGAAAAACACGTTGTCCGTCAAAGTGGTCATTGATGATCCGCCGAAAGTCATGAAGCCGGACATGCTGGTCGACGTGACGTTCCTCAGCCCCGAACGAAGCAACGCAAATGCTGCCGTCGGCCAAGAGGAAACCGCACCCATGCGGATTTATGTGCCTGGCCAGCTGGTGATGAATGACGATTCCGGTAGCTACGTCTGGGTTGCAAACGTCCTCGAACGCACAGCACATCGACAGCGGGTAACGATTCGAAAGACGTCCGTTGCTGGCGAGATGGCGGAAGTCACGGACGGATTGAATGTCGCCAGTCGACTGATCGAGTCCGGAGCAGAGTCACTTAACGACGGCGACCGAATCGAGGTATTCCAGCATGCTGATTGAAATCCGAAACCTGACAAAATCATTCCAGAAGGGTGACGAGACGATCACGCCTCTTCGCGATGTCAGCCTCGATATTGACGATGGAGAGTTCGTGTCGCTGATGGGGCCGAGCGGGACCGGAAAGTCCACCCTGCTGAATCAGATTGC
>CALDJX010000009.1 GCA_937899075.1 uncultured Planctomyces sp. | reverse complement strand
TACAACTACACCCTCTCACCACAGTTGCCGATTTAATTTCACCGTCGATCCTTAGCGGCTTTGCGACTTTGCGTCAGACTCAGCAAGATAAAGTGCCTCACTTGGAGTCATGAGTCGTTGCAGGTTGAATCGAGACGATTGTCTCGTCGCGGTCCTTCTCTTCGACTTCGACCTGAATGTCAAGAAACCGCTGCACAACGTCGAGGTGGGTTGTCGAGTGCGGCGACAGGCTCAGCGTCCGGAATTGCCCGCCGCCTGTGCCCTGTCCGGCTCCGATTGCTAGCGGCAGGATTAATTGGTCGGCCAGGTATTCTCCAACCGGGACGTCTCCTTTCAGATATCGGCGAATCTGCTTCACACACTTTTCAGCGACAGCCTCCGCCGGTCGGCCTTTCTCACCGAAGCTGGTGAAAACTTCGGTCACATGCTGACTCTCGATTTCGACGATGAGCGCGTTGCCGGGGCCGCGAGCGTTGGTGACTTCTTCCACCGTGCCGGATTCGGAATCCCAGTTGCACTTGCTGATGACTCGCCGGCATTCACGCTCGCCGATGTGCGCAGGCAGGTTGCTGACCAATGCTCGCACGCTGCGGCGCACCAGGCTGCCGCGTTCGAGAAGGCTCAGCGCCTTGAGCTGACTGGCCGGTTCGATCGAGACGACGACTCGCCCGCCGCCCGCGGGGTAGAAGCCGGGACGTTCCAGCGTCATCTCGATTTTCGGACCGAGCTTTGCAACGAGAGGCGCGTAAGCTTTCTGTAAAAAATCGAACGGCGGAGCGAACGGGTTGTGAGTGCCTCCATCGAGAACGATTGTTGACGGGCCGTCGGCAACCATCAGCGCTGGGAGTACGGTCTGCAGAACGAGCATCGTGCTGCCGGCCGTGCCAATGTTGAATGTGTAATCGCCGGGCGTCAGTTCGTGTGGGTGAAACATGACTTTGGTTGAGCCGATTACGTCACCCTCGACGACGGCTTTTCCGATTTCGGCGGCTGCCTGAAATGCGGTCAGGTGTTGGCGCATGAGGCCGGGCCGGGACCGTCTTGCGCGAACGTTCTCGATCGTGAACGGTTGCCCCGTCACGAGTGAAAGTGCGAGCGATGAGCGAACGATTTGTCCGCCGCCTTCGCCTTGTGAGCCGTCGATGGTGATCATGGTTCTTGAGCGATTGGCTGGGTCGGAAGTTGAGTCGGAAGAAATCTCACGCAAAGACGCGAAGACGCAAAGGAGGGTGGACATTCTGCGTCCGGCGAGGGTTACCGCCAAAAATCGGCACGGCAGAATTATTTTGCGTTTGCAGCTGCGGTATTCGCTGGCGGGGCTGAGCCTCGCGTTCCAGGGACGCCGAGCGGGTGCATCAGGTGATCGATCAGCACGTTTTCCATGATGATGCCGTGAACCTTGTCGCCGTCCGTGATGACTCCGACGCTTTCGCCTGAGTCGCGAATCGTCAGCAGCGCCATTAGTCGCGTCGCGTCGACCGGGATTCGAGGCATGGTTCGAATCATTGATTCTTCCGGGCGAGAACCAAGTTCAAGATCGAGAACCCGGACATAGCCGAACCAGTCAGCAGCAGACTCGTGACGTCGCACCGGGATGTGTGTCAGATGTTTTTTTCGTGCGTATTCCAGTAGTGATTCGCGTGATGCGCTTTCGTCGTCGCCCAGGATTGTTTTGGTCGGGATCATGATTTCTGACACTGGCCGCGTGGCGTCATGGAGCAGGCCATGTACGAGGATTCCTTGCTGGTTGGTGAGGACTCCGTGTTCGTGTCCCTTGCTGAGTACCTGAATCAGGCGGTGTCGACCGAGCACGAAGTCTGCTTTGTCTGATGATGAACCGCCGATTTTTTTGAGTAATCTCGCGATCCAGACCAGGGGCAACGATGCCGGCAGGAACGACCGGTAGAAAAAATGGAACAAGCGACTGTTGTTGCGAAGCAGAGTTGTGGGGGCGCGGAAATAAAGGTTCTTGGGCATCAACTCGCCAAAGACAAAGATCACCGGAGCGAAGAGCAATGTTGCTCCCACTTCGGCCACGCTGCTGGGTGCGTGAATAAAAGCTTCTATTCCGAGGCCGATGGCAATGGTCGTCAGATAGTTGGCGATGTTGTTGCCGACCAGTGTTGTGGCGACGAAGAATTCAGGATGCTGGACGAACCACAGCAGGCGTTGCGCGACCGTGTCACCGGTGTGAGCGTCGATGCTTAATCGCAGAAAACTGACTCGGTAAAAGCCGGTCTCGGAGCCGCTGAAGAATGCGGACAGACGCACTCCCACCACGAAAAGCGAGCCAGCGATTGCCAGTAGCAGCCAGAAATTCATGAGTTACCTAACGGCCTTTCCGGTCTGCGGACGATGCGGGAGTGACAAGAACCTGAAAGTGCTGCCGTGAGGCCATCTCCAGAATTTCGAATTGAAAGCCCTGCCATTGGCATTGGTCTCCGAGTTCTGGCATCCGCTGCAGTTGTTCGTGGAAGATTCCGGCGACAGTTACCTGGCCGTCCACTTCGGGTTCGAACCCGATTTTCAATCGGCGGCTGAGGTATCGCAGTGAAGTCATGCCGTCGACGTGCCAGGTATCTGGTCCCTGGCTTTGTACAGGGTCGCGTTGAAGGACTCGCCTGGCGCGGCTGGGTTCGGCGGACAGAATCGAATCGACGATGTCTTCGTAGGTGACCACGCCGATCGTTTCGCCGTACTCGTTCACGATGGATGCCATCGACAAAGAGGCATCTTCCAGACGCTGCAGAACCTGCGCGACCGGGGCGCACCAGGGTACGTGAATCACTTTTTCCGCCGCGTTTTCAAGATTCTGCTTGGCCAGGACGGTGAAACTGGCAAGCGGAACGGCTCCAATAATGTTGTCACCCTCTTCGGCGAGAATGACCAGGTAGTCGGCGGGGATCGGCGTGTCAGCCAGGTCTGAAAGATGAACTGGCGCGGCCAGCGCTCGATAGGTTCCTCGCGGACGCATGACCTCTTCGACGGTGATCTCAGACAGGTTCAGAATGTTGTGCAGAACCTGCCGCTCCTGACGAAGTACCGACTCGTTGCCGGCAGCATTCGCGACAGCCTGTTCGAGATCGTCAGGATGCAGGTATTGCTCACGTTTGATGTCCGGCCAGAAAACCCGGCGCAACGATCGGGTGACGGATTCAAAAGTCGGTGCCAGCGGATCGAACAACGTAACGGCAAAGGCCAGCGGGTAGCTGACCAATCGAGCCAGTGGCTGACGAAACAACACCGCGCAGCTTTTCGGGACGACCTCGCCGAACACGATCATCAGGCTGAGATTCAGAAGTCCGACGATACCCGCCGCGGCATTGTCGCCGCTGGAAACCAGCTTGCCCGAGATCACGACTCCGCAGGCGAAGAACGTCAGGTTGATCAGCAGATTCCAGAACAGGACGGCTGTTAGCAGTCGGTCCGGTTCTTTGAGTAATCCCACGACGATACGTTCGGTGGGGCGATCGTTTTGCTGAAACGCCTGCACTTCTTCCGTCGAGAGAAAGAAGAGTGCGGTTTCGCTGGCGGAGAAGAATCCCGAGCCGATCAGCAGGCACAGCATCGCCGACAGAAGCAGCAGTGTGTCGGGATTCTCAAGCAGTGCCTGCATTTTTGGTGACTGAGTCAGCCCCTGTGTGTGGGTCAGCCTTTGTCGGAAGTGCTTCGGCCGAGTGCGACGTCAAATTCGCTGACCGCCGGAACAAGCATCGCCAGCGTCGTGAATCCGTAAGCGGCCGCGATCGACAGCGCGACACCTAACGTTCCACCGAGCAGGAATGTCGTGATCGCGTAAAACGTCAAAATGGGAAGCAGGCCGCCGGCCATCCACAAAGCTGGTGACGGATTTCGGAACGTGAGCGATTGACCAAGTCCAAGGCTGCCGACCCCGATAAAGAGGATGAACGCTCCGATCTGGTTGCCAAATGAGCCGCGAGTTTCGACCAGCAGAATCATCAGGATGAAGATGCCGATGAAGAGGAAGAAGATCGTGCCCATGCTGTTCGCGATGGCCTGGCGGGAGCTCCAGAAAACGAGTCCTGAGTGCAGACCGAGCATCGCCGCAAACGCGACCAGCGACAGAAAACCGATTCCCAGATAGATGCCGTTTTCGAGCGTCATGGATCCTTCCGCGACGAACCATGCGGCAATCGCCAGCGGAATCAGAGCGAGCTCTTTCGTGTTGTAAAGGACGCCGCCGAGCTTTCCGTAAACGAACTCTTTCGCCGAGATGTCTGTCGCTACGAGCAGGTCGAGCGTTTGACCGTCGCGTTCGCTGGTGATTGACGTAGCGGCTTGCGCGTTGATCAGCATCAGCCCCAGAATGCCGAGACTCACAAAGGCAAAGACGGGACGCGAAACCATGCCGAGGATCAACTCGCCGGAATCGCCTGACAGCATCGCGCTGTAGAAGATCGTCGCGGCCATCAGCAGATAGGCCAGCTTGATAAAGACGACTCGCCGGCCGTAGGCGCGGGTTCGCATTTCCCGCCAGATTACCGGGTTCGACCAGATTCGGCGGTGACGAACGACCGAGGTCGACTCACCGGATTCTGAATCAGAGGATTCGGTTTCGGGTTGAATGAAGAGTTTGCGAGACGGGTTCCAGACTCGCAGCCGATTGATCGAGATCGCCGTCAGAGCGGCGGACAGCAGACAAAGGGCGATGACTGAATCCATCGCGGGAAGCGAGCCCGGCGTGGTGACCAACGGGTCGGCAAGCGGAGAGGTGATCTCAAGCACGGCTCGAAACGGACTGAACGCAGCGGCCCATTCACCGACGATCGAATGCGCGGGTGAAAGCGCGACGATTGTTTCGATGGCTCCCAGGTAAACGACCAGCCCCAGCACACTGGTCGCCAGCGTCTGAAACGTCTTTTCTTTGAGGAACGCAATCAACGCTGCCCAGCTTCCGGCCAGCAGTGCCGTCACAAAGCAGATCACAATCAGCCAGAGAATCTGGTGAGCAGCGATGCCTCCCAGCAGTTGCAGAAAGAAGAACACCGGAGCCGAGATCAGAATCAGCGTGCCGACCTGCAGGACGCTGGCGAAGAGTTTGCCCAGCACGATTTCGTGATTCGAAAGGTCCGTCATCAGCAACAGAATGAGCGTCTGCCGGTCTTTTTCCTGGGCGATGTTTCCCGCCGTAAACAACAGCGAAAAGAACAGCACCAGCGAGAGCTGCACGAAGGCCAGGATCTGAAAGACCTGCTGACCAAAGCCGGCCATCGCCGAGATTCCGCGGACATCCTGAAAGCCGAACGTGACCTGGCCGGCCGTCCACAGCAGGACGAACAGCAATCCGATATAGCCTGAGCGGATCAGGTAGTGTCGAAATTGCCGCGGCAGCGTCAGGACTTCGCGACTGAATATCGGGCCGGCGATCAAACGAGCGTTCCCGGATGAATGGTGGAGAGATTTTAGAGCTTAGGAAGCAGCCTGAAATGAATCTTCGAAACGACAATCGGGGTCAGACGCACAAAAACCGAAAATCGAGTCGCAGAGTATAGGCACCTCAGCCCGCGGCTCCACCCCTCGCCGAACAATATCGACTGTTAAGATCGTGTTCCGAATAACTTTCCGATTTTAACCACAGAGGCACAGAGACACTGAGTTTGACGGGAGAGTTTTCCTCTGTGTCTCTGAGCCTCTGTGGTTAATTGTTTTCTGATCATTTCGGGAAATTATTTCACGGGCATTCCTTAATATCTCAACATGCCGGGTTCGATCTCGACCGCCCAGACGTCGATTCCGCCAGCCATGCTCTGAGCCGTGGCGAATCCCTGCTGCCTCAACCAGTTCGCGACTCGCAGACTTCGACCGCCGTGATGACAGTGGATGATGATCTCAGACTCGCGATGCTCTTCCAGTTCGCCGACGCGTTCGGCGAGTTCGCTCATTGGCAGCAGCGTCGTGCCTTCAATTTTGACGGAGTCGTACTCGGACGTTTCGCGGCAATCGACGAACAGAAATTGATCACCCGCATCGAGCTTTGCTTTGACAGACGGGCAATCGATTTCGAGCGGAACTTCCTGAGCAGACATATCGAATACCTTAAAAACTGACGACCTGAAGCGTCCGGGATGATCATTATCCAGAACCACGAATGGACACGAGTAAACACGAAGTTGTCAGAGGGGATTCGTGTTTACTCGTGTCCATCAGGGGTTCGGTGTGCGGGCTCTTGCGAGCGTCGATGAACCCTTTCGGCAGTTGCACTGCCGGCTCGCGTCTGGCGGTGACCGGATTACTGTGGGGGAGGGAATCCGTGTCGATCGTCGTCCGGCTTTTCGTCAGTGCCGACGGCTTCTTTGACGAATTTCGCGAACTGCGATTTCGGCTGCCCGGCGTCCGTAGCGGCTTTGTCTCGAGCGGCTTTTCGCTCTGCCAGTTTCTGTTTGGCGACTCGGCGTTCGCGTTCTTTCTGCTTGGTTTTTTTGTCTTTGGCCATATCTGAATCCTCGACGGTAGTTTCTCTGAAGTGAATTTCTTAATAAGCGACGCTGGCCAGTCGGTCCGACGACTCAAATCCTGTCCGCACAGGCGGGTTGTAAAGGATGAGGCCGAGTTGTGGCAGTGGGGCGTCAGTTTCGACCATAACGCGATGTCGGCGGCCGGGTGCCCGTCGGCGCTGGCGGCTGGCTGCCCCATGATACCGTCTGCACGCCCTTAGTGTCGGGCTGCTGGCCGGCATCGGTTTCAGGGTGACGAAGGTAGGGGTTTGTCATGTGCGGCTGGCCAAATTCCGGCTGGGTTGTTGGTGAAGCGAGGACTCCATTCTGCCATGCCTGATTCGCCAGATCTGGACGTTGCCAGTTTGAACTTCGTTGCTGAGTCGGTTGAGTCGAACTGCTGAAAGCAACCGGCTGAGTGACGTCAGCTTGAGAGGTCGGCATCTGCAACCAGTGTTGTGTTGTTTGAGGGTCAAGCCCCATCTGGTCAGCGAGCGACTGCCCGTGAATTTGTCGGACGTGGGGCTGGATACTGGCCTGCCCTGGTAGCGTGCCGGAGTTCGGCGGGACTGCTCCGGGGTATCCTCTGTCTGGTAGCTGCTGGGTTTGCTGAGACGTCTGACCAGGCTGGCCGTCATAGTTGAAGCCGGAGTTTCCATTCCACAGGTTTGCTGGCTGTTGTGGGCCACCGTTCGGAACAAAGTTGTTTTGAGGCGTGCCGTTTCCAAACTGTTGTCCCTGCTGCTGAGTCTGGCGCTGATCGGTGTTAATCGGTGCGAGAGCTCCGGAGCCTGCGGCCATGCCAAGCTGCATGGCCTGTCGGTCGGCGTCCGAGTACTGCTGAATCCGCTGTCCTCGATCGATGCGGGCCATCGGTTGCTGGTCGTTGAAGCCGAGCTGCTGAATCGGCTGCTGTTGAGGATTGTTCCAACCGTTGGCGGACTGAACCTGATTCGTCGGTGCTGGCTGGCCTGAGCTGTAGTAAGCGTTTCCGTTTTGCGGTCCAGAATTCAGTTGGCCGGGACCTTGACCAGTGTTGCCTTGACCGTAGAAGTTGGGATTCGGTGCCGAGCTGCCTTGAGCTGGCGGGATGTTTCCCGGCTGACCGTTCCAGGCAGGATTTGTCGGAGACTGTCGCTGAATCGGGTTTCCATACTGGTCTCGCGGCACAAAGTTCTGCGGTAGCTGTTGCGGGGCGAGTTGTGGCTGCGTCAGTTGTGGCTGGGCCGGTTGCGTTCGTCCCGCATTCTGACCGTTCGCCCACTCGTTTGCGGGATTCGTGCCGGGGTAAACGTTGTTGCCGTATTGCCCGTTCGTCTGAGCTGGTTGCCCTTGCGGAGCAACGCCGTTCGACTGACCGGAGTTGAAATTCTGGTTCTGGTACTGTTGCGGCAGGAGCTGCTGGGGAGCGGACGACTCGTTTGGCGGTTGAAAACCATTCGGCGGTTGAAACTGTGAGGACTGCGAACCAGGGAACTGCTGCGGCACCGACGAACCTTGCACACCCGGCTGGTACGGCTGTGTCTGCTGATTCGGCGATGGCTGCTGATTCGGATACGCCGGCTGTTGCGGCGTGGCTGTCATTGGGCCGGCCGGGTTTAACAGGTGTGCGTAGGGATTTTGCTGAGTTTGAAACTGGCTCTGAGAATTTCCGCCGGGTGCTCCTCCTCCACCTTGATACTGTTGAATCAGGCCCTGAGGATCCCAGCCAGTCTGAGGTGCCGCGTTTCCGTTTCCCTGCGGCTGGAACTGTTGCTGCGGCTGGAACTGTTGCTGCGGCTGGAACTGTTGCTGAGGCTGGAACTGGTGCTGAGGTTGGAACTGCCCCTGAGCGTTGCCTTGAGCCATCCCGTTCTGCTGTCCAGGAGGGCCGATGTGAATGACGCCTGAATTTGCTGGCCGGCGCTGGTTCGATCCAGACGCCTGCTCAATGTCGAGCATCTGCTGATTCAGGTTGGCGTCGTTGTTAGGTCCTCTGGATCGAGCGTCGTAGCCTCGCTCCGCATCTATCGCTCGCCTGACTCGTACGTCTTCCTGGTAGTCGTTGACCATTTGCTCAGCTTGCCGTTGTTGGGCTCCCTGTTTTTTGAGTCGGCCCATTTCTGCCTGAATTTGCGGCCAGGTTTCCAGTGTCTGCCCGTTCGAGTCGATGACGTCGCCATTGCGGTCAATGGTTGGACCGTCTTCGGCAAGGGCTCCGTTGGCTCGATTAATGATCCACGGAGCCGGCCTGGACGTGATGCCGGCCAGCGTTTCCTGAGCCTGCTGCTCGTTCCCAACTTGACGCAACCAGGCGAGGGCCCCGTTCGTGTCGCCTGCGTAGGCATACGCTGCCGCCAGATTCACCTTGGCGACGGCCAGATTTGGTTCGCGAGTGACGGCCTGCATCAAGTATTGCCGAGCTTCGCCGAGTCGTCCCTGCTGAAGATACGAGAAACCCAGGTCGCTCAGCAGGTAACCGTCTTCGCGGTTGGCACTCAGAGCTTCCAGATAGTGCCTCTCGGCTTCGTCAAACTGCTTGGACATGTCGCTGATTCGGCCGAGCATGTGATGCGCGGTCGCGTGATGCGGCTCAAGACTCAGCACCGTTTCATACTGAATCCGGGCGTCGTCGAAGAGCCCCTTCTGCATCGAGTCGTTGCCTTTGGCGAGAAACTCCCGCAATTGCTCGACGTTATTAATTCCCAAAGCTGGTGCCTGAGCTTGAGTTTCCGCCGCTCGCGTAGAGGCGTTCCGCCAACCTCGACCACCAATCCGAGGCTTCGTCGCGCTGACCGATTGGTCTGTGCCAGGCGAGGCCTTCTGAGTGGTCAGCGTTTTCTGAGGGTTGAGCGAGCTGAATAACCCGTCGCTGAACATCGGCGTCTGGCACCCGACAAGAAGCAGGCACAGGCTGGAAGCAACAAATGGTGGGAGTTTGCGCATGAGGGCAACCATCCGTGGTTGAGGCAGGAAGTCGACAGGCAGAACGCCAGGCGAAGATAGAATCTTCCCGAAGTGATGAGAGGCGGCTTTATACGAGCATCTCTGAATCCATGTCGAGATGAGGTTGGCCGGCAAATTAACGCTCAAAAACGCAAACGCGGACAAGATGAACGGACGTGGCAGCCCCTCGTCGGCCCCGCGCAGGCGGGCACGCCTTGAACAAAGTGTCTCACGTTGCACGCACGGGCTTTTCGGTGAAACAGGAAAACGCGTCCGCGAGCGGGAACTTCACGGCCAGGCGGTGGTGAGCTAACCTCCGAGCTGCCCACTTTTCAAACCGCAGGACGAATCCTCATGACACGATTGATTCTGGCCATCGCTGGCCTGTTTGCCCTGACGCCTGTCGCTCAGCCGTCCGACGTCGAAGCCGCGGACCGACCGAATGTCATTTTCTTTATCGCTGACGACGTCAGCTGGAACGACTACGGCTGCTACGGAAACCCGGCAGCTCGAACGCCGCACATCGACGCTCTGGCGAAAAACGGAATCCGATTCGATCAGGCCTACCTGACCGCCAGCAGTTGCAGTCCCAGCCGGTCGAGCATCATCACCGGCCGTTATCCTCACAACAATGGGAAGGCGGCCGAGCTGCATCAGCCGATCTCGTGGAACATCCCCTGGTTCCCGGAACTGCTCCGCGACGCCGGCTACTACACCGCGATCAGCGGCAAGCATCACATGACCTCGACGAAGGGGCCGAAAGGCGAAACTCGTCCCAAGCCCTTTGATCTGGTCGACGGAGGAAGATCGAAAGGCAACAGCGGCGGGCACGCGAACTGGGTCAAGACGACGCAGGAGCGGCCGAAGGAAAAACCGTTCTTCTTCTGGTTCGCGGCCTACGATGCTCATCGCGGCTGGGATGCCGACAAGCAATGGGACGCCGATCGCTACGGACCGATGCACAAAGCAGAAGACGTTGTCGTGCCGCCGTTCCTCGTCGACGATCAGGCGACTCGCGAAGACCTCGCGTCTTACTACAACGAAGTCACCCGCTTCGACCATTACATCGGAGCCGTCGTGGCCGAACTGAAAGGGCAGGGCGAACTCGACAACACGCTGATCTTCGTCCTCGCCGACAACGGCCGACCATTCCCGCGAGCGAAGACTCGCATCCACGACTCTGGAATGAAAACGGCTCTGGTCGCGCACTGGCCGGCTGGCATCAAGACCGCCGGCTCCGCCAGCGACAGCCTTGTCAGCGTCATCGATCTCGCGCCAACCGTGTTGTCGGCCGCCGGTTTGAAACCCACGCCCTCGATGCAGGGAGTCAGCATGGCGCCGATGTTTGAGAATTCGTCATCGGCCATTCGCCAGTTCGCCTTCTCCGAGCACAACTGGCACGACTACGAAGCTCACGGCCGAGGAATTCGCGGCAACGGATTTCTCTTTCTGAAAAACTCGCGTCCGTACCTTGCTCTTCAGGGGCCGGCCGATTCGGTGAGGTCGCCGTCGCACGTCAGCCTTCAGACAAAGCGCGACGCCAAACAACTGACGGCCGCTCAGACCGACGTCTTCCTCGCACCTCGACCGTCGGTCGAACTTTACGACCTGAAAGCTGATCCGCATCAGCTCCACAATCTGGCCGGGAACGCAAAGTTCGCCGCTCAGCAAAAGCAGTTAGCCAGCGTGCTGGAAACGTGGATCGACGAAACTCACGACAGCGTTCCCAAAGAGATCTCTCCCGATTCATTCGATCGTGAAACCGGCAAAGCCTTGAAGGTGAAAGATTTTCGCCGAACGACACCCGGCGAAGATCGCAACGCATCCTCAACCAACGCCCCCGGCCCCCGTTAACTTCCGTAGGTCAGGCTCTGCCTGACGAAGTCCTCGGTCAGACCAACCACGAAAGACACTAAAAACACGAAAAAGTCAGTCAGCATTACCGAGTGATGACGCAAGTCCCGAACCACAACTTTCAAGTGTTTTTTTTGGTGTATTTAGTGTCTTTCGTGGTTCCTTCAAAAACTCATTCTACATTTCGGAATGGCTCCACTTCTCCCTGAAACTCCGTCAGGCACAGCCTGACCTACCCACCGCTATGCCAGAATTCACAACACTCCAGGAAGTCGTCAACCGCTGCGACGAAATCATGTCGCACGCGTGGATGGTGCGTACCTTTGTTAAGCACAGCGAAGAGGTCGAGGATTACCCCGAACTCGACGGCTTAATGGGCGTCGCACGGACAATCTTCGATGCTTGCCGCGCGTTGGAAACTCAAGTCAGCGATCCGGCAAAGTACCTGCACATGCTCCGCAAAAAGATTGGTCGACTGAAAAAGGCGACGGTCGAATTCGAACGCGACGCGAAGCAGGTTTCTGTCCACACGAATTTCATGATGGCGATTCGGTCGACTCAGATTTGCGTGAGGGAACTGGAGGAGCTGCTGGAACTCGGCGCAAAGATTCAGCAGTCAGGGTCAGCCTCCGATACATAGGAATGTGCCGGACAAGATTCATCACGTGCTCCTGAAAAAGTTTGCCACAGAGAGCACAGAGGCCACGGAGTTGTTCGGAATAAATTTTCTCTGTGGGCTCTGTGCCCTCTGTGGCTCAAAATTTTGATGCGTCATTCAGAGAGTACTCGGAGTACGTTCCTTAAGCAGATTCACGATTTGCATGTCGAATAGTCTTTCGCAATCCGTGCCGGCCTCTTCAGTGGTTGTCGCAAATTCAGAGTCCGGCGACTGGATTCGTGTTCGCGGCGCTCGGGTTCACAACCTGCAAAATATCGATGTCGACATTCCGCGCGACAAGCTGGTTGTGATCACCGGAGTCAGTGGCAGCGGCAAAAGTTCGCTCGCCTTTGATACTCTTTTTGCAGAAGGCCAGCGGCGTTATCTGGAATGTCTTTCCGCCAGAACCCGGCAGCACCTCACTCAACTGGAACGTCCGGATGTGGACTCGGTGACCGGCCTGCCGCCGACGATCTGCGTGGATCAGAAAGTTGGCTCGGCGAGGATTCGCAGCACGCTCGCAACGACGACCGAGATTTATGATTACTTAAGGTTGCTTTACGCCCGAGCCGGCCAGGCTCACTGTCCCGATTGCAACGTTCCGGTTTCGCAGCAAAGCGTCGCGACGATTGTCGAACGTATCCTTGCCCTCGGCGAGCGTCGCAAAGTCATGATTCTTGCTCCGCTGGTGGTGGGGCGAAAAGGTGCGCACCGCGACGTCTTTGAGAAAATCTGCAAGGCCGGCTTTGTCCGTGCGCGAGTCGACGGTGAAATCGCGGATGCTGGCTCGCCGCCCGATTTGCCGCGCAGCGATGCTCACACCATCGAAGCGATTGTTGACCGGATCGTCGTCAAGCCGGGCATCGAAGATCGCCTGCGCGAGTCTGTCGAACTGGCGCTGAAGCACGGCGATGGTTCGTGCCTGGTCTGCGAACAGGTCGGCGACGACTGGAAAGATCAACTCTTCAGCAGCCGTTACTGCTGCCCTGGTTGCGGAACGAGTTTCCCGCCATTGGAACCTCGATCGTTCAGTTTCAACAGTCCGTATGGAGCATGTCCGGCGTGCCGCGGCCTCGGCCGAAAAGTGCCGCCGGAAGTCCAGGCGAAGCCGAACCGGTTACGCGTCGAACTGACTCGGCAGCCACTTTGTGAAGAGTGCCACGGATCGAGGCTCGCGCCGGTTTCCGGTGCCGTCACATTCGCCGGGACGAAGCTGCATGAACTAACGGCAATGACCGTTGCCGAGGCTGCCGAGTTCATCCGGAAGGTCGAGCTGAACGTGGCTCCGGAAGCCGCTCAAGCCGCGCAGAGCATTCTCCCGGAAGTGGCTTCCCGACTCGACTTCCTGCTGAACGTCGGCGTCGATTATCTCACGCTGGATCGTCCGACGCCGACACTGTCCGGCGGCGAGTTTCAGCGAGCACGCCTCGCCAGCAGCCTCGGTTCGGGTTTGATCGGGATTTGCTACGTGCTCGACGAACCGACGATCGGGCTGCACTCCCGCGACACGAATCGGATGATCGAAATCCTCAAGAACCTGCGTGACCGCGGAAACAGCATCCTCGTCGTCGAGCACGATGTTGATTTGATGAGGGCTTCGGAATGGCTGGTCGATCTTGGGCCTGGAGCCGGCAAAGAAGGGGGAACGCTTCTCTGGGCTGGCCCGTCGACCGGGCTGACTGGCGATTCACCGACGGTCGCAGCGCTGTCAACGAAGTCGGATTTACCTCTTGCTTTGTCAGACGCGTCATCTGGCAAAGAGAAAAAGATTGAAGACTTCGACCAACGCTTGCGGCTCGAAGGAGCGTGCCGTCACAACCTCAAAAACGTCTCCGTCGAAATTCCTCTCGGTGTGCTGACTGTAGTCACTGGCGTCAGCGGTTGCGGCAAGTCGTCACTGATCACGCACACGCTGATTCCCGCCGCACGGCACGCGATCAACGAATCGTACCGCAATCGCCGGGCTTCGGCAGACCACGAAACGCCGCCGACTGATTTGTCGCAACTCGACATCGCCTGCCGCAGCATTTCCGGAACCGAGCACATTGATCGTCTGGTTGTGGTCGATCAGTCACCGATCGGTCGATCAGGGCGTTCGAACCCGGCGACTCATACAAGCATGTGGGATGAGATCCGTAAGGTGTTTGCGAAGACTCGCGACGCTCGTGTGCGAGGTTTCAAAGCACGACGGTTCAGCTTCAACGCGAAAGACGGCCGCTGCTCGAAATGTGAAGGCCGCGGTACGCAGCGCATCGAAATGAACTTTCTCCCCGACGTGCATGTTGAATGTCCGGACTGCCGCGGTGCTCGATTCAATGCTCAGACGCTGGGCGTGAAGTATCGCGGAAGCAGCGTTGGAGACATTCTTCGAATGCGAATCGATGAATCTCGTGACTTCTTCAAAGACTTTCCAAAACTGAATTCAACGCTCGCCGTGATGTGCGACGTCGGGCTGGGATACCTTGAACTCGGCCAGTCTGCGCTGACATTGTCGGGCGGCGAAGCTCAACGCATCAAACTGGCTGCCGAACTCGGTAAAGGCGGAGAGGAGAAAGTTCTGTACGTCCTCGACGAGCCAACGACCGGATTGCACCCTGCGGACGTTGCTCGTTTGATCGCCTTATTCAGACGCCTGATCGATGAGGGCAACAGCGTGCTGGTCATCGAGCATCAGCTCGATGTCATCGCCGCCTCCGACTGGATCATCGACCTCGGCCCCGAAGGCGGAGGAGCCGGCGGTCAAATTATCTTCGCCGGTTCACCACACAATCTCGCCGCGAATCCACAGTCCGGCCACACAGCAAAAGCAGTTCAGGCTTTGCTTAACCAGAGCTGACGATGTGCAACGGATTGGAAAGTGTGCCACTGGCTTTGCCAGTGTTTTGCGAAACCGCTTGCACTGGCAGAGCCAGTGGTACTCACTTTCCAGGTCAATCGTTGGCTTAACCGACAAGCCTTCGGGTGAGATTTTGAATAATCGAGTCTTTGTCCGCGATCCAGTCTTTGGTTAACACGACAACGACGTTCCAGCCGAAGGCTCGCAGGAGTCGCGGTTTCATGAGGTCGCGTTCGAGCAGGTCGGTCTGTTCGTAATAGTCGCGGCCGTCCAGAAGGATGCCGAGTTCGTACTCGTCCGAGTCCGGGCGGCAGACGGCGAGGTTGCAGCGGAAGTAGGACTGCCCGACGTTCGCCTCGACGACGTAACCGCGGTGACGGAGTTCGTCCGCGATCTGATCCGCGACGTGAGAAGTCTCGGCACCTTCCGAGTCGTGTTCTGACTTCAGCGAGACCTGACGAAGGATCTGCGCGGCCGCTGCCTGATCGCCGATCGACGATGCTTCTGCGTAACGCAGATAGTTCTTCAGGCAGTTCGCACCGACGTTGTATTCGTTAGTGATTGCCGTCGAACGAATTGAGCTGACCAGAGCCATGTGATGCTTCGACCGCGAGAACGCCACGTTGAGACGTTTTTCTCCGCCGGATCGATTGATTGGTCCAAAGTTCATTCGCATTTTGCCGACTGAGTCCGGTCCGTAGCAGACGCTCATGATGATGACGTCGCGTTCGTCGCCCTGGATGTTTTCCAGATTCTTCACCAGAAGACCCACGAACTGACCGTCGTCTTCGCGGTCGTATTCGGCTTCGAGTTTCGTCGCGAAGTCAGCGTCTTCTCGCGCGAGACCTGCGAGGGCTTGTTCGATCTCGTCCTGTTGAGCTTCTGAAAAGGCGACGATGCCGATCGTTACGGGACGCTCGTTGTTGAGCAGGCCTCGGACAAGATGTGCGATGTACTCGGCCTCGGCGTTGTTTCGCCGTTTCTGGTAAACGCCGTGCTCGATGAAATGAAAACTGACCGGCCGGATCAGCAGTTCGGTGGATGCTGGCTCGCCCGCTTCTGCGACGGTGGCAATCAGCTCGTCACGCTTTGAAACGATCCGGCGTTCATCAGGAACGGTCAGCAGCCGACCTTCGTAGAAGGCCCAGTTGGAAAAACTGATCAGCGATTCCGACCGGCTTCGATAATGCCAGCCCAGCATTCGCGACGAGAGATTCTTCGCCGCGTGATTCAGGAAACTGTCGCTGTTGAGGTCGTACTCGACGACTTCCCCACCTTCTTCGAATGTGAGCTGTTCTTCCTCCTCGGGTGTCGACGACGAAAAGAAGTTTGTCGGCGGGAGCTGCATTTCGTCGCCGACGACGATTGCCTGAGTCGCTCGAAACACGGACGGAACGGCTTCTTCCAGAGTGATCTGACTGGCCTCGTCAAAGATCACAACATCGACGTGCTCGGTGTCGAGCGGCAGCGTGTCGGAAACGCTCAGCGGGCTCATCAGCCAGACAGGTTTCAGGTCGCGCACGACAAGTCCGGATTCCTCAGCGACGAGGTCGCGAATCGGCTTGTAACGCATGCTCTTGCCGAATTCGTGCTCCAGTTCGCGGCGGCCTTTGGTGTAGAGCTTCTTGAACGCTTTCTGGTCGGCGGTCAGTTGAGCGGCCGGCAATTGAGTGATCTTGACGTTGTCCAGAAATCGCTGCCGTACGAACTCTCGCACAGATTCAGCGTTCAGAGATTGCCACTCGTCGTAAAGTTCTTCGAGACGCTGCGAAATCCGGTCGCGAGTTGAGCCGGTGAAACGCTCCAGTTCGCGATCGTGCCGCCAGGCTGATTCGATTGTTTTTGTGGCGGCTGCAGATTCCAGGGCGTCGATAGTCAGCGGTAGTGTTCTGAGAGCTGACGACACGTCGGTCGGCAGTTGAGCGATTAGTTCCAGACACCGCAGAAAGTCGGGCAGGTCGTCCAGTGAATCGTCGATCGCCTTCAGTTCGATTGTCAGTTCCTCGACAGACTCCGACTCCCAATCAACGACGACGGAAGTCAGCGATGAACGGACCGATTCGAAAAGTTGTCGCGCAGCCGCGACCTGTTTAACGGCATCGTCCGCGGAATCCGAATCGCTCAGCGCTTCGGCGAAACTCTGCACGGACTGAGACGCCGTTTTCGTAGCTTCCTGAAGTGTCTGCACCGTTGACGTCAGAGTCTGCCAGTCAAGCGGCGAACCGATCTCATCCTGAAGTTCCCGCTCGGCTTTCCGGCATTCTTTTTCGGCGGCATATTCGTCGTGAAGCCACTGCAGCGTCTGTGAAACCGGAACGACGATGGAGTGTGCCGAGAAGTCATAACTCTTCTGCACAAGTCCTTTGAGCTTCCACCAGCCAGGGTTGAGGAAACGGAAGAACGAACTCTCCAGGCTCCTGGCTTGCGAGAGCGCTATCTCCGCATCGTCAGCAGAAAGTCGTGTCTTCCAGGCTTTGGTCTTCTCGCAGGCTTCCGCGTGTGCGGCCTTGCTTCGTTCGAGTTTTGGAGCGTGTCGCCGGACTGTTTCGTTGAGCGGACTGTCGGGACTGAGTAATCCGATCAGTCCGTTGTCGGCCAGAACGATCGCCTTTTCGGCAAACGAAACGACGTCCTGCCAATGCTCGATCGTCCATTTGGGATCGACGAGTGAGGCATGGTTCTGAATTGTCGTTTGCAGCTTTGTCAGAGGCGGCGCAGCTTCCTGAAGAGCCGTCGAAACGGAATCGATGGGGCGGTCGACTTTGGCCAGCGACGGGGCAAGGGACTTCAGCGAGGCATCATGCAGGATGCCGTTTGGTTGTACATCACGCAGGGCTTCATCGAATTTTCGCAACGTTGCCGCGGACTGTTCCCACTGCGAGTAATCCGGGATCTGTTCCCACTGCTCGGGAGTCAGGTCCTGCGGGCATGCATCGGAAATCTGCACCAGTCGCTGCAGAAGATCGATCAAGGATGTTGCTGCGTCGCCCGTTGAAGATTTCATCGACGTGCTGAAATCATCCAGCGGTTTGACTTCCTGCTCGATCTGATTGACCAGGTCATCGCGTTTGCGTTTCTGGTGGTTCCGGCGGCGGTTGGCATCATCGAGAAACGACTCGTACGTCGCCTTCAGATCCATGACGAACGATTTTTTATCCGCCTGCGAGTCATGGATCAGGCAGCAGAGTTCTTCCAGACCCTGCGTCTTCAGTCGGTGATAAACAACGTCGATCGCCGCTCGTTTCTCGCAGACAAACAGAACTCGTTTGCCCCGCATGACATAATCAGCAATCAGATTTGTGATCGTCTGAGATTTTCCTGTGCCGGGCGGACCTTGAATGATGTAGCTGCGCGACGTTCTCGATTCGGCAATGGCCGCGGTCTGAGTCGGGTCGCAAGGAACAACGTGGAAGCGTTCGGTCAGCGGCAGCGTCTCGTCGGCATCTTCTTTCAGTGGACGAGGCACGAGCGAAAATGTTGCGTCGAAAGCAGGGTTGCTGGCGTCGCCCTCGACCAGCGACGCGTAGTCACGAACCAGCGACATGCGGCGGTAGCGAAAGTTGCCGAGCGTTACGCTGCACAGATCGAATTCCCAGTGATACGGATTGTCGCCCGATCGACCTTTGAAATTGTAGAAAGAACGATCCTTCTCGATGACGGCCGGCGAGTCGATGATCGAGTTGCCCGGCGAGAGGCCCTTCGCGTTCTGGTCTGGCGGAGCGGTCCTCGCTGGCGGCTTCGTGTTGAGAATATCGTGCAGGTGCACATCGACTGGTTTCACGCGGGCGGAAAACAACTTCAGCCCGAGTGGGTGATAGTTGGCGGGATCGTATGAGTAGTCGAGATCCAGGAATCGGCGAACGCCGCGGCCGGCAACGCGGGCTTTTCTACGATACTGCTCGAGCCGCCGCCGCGCTTTGTCGTGCAGAATTTCGACGCGAGGTTTGTCGACCAGTTCAAGCGTCACGCCGGGTTCGGTGCAGCGGATCTGGTCTTCCAGGAACTTCCAGAGCTCTTCCGGCGACGATTCATTCAAGTCGATCCGTTCCGGCAGCGTGATGCCGAACAACTGACGAAACTGGTGCCGGATGACGGGGTTCACTTCCGCGTCGTCGCTCAACGGCTGAAGCTCGTAAATGTCCGTCACGCCTTTCTTCTTGCGAAGTCGGACGGGAATCAGCAGCAACGGCGAGTCGTACGATTCATGTGGTGTCTCTTTGAGATTTGTCCAGCGAAGAAAGCAGGCCACAAGACGCAGCTGCGCGAAGCCGAATTCCTTCTCGTCGCGGCGAGCTTCTGTCGCGATCTTGCTTAAAGTGCTCGGCAGATAAATTGCTTCTCGAAAATTCAGATAGCTGTTCAGAGCAACGTTGCCGCCGCCAGCGATCTTCTTCTGAAACTTCGGAGTCCACGTCAGAATCTGCTCCGGTCGAATATGTTGAATATCGAACGAAAGTGGCACCGACGCCTGAGTCAGATTGATCGAGAGCGACGTCGGTGTGAAATTGAGCAATCGATTCCGGCGTGAGATCTCAAACAGTCGCTCCTGCAGTTTGGCGAGCACGACCTGTTGTTTGCCTTTGATGTCACGCGTCTCGAAGCCAGTGATTCTGGTCATCTCGATTTCGAAGCTGACCGTCTGGTCGCGGTAGTTCTGCAAGGCTCGAAACAGGGCGGCCAGATCCTGCGGTCTCCGATTTCGATCAAGCTCGGTCATCTGCACGATCGCTCGCGCGACGAATGGGTGCAGATCGGGGTTCAGTTTGAAAAGGTTGTCGCGCGAACGGACAAATGAATTCAGATCTTCGTCTACGGAAAAGTCGAGACCGCTGACCAGGCTGCCGAGAATCATGCCCAGGCAGAAGACGTCGGTAAGCGGGTCGTGATGTTCCGCAAGATGTTCCCACGCGACGTAACCGGGCAGGTAAACGGGATACTCAACTTCCGTCTGATCGCGATTGCCGATGGACAGGTCGTGCCATTCACGGTCGTCGTCGACGTCGGTGACCGCTCGGCTTTCTCCCACAATTTCGACAGCACGAGCACGCGGCCGCTGAATCTTCTGCACATGGCGAGCGTTCAGCAGCGGCTTCCTCAGATGAGACTCTTCGAACCACAACTGGACGCCTTCGACCTGCAGCCTGTCGATGTTATCGAGCGGCGCGACGAATTCCGTGGCGTGAGCCTCGATCGACTGCCGCATCAACGGAAGGAAACTGGCCAGCGCATCTTCGGTCGAAAACCCGCTGGCTGCAGTCCGGTCTCGGAGGAATTCAAGAAACGTCGTCATGATTTCCGTTCGGGTGAGGTGTTCGAATGAGTCGGCTTCTTTAACGCATTCAGAAATTCATCGCAGAGGTCGGAGAGGAGAGCAACCGCAGAGGACGGTGAGGAAAAGGCAAAGACTCTACGGTAACTCGACGTTTTTTCTCTCCGTCCTCTGCGATTAATGAGGTCAGCATGGCTAAAGAGTGTCAGCCAGTCATGTTTCGCAGAATGATTGTCAACTCGTCGTCGTTCAATGTTTTCGGATTGCCGCTCATGCTGTTCCCTCGTGAGCTGACGACGATGGCGGGAATCTGATCGTGTGTCACGCCGAGTTCGGTCAATGTTTTCGGAATGCCAATTCGATCACAGAGTTGCTCGACTGTCTGGATAGCAAATCCCGCCGCTGCCTCGTCCGAATCAAGCGGTACGGCTTTCGCGATCTCGCGTGATTCACCGTCTGAAAGTTCAGAGTCAAGCACCGACTGCTGCATGACTCGGCCAGCCTGGGCGAGAGTTCGTTCAGCGACCTCGCGATTTGTTCTGAGAGTTGTTGGCAGCATGACGGCGCAGGCAAGGCCGTGAGGAACTCGGGCGTGAACACCCAACGCAGCGGCGACACCGTGAGCCATGCCCAGCCCCGAGTTCGCCAATGCGAGACCTGACAGCAAAGCGGCATGTGCCATCGCTTCGCGTGCCGGACGTGACGAGCCATTCTCGACGGATTCGACGATCGCAGGGATCGCCAGCGACAGCCCGTGAAGACACAACGCCTGCGGAATTGGTTGGGCGCGGTCTGAAATGAGACTTTCGAGCAGCTGGGTAATCGCGTCCATGCCTGTGTGAGCGGTCGTTTCCGGCGAGAGACCGACTGCCAGTTCAGGGTCGATCAGGACCGCATCCGGGATCATCATTGGCGACCGCAGACTTTTCTTGAACGCCGGATCGTAGGACGAGATGACTGCGTTCTTCGTGGCTTCCGTTCCGGTGCCCGCCGTCGTCGGCGTCGCAATCAGCGGCAATGGCGGAGTGCTGATCGTCAGTCCGGCCCCGACACCTTCGAGGTAGTCTTTAACGGTCGAGCTTTCGCGGTTGGTCACCAGGGCAGCGGCCGCCTTCGCGAGGTCGATCGCGGAGCCTCCGCCGATGCCGACTAAACAGTCACCGGGTCCAGCGCCTCGCCGAACGAGATCAGCAACCAGCCTGTCGACATCAGTCACTTCGGGTTCGTGCGAAATCGTCGTGACGAGTTCGCAGTCGCAGCCTTCAGACCTCACCTGATCGACCAGCTTGCCGAGCAGGCCGGAGGCATCGAGTGTGCGACTTCCGGAAACGAAAAACGCTCGCTGTCCATGCTGCGCAACAATCGAGCCCAGCTCAGATCGCCGACCCCAGCCGAAGGTGATCTGCCCCGGCGCGTAGAAGTCGTAATTAAGATTCAATTCGTCGCTCCATTCCCTTGTCTGCTGTGATGTCCATCGTGCGTGCAAGGAAGATGTCTGACGCAAAGTCGCGAAGACGCAGAGTTTCGCAAAGGGATTCTGTGAACAGAGAAGTGAGTGAAGAAATTTTGTTCGACGAGCGATTGCTGGTCTTTGCGTTTCTTAGCGGCTTTGCGACTTTGCGTCAGTCGTTGTCGTTCAGGCTCAACACGACTAAAGCTCGCTGAGGATTCCGACTGCTTTGTCCTCGTAGATCTTCTGCCAGTCCGCCCCGAGTACGCAGTCGCTGTCTTCCTGAGCGCCGCCGACGTTCAGTAGTTGTTCGGTCGTCGGGGCGTAATAGATGTAGCCGTTCGTGTAGCCGGCGATGAATGTTGGTTTGTGTGGCGATTTCTTTTTGAGGTTCAGACCGATCTGCACGGTCAGCTCGCCGGGGAAAGTGGTCATCACGAAATCGCCGATGCGGAGGCCGGTCAGCTCGACGTCGATCGTGCGTTTGCCGGCCGCGGCTCCAGCGGCGTGATGTTTTCGCAGCAGTCGCATGTTTGTGTTGAGACGCGTCAGCTTCTCCATCGTGTGGATGTTGCGGATGTACCGCTCCATGTTCGCTCGGTTTTCCGCGTCGAGCGTGTCGAGATCTTTGCGTCCCATCGCGCGGTCATGCAGATATCGATACGGGTAGTTGGCGGGAAATTCTTCCGACGCTTTGTATTTCACAAAAAGCGGGATGAATGTTTTCAGGTTGAGAGTCGTACCGCCCAGTGATTGCATCAGCCGAGTCTGCTCGGATTCCATTTCTGCGATGCGGCTGTCCGTGTCCGCGCGCGGGAGTGTGAGAACTTCGCTCAGCACGTTAAGTCGGCTGTCTTCTTTGGCAGTGATTTTACGAACGGCTTTCAGAGTGCTCAGGCCGAGCATGTTGCCGAGCGGTTCGGCGTCGCGTGGATAATCAACGTCTTTGTAGCGGATCGGGTTGATGTCGCCGCCGCAGCCCTGCACGAACAGAGCAACGGTTCCTTCGCTGAGATTGTCTTCGATGACCTGCGACGCGAAGCCAGTGATGTCCGCGCTGTTGCCTCGGCTGGGCACGTTCTGAATCGGGTGGCAGGCGAAGTTGTAGACCACGGCGAGCGTTGTTCCGTCGAGTCGGTCAAGTCTGAGGACGCCGATTTCCGTGTCGACTGGTCCGACGGAAGCGATCTCTTCGTCAGGCGGAATTGAGTACGCATGCCGGACGTCGATCGTGCGGCCGTCTTTCATGATGAGCCGACGGTTCTCCATGATGCGATCTTCGTAACCGGTTCCGACTCCGACTTTAACCGGGACGAGGTTGCTGGCGGCTTCTTTGATCGCCCGAATGGTCCGCTCGTCGGCGTCCGTGCAGACGATGCCGTGGCAGTGGCTGGCGTTTGCGATGACGTTGGCCGGTTTGATGCCGAGCTCTTTTTCAACGGCAGCCCTCACCTTGCCGAGATAGTCGTCTTTAATGTGGCCGATTCCTCCGATGGCGACGGCGTCGACCGTGACGATGGCGGTCATCGTCGAGCCGGACTTCAGAACCAGCGCTTTTACATAAAGTGGATCGTTGACCGGTCCGGCATCGAGATTGGTAATGTCGACTTTGGCGGCACCAGCCAGCAAGGTTTCCGCGATCGCGAACTGCGTCTGCATTGCCAGAACGAACGAGATCACAGAGATCATCACCGTCGGCGCGATTCTACGGCGAAACGACGCTTCAGTAAGTTCGTGTCTGAGCAGCGTGTCTGGTCTGAACATGTTCGGTGACCTCGGGCGATTCTGAAGTTTGACTGTGAAAAGCGATCAGGACTTACGGCAATTCAGTAGGTCAGGCTCGGCCTGACGGAGTAGGGAACTGATTTACTCTGTGATTCCTTGACCAGACTTCGTCAGGCAGAGCCTGACCTACGCGTTGCGACGGCGAACGCTGCCTCGATCCGAATTGTTGGCGGCGAGCATTCGGACTATATTCACGCTGCGCGCCGTCAGTCGACTCTTCAACGAGTCGGTCAGCTTTTTCCGTTGATGTTGTGACACTCCCCCGCTGCCTGACCGGGCAGTTCTTCCCGCCTTTTGCTCACAGGTTTTGAATCAATGCTCCACGCAGAATTCCGCTCATGGATACTTCTCGGTATTGCGTCGCTGGCCTTCGCCCAGCAGATGCAGATGGCGACTGCCAACGATTGGCCTTCGTGGCGGGGGCCTCATCGAAATGGGATCGCGCTGGACGAAACCGGGCTGCAATCCGAATGGCCCGAATACGGGCCGGAAGTCAAGTGGCAGATTGACGGACTTGGTCGAGGGTATTCGTCGATTGCGATCTCGGGAGGCCGCATCTTCACGATGGGCAAACGCAAGGCTGGCTGCGAGCTGATCGCGCTCGACCTGAACGGTGGCCGCGAACTGTGGGCGACTCCAGTCGGCGGCGGAGATCCCAACTGCACGCCGACAGTCGATGGCGGACTTGTTTACGCGTTGGGGCGAGACGGGCATCTTGTCGCAGTCGACGTGACGACGGGCAAGATCGCGTGGCAGAAGGATTTTCCGAAAGACTTTGGCGGCAGCATGATGTCGGGTTGGGGCTACAGCGAATCTCCTCTGATCGACGGCGACCGGCTGGTCTGCACTCCTGGTGCGAAAGACGCAGTCGTTGTCGCACTGAATAAGAAAACCGGCGAGACGATCTGGAAGTCGGCCATGCCGGATGACATCGGCAAGCGAGGGAAAGACGGAGCGGGCTACTCGTCGATCGTGATCAGCCACGCACGGGACGTGAAGCAGTACATTCAGTTAACCGGTCGAGGAGTGATTTCTATCGATGCTGAGAATGGCAAACAGCTTTGGTCGTACAACCGCATTGCCAACGGGACTGCCAACATCTCGACGCCGCTGGTCAAAGGCGACAGCGTCTTCTGCTCGACCGGCTACGGCACCGGGGCCGCGCTGCTGCAGATTGTCAAAGAAGGCGACGGTCTGGTTGCCAAAGAAAAGTATTTTCTTGACGCGAAGAAAATGCAGAATCACCACGGCGGCATGATCGTTTACGCCGACCACATCTACTGCGGCCACGGTCACAACAACGGATTTCCGCTGTGCATTAACTTCTCAACCGGCGAGGAAGTCTGGTCCGGAGGCCGAGGCCCGGGCGGTGGCTCAGCCGCGATTCTCCTGGCCGACGGGCATCTCTACTTCCGCTACGAAGACGGAGTAATGGCCCTGATTGAAGCAACTCCCGAGGAGTATCGACTGAAGGGTTCGTTCAGACTCGCCACAAAGAACGGCAAGAGCTGGCCACACCCCGTCATCGTCGACGGTCTCCTCTACGCCCGCGACCAGAACGCCCTGCTTTGTTACGACATTCGCAAGTAGCCGCAGGAAATGAATTCGTAGGGCCGGTTCCTACCGGCCGGTGGGAACCGGCCCTACGTTTTTGGCGGAGCGACGCAATGACTCGCCGCTTCTTCGTAATTCCCGCGCAGGCGGGAACCCAGAACCGACGAACGGGGTCCCCGCCTGCGCGGGAATGACGGGATTGGGCAGTGGCTGAGGGCCCAATCGTTACGCGGCGGCGCGTTGGCTTGCCTGGCCGGGGAGCGTCACCAGGGTGTGAATGTTGCCGCTCAACGGCGAAGTTTCGGCGATGGTGCAGGGGGCGAGCAAGTACATGTTGAGAGGGTGCTCGGGGGAGAACATCGTCGAGACGACTCGGCCGTTGACTTCGGAGTCGGGGACCACCTGCAGGCCGGCTCGCTGCAGCGTCATCGGCAGGACGATGTTCAGGATTGACATCGCCAGCGGAGCGCCCAGGCACAATTTGGCTCCGCCGCCGAACGGAAGGTACTCGTAACCGGTCGGACGGACTGACTTCCAGCGGTCCGGTTGGAATTCACTGGACGACTGAAACAACTGCTCGTTGCGATGCGTCATGAACTGGCTGAAAATCACCAGCGAGTTTGGCTTCAGCGGCGCACCGTTCAGTTCCGTCGAGCCGTGGGTGACTCGTTGCGAATAGGCGGATGCCGGAAGGACTCGCATGCTTTCGCGAATCACCCGGTCAAGCACGCTGGTCGAGGCCGCAGGCATGATGCCGGTCGAAGCGTCGGGCGGCCCGATGCGCAGGTTCGATTCGGGTTGGTCGGAAATCTGGTCGACGAGTTCCCGCATGACTTCCGGATGTTGAGCCAGCAGAAACAGCGTCCATGACAGCGTGTGGGCCGTCGTCATTTGCGAAGCCGCAAAGACCAGAGCCGTCTGGCCGACGAGCTGCGAGTCGGTCATCGGTGCTCCGGCGCGGCGGGCTCGCAGAAGCATCGAGATGATGTCGTGCCCGGATGCCGATTCGTCAGCGGCTCGGCGATCAATGAGTTGCCGGAGGCGAGCTTCCAGTTCCTCGGCAAACGACAGCATCTCCTGGTACCGCGGATAGAAATCGTCGGTCGCGACCAGAGCGGCGATGCCGAGTTCCTGATTCAGCTCCACCCAGCGTTCCATCATTCGTCCGATTTCGAAGGCCAGTTCTGGTTCTTCCATTCCGAACAGCATCGAACTCGAGATTCTCAGCATCAGCCCGGTCATGTCGCCGGAAACGTCGCGGGTCTGGCCGGGTCGCCAGTCGCTGAGCATTTCCTGAGCGTGGTGAGCGATCATGTGCGAGTAGCCAGGAATCGCCCGTTTCGCAAATCCGGCCTTCATGGTCCGCCGTTGCTGCGAGTGCTCTTTTCCATTCATGCTGAGCAGGCCGGAGGTCAGCCGCCGCTGAGCTGAATTCTTCGGGCCTCGGATCGCGAAGAACTGTGAGTGGAAACGGTCGGCCTTGCTGAGAATCTGGCGGTTCAGATCCGCGCCGAATGCGAAGACCAGTTGCTGGTCGCCTTCCTGGAGTGCTCCGAGGTTTCCGACTTCCTGCTGAACGCGGCGCATGCACGCGATTGGGTCGTCGGAGAAATCCCGCAGTCGTCCGTTGATGACTGGGAGTTCTGACGATGTTGATTCGGAGGAAATCATGGATGACCGAACATTGTTGGTAATGAAAAATGAGCCACAGAGAGCACAGAGGTCACGGAGTTTTTCTGGCAGGACATCGCAAAATTTCTCTGAGCACTCTGTGTCCTCTGTGGCTCATATTTTTCGCGTCTTCAAAGTGAGCAATCATGCAGCGTTTTTGTCGTGGCTTAAGGTCGGACCTGGCTGCGGGCGTTGTTCGAAGTTCCTGGACGATGGTTCGGATTGGGTGAGCGTTCTCAGTTCGGCGAGTACTGCACCCGTGAGTTGTGCTTCCAGGTCGAGCAGGCGGTTGGCGATGAATGAGCCGTCCATCAATCGGTGGTCGTAAACCACTGTGACTTTCATGCGGCCGTCGGGGTCGAGTGGGCCGAAGGTCAGACCGGTTGTCATGACGGTTGGCGGGTGTTGGATTTCCGCTCCGCGGCCGGAGATAGTCGTCAGTGAGAATGTTCCGAGTCGCTTACCGCGTTTCTCGCCAGCGATGTTCAGGTTCCACCACCAGATGAATCGTCGAGCCCACGTCGGCAGCGCGGCGAGTTTCAGTTGCTTGTGAAACTGCGGTTCGGTCGGAGCATTGTTGAAGGCGTCGAGGGCGGACTGGATGTCGATCAGCGATTGCCGCTCGGGCGAGCGAACGAGGCCCCAGAAAAGCCAGTCTTCATTGTCATGCTGGCGGTTGACGGCCAGATTGGCGACGGATTCTCGATGCTGAAAGATGTGTCCCCACGGCCAGTCTCGCCAGGTCTGGCGGATGGTGGAGTGACGGTTGCTGACTTCGGCCCACGCTTTGATGAACAGAGCGGACCAGGAAATTCGGATGGGTGATCGGCCGCGAGCGTCGGCCAGATCGGCGAGCTGCATGTAACGATTGTGAGCAACCGTCGGGTTACGCTGATGGAGCCGCAGGATGTCGACCACCAGACACCGGCTGCGCGGAATTCGCGTGCGGCCTGTCCGGGTTTCATCGGTTACCGAAGGGGGCATGACATTGCCGTCAACTGGTCCACTGCAGACTTTCGGCTTCAACGGAAGAAGCTGAGGATGCGTCATTCAGTGTCGACGGTCGGGGGCGGTCAGCATCTGCCTCGACGAATCTGCAGTTGCGATCGCAGCGGCCGTGTCGAAAAGCGTCAGGTCCGATGAACTCAGCTCAAGTGCAGAGTGCTGGCTGCGGGCGATGGGGTGCCTCATCCACGGCCGGTCCTACGGGTTACTCGGCCAGTTGCAGACGGGTAAGCAGTGAGGCCGACTCGTTCGTGACCAGGAAAATGCGTAGGGTGCGTGGAACGCAGCGGAACGCACCATGAACTGATTCCAGAAGGTGCGTTGCGCTACGCTCACGCACCGTACTGAAATTGCCGAACCGGGCGAGTCTTCATCACGTTGCCGAGTGAGACGTCTCGGCCTGCTTGATCAGCGAATCAGCATCGGTGCGAATCTGCTGAAATTGCTTCTTGCGCAGTTTGAGTTCCTTGATTGCGACTTCGGAAAAGCTTTCTGCGATGGACCATGCGTCGGCTTTTTGAGTTCCCCAGGCGAGAGCCGCTTCCTGGATGTCTCGATCGGCCGTCACAAAGTCCAGAAGCACGCTGCTGAAGTATCGTGTGACCGTTTCATCACCGTCGGAAATGATCGTCGCGATGTTGAATAACGGCGTGCCGTTGTGAGTGGCTGGCGATGTGGACGATGGGCGTTGGATGTCCGGGAAGAAAAGCCTTGCGTGGGACAATGCGAGTTCCGTTCTCATCCATAAAGGTTCGAGAATCTCGTTGATGAGCTGCCGCGTGACGGCGGTCAGCCGTTGCTGGCCGGGAAGGTCGATCTGCTCCAGTGAAAGCGGCCCTTCGATCATGCGGCGGATGGTTTGTTCGACAGACGAAACGTCCGCCTGGTTTTCGGTCGAGGTGGTCGAATTCCAAAGCTGGATCGCGCGGACTCGTAAGAACGCTTCGGGGTGAGAGAACCCTTCGGTCACAAACGTGCCCGATGTTCCGTCGCCGTTTTTCGAAGCGGCCTCTTCGGCCTGCTGAAGATAGCTTTGGGCGTCGACTTCCTTCAGACCGGTCTGCATCTTGACTTCGACGCGAACGGCGGTCGCCAGATCACCGCAGGCAAGCAGGCCGCCGCGATCGCAGAAGACTTCGGTGAAGAGTTGCAGACGACGGTACGTTTCAAGGTGGACCTCGTCGCCGCGTGGGTCGTTCAACATGCCGAGCAGGATCTCATGCGCGATCAGAATTTCCGAGTTCCACTCGGTCCATAATAAGTAGTGTGAAAGTTCGTGGCCGAGCAGTGCTTTGAGTTCGCCATTGTCGAGTGTTTCTAGCAGCGGCCCGTGTAGCACGATGTGAACCTCGCCCGGCACGAACTTCAGTGAAGCATTGAGATCCGGTGACTGCTGCGCCTGATAGATCGTCAGCGGCGCGTCGATGCCCAGCGTGCTGGCGACAGCGTATGCAGTTTCGTAGAGCTGAGTATGTGATTCTCGATCAATCCGGTACGTCGTGCGGAGCAAATCCAGTCGTACGGCTTCGGCCTGTTTATGTCGGTCAGTTTCCGTCGAGAACCAGCTCCACAGGTCGTCTTCGTGAGTCTTCAGGTAGTCGACCAGTTCGTCGAGCCACGGCAGTCGCGTGAGCTTTGAGAGAGTGGAATCGGCAGACATCGGCACTCGCTGTGGTCGTTGGTTGTGAAGAATCGAGACGGAAAATCGCGGCGGCGAGATTGTTGCGTAAGACAACGTTGATGCAACCGGCGAGGCATTGTCGGAATGATTGCCGTCGGCCGGTTAGTGCCGCTAGCATAGCTGGCCCCCGATTGTCAGGCATCCACCTGAGATTCCCTCCGCTGAAAAGTCCGGCTGATTTTCACGGCCGTGATTTCAAACTTGATACACACAGGAAGGTTGTTGTGATGAAGGCCCTGCCGATTCGTTCGTTGATGCTTGGTGTCGCCGTTGTGGCGATGGTTTCTCATGGCCTGGCAATGTCTGCTGACGCTGCCGGAGTTGTGACATTGAAGAAGGGCGACAACGTCGTCTTTATCGGTGGGTCACTGGCTGAACGCGAGCAATATTTCGGGCACATGGAGGCTCAGATTCACGCGGTTCATCCTGATCTGAATCTCGCCGTGCGAGACCAGGGCTTCACGGCTGACGAAGTTCGCTTCCGTCCGAGATCGCTGGACTTCGGCGAGCCGGACAAGCATCTCACTCTGGTCCGAGCGGACGTGATCTTCGCGTTCTTTGGCTTCGCGGAATCGTTTAACGGCGAAGCCGGTCTGGCGACGTTCGAACAAGAGCTGAAAGACTTTCTCGCTCACACGGCCACGCAGAATTATTCGGGCGACGGTGCTCCTCAGGTCGTGCTTTGCTCGCCGATCGCTCACGAGAACCTGAACGACTCGAACCTGCCGGACGGTTCGGCGTCGAACCCGAACATCGAGCTTTACACCAAAACAATGGCAAAGGTCGCTGCGGAAACGAAGACGCCGTTCATCGATCTGTTCTCATTGAGTCTCGAACTTTACGCCGCGAACAAGGCACCGTTGACGTTTAACGGAATTCACCTGAGCGACGACGGCTACAAGGTGTTTGCTCCCGCGTTTGCAAAGGCTGCGTTTGGCAAGGCGGCTCCTCAGTCTGCGATTTCGAAGGAACTGATGGCCGAGATCGCCGAGAAAGATTTTCAATACTTCCATCGCTACCGAGCAGTGAATGGCTTTTACATTTATGGCGGGCGGTCGCGGCGAGACAACGGCAACCCGCCGTTCACCGACGAGTATGTGCTGGAGAATGAACGCGGCAAACTCGATGAAATGTGCGAGGTTGTCGACAAGCGAATCTGGGCGGCCGCTCTGGGTAAGCCGATGTCCGGCCCGGTCGACTACAGCGGAACTCGTCAGCTTTACGACGTGCCGACCAACTTCAAAGAGCCGGTCAACATTCTTCCTCCTGAAGAGGCCATCAAGAAATTCACTTTGGCCAAGGGTTACGAAGTTAATTTGTTTGCTTCAGAAGTTGACTTTCCGGATCTCGAAAACCCGGTCAACTTCACGTTCGATGCGAAGGGGCGGCTCTGGGTCGCGACGATGCCGAGCTACCCTCAGTATCAGCCGCCGAACAAACCGGACGATAAACTGCTCATCTTTGAAGACACCGACGGCGACGGCAAAGCCGACAAGCAAACCGTTTTCGCGGGCGGCCTGCATCTTCCAACTGGCTTCGAAGTCGGCGACGGAGGAGCGTACGTTGCTCAGGAGCCCAACCTCGTCCACCTGATTGACACCGACGGCGACGACAAAGCCGACCAACGGAAGATCGTGATGGGCGGTTTCGACTCGGGCGACAGTCACCACGCGATTGGTGCTTTCGTCTGGGGTCCGGGCGGCGGCGTTTACATGCACGAAGGAACGTTCCACATCACGCAGGTTGAAACGCCTTACGGTCCGACTCGAAACGGTCACGGAGCGGTTTACCGGTTTGATCCGACTCGACAGAAACTTGAAACCTTCGTCTCGTACAACTTTGCCAATCCGTGGGGCCACTGTTGGGATCGCTGGGGGCAGAACTTTGTCGCGGATGCTTCAGGCGGTGCGAATTACTTCGGAACTGCGTTCTCGATGCGGACTCAAAACTTTGCCGGGCAGGATGACTTCGGCCCGTTCAAGTTCGTTTATCGCAAGCCGATGGAACAGTTCTTCAAAAAGCGAGTTCGACCGACAGCCGGTTGCGAAATCGTTTCCAGCCGACACTTCCCGCCTGAAGCTCAGGGGAATTACCTGCTCAATAACTGCATCGGTTTCCAAGGCGTTCTGCAGCACACCGTCAAAGATGCGGGCTCCGGATTCGAAGGCAAAGAAATCGAACCGATCCTCTTTTCAGCAGACCGCAACTTCCGACCGACCGACATTCAGTTCGGCCCGGACGGAGCACTCTACATTGTCGACTGGTTCAACCCACTCGTCGGCCACATGCAGCACAATCTTCGAGACCCAAACCGCGACCACACTCACGGCCGAATCTGGAGAATTACTTATCCAGGCCGTCCGCTGCTGAAGAATCAGGACCTGACGAAACTCTCAATTCCTGAACTGCTTGATCAACTGAAATCGCCAGAAGACCGAGTTCGACACCGCACGCGAATTCGTCTGCGAGAGTTCTCTGCCGACGACGTCGCGGCCGCCGTTCAGAAATGGACGAAGAACCTCGACGCCAGCGACAAAGACGTCGAGCACCATCTGCTCGAAGCTTTGTGGGTCTGCCAGCACCACAACACCGCTGCTAACACAAACGCGAAGACTCAGGAGTTCAGCCGGGCACTGCTGGAAGGTCGCCTGAATTCCAAGGACGCTCGTGCTCGCGCGGCGGCGGTTCGCGTGCTTTCTCACTGGCGGGATCTCTTCCCGCACGACGACGTCATTGCGTGGCTGACTAAAGCGGTCAACGACGATCATCCTCGAGTTCGTCTGGAAGCCATTCGAGCGGCCTCGTGGGTCAACACTTCGGCGGCGGCGGAAGTTGCTCTGCAGGCCGTCAATCACGAACGCGACTACTATATTAACTACGCATTGGGTGAGGTCATTCGCGGCCTCGAACCAGTGTGGAAATCGGCTATCAGCTCTGGTGAAAAGTTCGCAGCTGATAACCCGGCGGGGATTGACTACATCCTCGGCAGCATTCCGACTGCGGATCTCAGCAAGCTGCCTAAGTCGGCTCCGGTTTACATGGCCATGTTGACTCGACCGGGAATTCGGGAGCAGCAGCGAGCTGAAGCTCTCGCAGGTCTGGCCAGTTCGAAGAACTCAAACGAACTGGCTGAACTGACCGGAGCGATCGAGTACGTTGACGGCAACGATATCGACGGAGCTAACCAGGTGATTTTTGATCTGGTGCTGATGCTCAGCCGGCGCGAGCCTTCAGAACTGATTAGCACGCGTGCTCAGTTTGAGAAATGGACCAGGTCCGCAAAACGACCGATCACCCGAAAGATTGGATACGTCGCCCTGGTCGCCGCTGACCAGTCTGTCGACAAAGCCTGGGCACTTGCTGAACGGTCCACGCGGTCGCTGCGAGACTTCCTGGATTCCGTGCAGATCATTCCTGACACGCAGCTTCGAGCATCGTTGCATTCGAGAATCGAACCGCTGCTTCACGGTCTGCCGGATAAACTCGCCAAAGCGGCTGAGAAGGAAAAAGGCGCGATGGGACGTTTCGTTCGAATCGCTCTGCCCGGCAGAAACCGAGCCCTGACTCTGGCGGAAGTTGAAGTCATCAGCGGCGGTCGCAATGTCGCTCGCCGCGGAAATGCCAGACAGTCCAGCACTGCTCACGGAGGAGAGGCGAAGCGAGCCATCGACGGAAACAAAGATGGCTCCTATGCGAAAGGCGGACAGACTCACACCAGCCAGCAGGATAATGAGCCCTGGTGGGAAGTTGATCTCGGCCGAGAAGTTTCGATCGAGTCGATTCGAATCTGGAATCGGACGGAAGGCAACGGCCAGTATGTCGATCGAATGGCCGGCTTTTCTCTGTCGGTTCTTGATTCGTCGCGGAAGGAAGCCTTCCAGAAAAATGATAATCCAGCTTCTGCAGAAGTTGCTTCGATTGATCTCGGTTCAAACTCTGCCGGCGCCATTCAGCGATCGGCAATTAACGCGATTACCTACGTGCCGGGGTACGACGCCGAGACCTTTGCAACTCTGTCTGAGTTCATTCAGAAAGGCGTCGCTCGAACGTCGGCCGCGCGTGGAATACAGAAAATTCCTCGGTCACGCTGGTCGAAGGACGAGGCCGTGATTCGGCCGTTGGTCGATTCACTGGTTACCTACGTCAAAGGTGTTGACGCCACGGAACGAGCAACCATCGGAGTTCGAACGTCTTTGCAACTGGCCAACGATCTGGCGGGGCAGCTACCCGCCGACAAGGCGAAGATGATCAGAGTAGAAATCGGGGACCTGGGAGTTCGCATCATCACCATTCGAACGGTACCGCATCGCATGCGTTACGACCGTCCGGAAATCGTTGTCCAGGCGGGCAAGCCTTTCGAGTTGGTCCTTGAGAACACCGACATCATGCCGCACAACCTGCTGGTCACCACGCCAGGTAAGATGATGGAAGTGGCTCAATTGGCTGAGCGAATGGCAACGTCTCCGGATGCTTTTGCGAAAGGCTTCGTGCCGGATTCGAAAGAAATTCTACACACAACAAAGCTGCTGCAGGCTGGTGAAACCGAACGCCTGGTGATCGTTGCTCCAAGTCAGGCCGGCGATTACCCGTACGTCTGCACTTTCCCAGGCCACTGGCGAACGATGGCCGGCGTCATGCACGTCGTGTCGGATGTCGATGCCTATCTCGCAAAGAATCCGATTGCCGAGCCAACCGAATTCGGCGAAATTCGCCCATTTGTTCGCGACTGGAAATTCGAAGAACTGTCCGAGCAGGTCTCCAGCATGAAGGGGCGATCGTTTTCGAACGGGAAGAAACTCTTCACGACGGTCGCGTGTTTCGCCTGTCATCAGATGAAGGATGTCGGCGGCCGAGTCGGTCCAGACATGGCGAAACTTGAAGCCAAGAAAGATCGACTGCACGTGTTGAGGTCGATCATCGATCCATCCAAAGAGATCGACAAGAAGTTCCAGGGCTGGGTCGTCGTGACGGATGCCGGCAAACAGTTCACCGGAATGAAAGTCGCAGAAGACAACAAGTCGGTCACCTTGATGCCGAACCCGCTGGGTATCGAAAATTGCGAACCGATCGTCATCTCGAAAGACGAAATCGACATCATGCAGCCGTCACCGATCTCTCTGATGCCGGCCAAGTTGCTTAACACGATGACGATTGAAGAAGTGCTCGACCTGATTGCCTACATCGATGCGAAAGGCAATCCCGATCACGCCGTCTTTAAGTAGTCGATCGCGTTTGTGAGATTCTAAACATCACCCCGGAAGACGATTCCGGGGTGTTTGTTTTGCGATTGAGATCTCTACGTTTTGCTTCACTAAGTTCCAGTTTCGCATATTTTAGCGGTCATCCGGCGAGCGTTGCGAGGTAG
>CALDJX010000008.1 GCA_937899075.1 uncultured Planctomyces sp. | reverse complement strand
ATCTCGACGCCATGGCAGACGCTCGCGATCGGAGCATTCTTTTCGAAGAAGTAACGCGTGATGCGGATTAGATTGGGGTCATCGCGAATGTACTCAGGAGCGCGGCCGCCCGAGTAGAAGATCCCCAGATACTCGTCCGGATCGATCTCCACGAACGCGACGTCCGCCTGGATGGTGTAACCTTCCCACTCCTTTGTGATCGTCCAGCCAGGCTTTACCTCATGCAGAACCATCTGGTAACGCCGCTTTTCCGGGGCCGCGACGACGGGCTGAAAACCGGCTTCGATTAACCGGTAATACGGGTACATCGTGTCCAGAGTCTCGCTGGCATCACCGACAATAATAAGAACTTTGGGTTGCATGGTAATCATCCTGATTGAAAGAGGCTTGCGCCGCGTCAGGCTCAAGCATCGCTGAGTATTTTATTCAGATAATCGCGACTGCGATTGATCTCGGCCGTCACGGCTGAGGCGGTTTCGAGAATCGGAATGCCGCGCGGAACAGGGTGCATGAAGATCTCCGTCCAGCCGGAGTACTTCATTCGCTTGAGCGCCGCGAGCAACGGACCGAAGTCGAGATCGCCGCGGCCGGGCAACTGCAGTAGTTCCTGTTCCTTGGGCAGCTTTTCGTGACAGCCCATCCCGTGCTGCCAGGCGTAGAAAACAGCGATCGAATCACCCAGCGTTTTCAGCAAACGGCCAAGCAGCTCCGCATCCTGTGGCAGGTGATAAGGTGCGAAAGCAATCGCCAGATGCTTCGACGGTCTTAGTTCGGCCAGCCATTTCAAAGAATCAGGCGACTCGATCAGGTTGTTTCCGTGATTCTCGACGGCGATGATCACACCGGTTTCTTCAGCCACTTCAAGGTGCGGCTTCATCTTCTCAATGAAGTCCTGAACGCCCGCTTTCAGATCGTTGCCTTTCAAGCCCGCAGGGCCCCGACCGCCGGTGACAATGGTCTGGCAACCGAAGCGCTGCGCCAGTCGCATTTCGTCCTGCAGACCAAATGGCCAGAGCTTGTACTGAGTAATACATCCGAGCGTGATCTCGTGCTGTTTCAACATCGCTGAGAACTTGTCTTCACCCAGATCGGTAAGTTGTTCGCGCTGGTTGCCATGCACCTTTGGCCAGATGTCGAGCGCGGTGGCGCCGGTCTTGCGGACTTCCGGCAGGATCTCACCGACGTACTGATAACCGTACATGCAGGAACCGAGAATGTACTTCAGTTGGAACGGCTCCGATTCCGCCGCATCGGCAAGAGTTCGCGGCATGACAGCACTTCCGACTGCCACGGCACTGGCAGCACAAAACGAACGACGTGTCAGCAATGACGGTTGCATAAGATTCTCCGGGTTGTGTCCACAGCAGCAGGCACACTCCGTGTGCCGTCCGCTGATGGCTGCGGCACACGGAGTGTGCCTGCTACTTTGATCTGGAACGTCAGGTTCACGGTTGCAGAAACGGAACTCCCAGGTGCATCAGCTCCTGAGTTCCAGGTTTATAAATCGGTACTGCTGAATACTGCGTCACGTAAGCGCGACGCATGCGGTTGGTGGTATTCGCTCCACTGCGGTGAAATGTCAGCGAGCTGAATACGACCAGGCTGCCTGCGGGCACGATGGCGGGAATGCCCGGTTCCTTTCCGAAGTATCCAACCTTGTCGCCCGTTTCCGGGTCGCGAATGTGTTCAACAAGAGACCGGATTCCGATTGTCGAATACGGCATGACGTATGCCGTGCCATTCTCCTCCGTCATGTCGTCAACGGCTGCCCAGACCGTGACATACGGCGTGTGTGGAAAGCCGAGGTAGCCGCCATCCTGATGCCACGAGAACTTGATACCCTGCTCGGCACACTTGGCGACATACTGGTCGTAAAACAGGAACGCGGTTTCACCAATCGTCGCTCGGCAGACGTCGGCCATCAGCGGGCTGAACACATATTCCGACAGCCGAGGCGTCTTGTCGTACTGTTTGGCAATATGATACCGCTTGCCGCGATGGCTGATATGAATGTGGTCGGTTCCCTGTCGATCCATCTCCTGGTGCATCAGGTCGATCAGGTGATCGCATGAATCACGCAGGATTTGTAGATGCTCGTCCGAAATCACGCTTTCCAGAATGAAGTAACCTTCGCGCTCGTAAAGTTCGCGATGCTGATCGGTGATGAGAGATGAAGCGTTTTGTTGCATGGCTGGTGTCTTTCACTGTTCAACGGCAAGCGGTCTGTTTGAATGATTATTTAGATGACTTCAAACCCCTTGCGTTGCTCACGCCCCAGCATGGCATTGGCTTCCGCGTCATCACGGAACAATTCTCTTTCAGGATCCCACTTCAGCGGCCGACCCAGACGCATCGAAATGTTTCCGAGGTGACAGGTGCTGACGCTGCGATGTTGACTTTCGACATCAGAGACAGGCGTGCGGCGAGTCTCGACACAGTCAAAGAAGTTGCCCATGTGATTGATGATCGCATCCAGTTTTCCTGCCCGCGGAGGACGTTCGAGGTTGTCGTAGTCGTAGACCTTCCAGTCTTCACGGTTCAGCGGATTTGTTTTCAAAGCCTCGACGGGCGCGCCGGTAATCTTTCCTCGATTCACGAACATTCGACCGGCATCGCCAGTAAACAGAATGCCGTTATCTCCGGTGTCACTGACCGTCATCATCACGCCATTGGCATACTTGTAGGTGACGTTGAAATCGATCGCGACGTTGTACCCATTGACGACGTTGGGCATCCTGGCGGTGCCGTGAATCTCAACCGGATTAGAATCGATCGCCCACTGTGCGATATCAATATGGTGCGCTCCCCAGTCGGTCATTTGGCCGCCCGAGTATTCATACCACCAGCGAAACGTGTAGTGCGACCGCTCTTCGATATACGGAACATCCGGCGTCTGGCCCTGCCATAAGTTCCAATTCAAATGGGCGGGAGGAGTTCGCGGCACAAACGAACCACTGGTTGCATTCTTGCCAAGCACCACCTCGACCTTTTGCAATCGGCCGATTCGACCCCCTCGGACCATCTCAACAGCCTGCCGAAATCGATCATCACTGCGCTGCCAGGAACCGACTTGCACCACACGTCCGGTTTCTTTCACCACCCTGGTCAGCAGCTTGCCCTCATCAACGGTCAACGTCAGTGGTTTTTCGCAGTAGACATCTTTACCGGCGCGGCAAGCGTCGATCACCATCCTGGTGTGCCAATGATCGGGACTGCCGATCGTGACGACATCGACATCTTTGCGGGCGAGCAAATCCTGATAGTCTTCGCTGCTGTGCGGCGTACTTCCAAAGGCCGCTTTGGCCTGATCGCGGACATTGCGATCAACATCGCAGACGGCAACGATATCTCCGTGCAACTGCGCCTTATTCGCGATCACACTCCCCTGATAACGCAAGCCGATCGCGCCAATACCCATGCGTTCGACCTTGTGACGAGGCTTCTCCTGTCCCCGTGCCGTTTGTGGCGATGAGAAAACTCCTGGCAGCGAAGTCCCCAGCAGTGAGCCGCCTGCCAGCGTCGAAGCGATGAAGCCTCTTCGAGAAAGCGATGAATTCGACATGTTGATCTCCGATGGATTTCCAGTCTGATTGCGTAGTTATTTTACCGCTCAGGAGCTCTATCCACATTCCGTATGTGCGTAATTCGGTTACAGTATATTGTCAGGCCTGATTCACCCGGAATTCGCCAATGCGTCGCGTTGCACTCCTCATTGAAACCTCGCGCACTTACGGTCGCGACCTGCTGCGCGGTGTGAAACGCTATACGCAGGAGCACGGTCCCTGGTCCTTGTTTGTCGAAGTTCGAGATCTGGAAACCAGGCCTCCGGTTTGGCTGAGGAACTGGGACGGCGATGGAATCCTGACCCGATCGGGCAGCGCTGCGATCGCAAGGGCTGTTAAACGAGCGGGAGTACCTGCTGTGGAACTGCGATCGACGCGCCGCGGTTCCACGTTCCCTTTTGTCGGGGTTGATAACACTGTTGTTGCAGCCATGGTTGCCGACCATTTTCTGGAGCGAGGCTTCCGTCACTTCGGCGTGTTTGCGCTCGATACCGAGCCCTTCTTCATCGAACGCCGTCAGAGTTTTGTCTCCTATCTGCGAGCACGCGGACATGAGTGCTCCGTGCTTCGTCAGCCCGGCAAGTCGGAGAAGCCGGAACAATGGGAAGCTCAGCAAAAGCGACTGATGAACTGGCTCAGCGACCTGCCGCGACCGACTGCGGTGATGGCCTGCACGGATCAGCTTGGTTGCTGGCTGCTGGACGCGTGCTCTCGCTCGTCAATCCGCGTCCCGGAAGATGTCGCTATCGTCGGGGTCGAGAACGACGAAACCATCACCACGATGAGCACACCGCCGCTGAGCAGCGTGCGACTGGCAGGCGAGCAGATCGGCTACGAAGCCGCGCGAATTCTGGATCGTATGATGCGTCGTCTGAAGCCGCCTGCGCAGCCGACACTCTTTGCTCCGCTCTGTATCGAGACACGTCAATCCTCGGACATCGTGGCGATTGATGAAGAACATCTGGCGCAAGCCATTCGATTGATTCGCCAGCGTGCATGTGAGGGCCTGACCGTCCATGGAATCCTGAAGGTTGTACCGATATCGCGGAGTTCTTTGGAACGTAGCTGCCGCCGACTGCTGGGAAGGTCTCCCAATGAAGAGATCAATCGCGTGCGCATCGAGCACGTATGCCGCTTCCTGCGAGACTCCGACCTCAGCCTCGACCAGATCGCCGCCCGCACCGGA
>CALDJX010000007.1 GCA_937899075.1 uncultured Planctomyces sp. | reverse complement strand
CTGCGCGGAGCTTGTTCCAGCCTACGACTCACCATGAATCGATTTTCGGGAAGTTATTCTTGACACGTTTCTTAGCTCTTAATAGTGCGGCGGCTTTTCATCTTCGGGGCTGGGCGATTCCTCGGCGTTCAGAAGCCGCTCCATGTTTCCGTTGACCTTGGCAAGGCTCGCATTCAGGCGTCCAATTTCTTCCTGCTGAGCAAGCAGGACTTCGTGCATCTGTTGCTGATCGTGTTGAACGTGCATCAGCGATTCCTGCATTGTCAGAAATTGCTGCTGCAAATCGGCAAACTGATTCGCAGCCGATTCATTGGGTGTGTGTTGCTCGATCATACTTTTGATTCTGAATTCTTTACTGATTCGGCGTTGCCGCTTGCCGCTGATTGATAAACCGAGTGAACAACCTCAACGCAGTGTGCAGCCATGTTTGCAGTCACGTCGCTTTGTCGATTTTGTTCGAGACAGTCGAGGAACGCCGCAGCGTCAGACTTTGTCGACGCGTTAATTGCCTGCCAGTCGTTCTTTGGCTGGACTCCGCCCGCAGTCTGAGTGCTCGACCAGAAGCCCATCGGATCTTCGGGGTGTCCGACGACTGGCTGACTCCACGGCGGAGAGTCGCAGCATACTTCCAGTCGAGGCCGTTGGGCATCGATCGTGATGCTGCCGCGAGTTCCGACGAGGCGGATGTCGTGAACTCCGTAATCGCGATGGCTCATCCAGCCGCAACGACCGGCGGTGATGGTTGCTTCGATGCCGCCGTCCATCGCCAGCATGACGCTGGCAAAGTCTTCGACGCCGTTTTTCTGGTGAGCGTCAAAAAAGTAATTCGCAGTTGTCGCATCGACGGTCGTGAAACGCCGTCCTGTCAGCCACTGAAACAGAATCAGCGGGTAATAACCGACGCAAAGGAATTCGCGTTTCGAATCAATAAATGAGAATCTCTCTGCGGTGGGCTTTTCCTGCCGTACAACATTCAGGTCGGCGGTTCCGGGGATTCCTTTTGCAAAGGTGACGTCGCAGTGAAGTCCGATCAGGTCGCCGATTTCGCCGGACTCGACGATGCGTTTGGCGTTCTCGCACGCTTGCAACCGAACCAGACTGAAAGCTTGAGCAAGCAGGCCGCGTTCCTCAACGGCCGCGGAAATCTGCAAGGCATCGGCGACTGTCGGTGCGGGATCTTTATCAAGGTACAGATGCTTGCCGGCTTTTATGCAGGCCATTGAAAGCGGCAGACGCCGTTCGGGTTCGGCGCAGATCGACACAAAGTCGACGTCGTCTCGGCTGATCGCGGCTTCGAAATCGTCGAAGTATGGAATGCCCAATTCACTGGCGAGATCGCGATTCAGCTCTTGTCGCCGGCTCGGCACGTCAGACGCGTCCGTCAGACCGATCAACCTGCACCGATCGTCTGCGGCGAAGGCTCGCGCGTAGTTTTCCTGGTGAGTCTGGTTTCCGGTGATCAGAAGCAGGCCGAAGGGAGCGGACATGGGAACTCTACTTGCTCTGAGCTTCCAGGCAGGCCAGGCGATGAAACGACCTCAGGAACAATCGACCGTTGGCAATCGCCGGCGTCGAGTGACTTGGATCGCCCAGCGGAGTTCGTCCCAGTTCTTTGAACTCGGGGGAGGCGGCAATGACGACGACTTCGCCGTCTTCCGCGATGCAGTACAGCTTTCCGTCGATGCAGATCGGCGAGCCGCTGTAGTTGCCTCCGAGTCGTTTGACCCAGACATCTTTTCCGTCGCTCAGGTTAACGCAGGCGCAAATGCCTTCGTCGCTCCATTCGTAAAGATGGCCGTCGTACACAACCGGCGTCGGTACGTAAGGAATGACTTTCTTTCGTTCCCAGACAATCTTTGCCCTGCCGTCTTCATCCAGATCGCCGTTCAGGCTGACAGCCATCTGCTGGACTCCATATCGACCACCCTGTCCGCACGAAGCGATCAGCAGGCCGTTTCCGTAAACCGGCGACGCGACGGTTCGCAGCGGAAACGATTGGCCCTGCCAGTTCATGACTCCGGTGTAGGGGTTCAGGCTGGTGATGCCCATGTTTCCGCTGACACAGATGAGCTGCGGCTTGCCGTCTTTGTCGGGCACGACGATCGGAGTCGCGTACGACGTTTTGCGATGATCGCGAACGGTGCTCCATCGGGTTTTCCCAGTCTCCGCGTCCAGAGCGACAATCCGGCTGGGACCTTTCTGATCGTTCGGGCAGATGAGCATCCCATCGAACAGGAACAACGAGACTCCCAGGTTATGCTGGCTTTCGAACTCGCCAAGGCTGCGGCGCCAGGCGAGGTTTCCGTCAAAGTCGTAAGCGCTGACGAGGTACCGCTCGATGTCCGCGAACGCGACGTAAACCAGCTTGCCATCGGTGACGGGCGTGCTGGATGCCCAGCTGCTTTTGCTGTGTTTGTGACTGTCGCTCATCGGGATTTCGCGAGTCCACTTTTCCGTTCCGGTTGCCGGATCGAGGCAAAGTAAACGCCTGATGAATCCTCGGTCGGTCGCCGCCGTCACAAACAGGTTGTCGTCCCAGACGATCGGAGCCGCATGTCCGACACCGGGCAGCTCGATGTTCCACTTGTAGTTGCCGTCGCTCCAGCTGGTCGGGATCCCTTTTTGAGCACTGACGCCGACACCGTTGTCGCCTCGGAACCGCGACCAGTTTTCTGCCGACACGAAGTTTGTGCCGAGGGCGATCGTCGTAACAACCGAGAGCAATGCCAAACGCATCATGGCGCGGTTCCTGCTGCGTGAAAGTCGTTGAGGTATCGTGACTGACAATTATCAAACTGCCGACAACCGGAGAATGGTGAAACGGCAACAGCAGTTCAAGCAACTGCCGGCTTTGCGTCATTCGGATCAGGGCGGGAAACCTGGAGTCACCTTCCGCTCGCGTCTCGTACGCGGCGGTCGGCAGAGGGCGCATCGGTGATGAACTCATCGAGCTGCCGGGCGAGATTCTCGGCGATAGTCCGTTGGGCGTTGCTTTGTTTGCCGGAAGAATGCGTCACTGAAGTATTTCTCGTTGGAGAATCCTGCCTGATCAGCGATGGCCGCCAGGCCCAGATCGGTCTCAGCAAGAAGTTGGCGCGAACGTTCGATCTGGATTCGCAGCAACTCGGCTTTCGGAGTCCTTCCGAGAATCTTCTTGAAACGACGCTCGAAGACGCTCCGCGACATGGCGACGTGCCGCACAACCGCGTCGACTCGAACTCCGTCGCAAGCGTGATCACGAATGAAGCGGACGGCTTTCGCAATGTCCGGGTCGTCAATCGCCAGCATGTCTGACGAGCGGCGGGCGACGAGTTTTTTTGGCTCGAGTAACATCGGAGCCGCCGCGTCGGCCTCGCCGATCATCATGTGATGAAGTCGCGACGCGGCTTCGTAGCCAATGCGAATTCCATCGGTGTCGATGCTCGTCATCGGCGGATTCGCCATCAGGCAAAGCACCGGATCATTATCGACAGCCACGATGGCGACCTGGTCGGGAACCTGCACGGATGCCCGGCGGCAGGCATCGACAAGCTGATAACCTCGCGGATCGTGACAGGCCATGATGCCGACCGGCTTGGGCAACGATTCGACCCAGCTCGCAAGATCCGCCTGCTCTTCTTCCCAGCCTCTGTGGCCGAAGTCTGCGGCAGGGATGCCTGGCGTTCCCGCTTTTGAATTCTGAGGAGAAGCTTTACGTCGTCGTTTTTGTTTTCCGTCCGTCTCGCCCGTGTAAGTGTGGCACGAGTGGCCAGCGGCTTCGACATGTTGCTCAAAGTGGGTACGTCGTAAATCCAGCGTTCTCATCTGTCCGGCAGGCACGCCGCAGAAAGCAAAGTGTCGCAAACCTCGGTCGCGAAGATGTTCAAACGCCAGACGCGTGATGGATTCGTTGTTGCCGCCGATGAATGGCAGATCGAGTTCCGGCAGACGTCCACGCAAGTCGATCGCCGGCAAACCCGTCGCCAGCACAGCGTCGGCCATGATCTGATCGTCAATTCGGGCGAGGATTCCGTCGCCGTCCCACGTCGACAACCACTCGGGTGGAGCCACGCCCAGCCCTTGCGGTTCGAAATACATCGACCACGGACCGTGCAGTCGGCTGTAACTGGCAATGCCTTCGATCATCCCTCGACCCAAAGCTCGGGACGATTCGATCAGGACGGCAACTCGAAGAAGACGGGGCATGGCAGATGAGGGCAGCGTTAAGGATGATGAGAGCAGAATCTGTGGTTGAGAAAGTGCGTCCGAATTCGTATCCAACCCTCAGAGTGTGAGCGTGTTTGTTGCGACTGGCGAATGATCGTACTTAGTTGGACGATCGTCGACACAAGCTTGATCGAAAAGACGCAGTAACATCCAAATCCGGTGCTTGTAACACTGGTTGCGTTGCGGGCGATCCAGCGCGAGAATGACCGGCAACGGCTCAAGACAACCTTCGATGAGGTAGCGAAATGGCTCAGGCAATCGTTGATCCGGTGCAGCTTCGACAGTTTGCTCAGACATTGAAGAAGTTCAACGAGGGACTTCTGGAGCAATCAACGGCTTTGGCCAACCAGCTGGCAACTGTCAGCAACACCTGGCGTGATCAGGAAAACAAGAAATTCTGCGAGCAGTTTGAGCAGCACATGCGACTGCTGGCTCGGTTTGTGGAATCGAACAACGATCACATTCCGTATCTGCTCCGCAAAGCCGAGCGGATTGAAGAGTATCTTCAGCAGCGATAGTAAGTTGTTGACTCGTCAGTTTTTCGCCGATCGAATGCTCCCATGTCGACAGCCAACGTCCGATCCATCGAAGCCGTTCGCGACTTTCGCATTGCGTTGCTGATGTTTCAGCAAAACGTCAGCGATGCGTTGATGACGATGCAGGAGCAGGTTTACTCGGCTCTTGAATGGATGGAAAACGACCGGCCAAGACACTGGCATCAGCAGGAGCTGAAAGCTTTCGATCAGGTTTCCGAGTCGAGAATAGCGCTCGAAAGCGCCCGCATGCGGAAGTCGATGGACGATTATCGCCCGTCGCTGATCGAAGAAAAGCAGGCTCTGAAAGACGCCAAAGATCACCTTGCGTTCTGCCAGGAAAAGGTGCGACTTGTCAAAGCAATGTGCATCAAAGTTCGACACGAAGCGGACGAGTTTCGCGGACGAATGAGTCAACTGGAGCGGTTGATCGAAACCGACCTGCCTAAGATGATCGCCCTGCTGGAGCGGATGCTGACCGCTCTGGAATCC
>CALDJX010000006.1 GCA_937899075.1 uncultured Planctomyces sp. | reverse complement strand
TTCTTCCTGTACGATTTCGAGTGTCGGGTCGTCACAGCACAAAATTGTCGGCGGGTACCATCGATCATTGTCATTCCGATCATCAGTCGGAAACTCATCATGTGGTACGAAGCAGGCCGAAGCATAAGGCTTTGCGCGGCTTACCATTCTGGCCACACACTGTTGACGGTCGGAATTTACAAGCGGTCCAACACGAGTATCTGGATGAGTCGGACTGCCGGTGAAAAGAGCACGCGTGGCTTCTGTGAGACGATCCAGAAATGGTCCAAGAATATCCTGATGAACGATGGCACGTCGGTTGGCAGTACATCTTTGACCGGCCATTTCGAACGCACCGGCCGCAATCTGTTCGGCGGCTGTAGCAATTGTCGCATCGTGCCAGATAATCGCAGCATTGTTGCCGCCCAATTCGGCCTGCAGTGGAACGCGTCGCCTCGCCGCCGCAACCTGTGCGCTGAAGCCTGCCGACGACGAGCCCGTGACCGTAATGCTGTCGATCCGCGGATCGTCCATCAGTGTTTGTCCAACGGATGCGTCGCCTTCCAGTATGCTCACCAATCCCTGAGGCCACTTGGACTCGTTCAACAGATCCATCACGAAGCGAGACACAGCCAGTGCTTCTGGGGCCGGTTTCCAAACGACTGTGTTGCCGTGGATGATTGCCGGGATGATCTTGCCCAAAGCCAGGTACACCGCGTTGTTGAACGGAGTGATCACGGCGATTGTGCCCAATGGGCGTCGTCGCAGGGTGGTGTCTCTCGATTCTGTCGTATCCCGCTGCGTTTCAAAATGACCAATGATGACCGACAACATTTCACCGGTCCGCTGGACTTCACTCCCTGCAAAACAGATCGGCTTGCCCAGTTCGTCTGTAATCAGTCTGGCAAGCCGTGCCTTCGACATGTTCAGACGATCGACCAGCGTCCGCACCAGGTCAATCCGTGTGCCTCGTTCCGAAACACGCCACTTCCGAGCGAATTGAGTTGCACGTGACACGGCCTCATCGACGATTGCAAGCTGCTCGGGCGGCCCTGAGGGAGACGCTCCATCGTCGAGCCATTTTAATAATCGGGCCACGGGCGCAAACCGCACACCACGCCCTTCCAAATGGTGACGCGTCATTGCCGCATGGACTGGATCGTCACTGGCAACAGCGTCTTGAGCGACCCAAACCTGAAACCCAGCCGTCCGCGCATCCAACACGGTCTGGCGGACGCAGGCATGAAGGTAGACTCCAGTTACGATGAGTGTATCGACCTCAGATTGCTGGAGCAGGTTGTCAAAATCCGTGTCCCGTAAACCGCTGTAGCCAGTTTTGTGAATGACGTGCTCACCGGTCGATTCCACTAACTCTTCAGGAGGCTGATACCCAGCGCTGCCGAGCTGGGGCTTCGAGCCACTGCCCGCCTTCAATCGTGGTACTTCCAAGCCGCTGGGAGTGGCAGTGCGAATGTGTGCCACCGGAATTCGTAATTCGCGACATCCTCGGAGCAATGACGCGGCACGATCTACAACCTGCCCGACTGATGGCTCGAGCCCGGGAACCGTTAAGAACGCAGATTGGAAGTCGATGAGTGTCAGTAGTGGTTGCATCTCAATCAACATTCGAGTTGCCCAGGATTTGTTCAACGTGCCCGGCGATCAGCGTCCCCATCTTCTGAGTGCCGATCAGCGTGTCGCCAGCCGTTTCTAGATCAGCCGTAACATAGCCGGCGTCCCAGACAACGCGCATTGCTTCTTCAATCGCGGCCGCGGCAACAGGCAGGCAGAAACTCTCGCGAAGCATCATCGCCACAGAGAGGATCTGTCCGACCGGATTGGCAGTATCCGTACCCGCAAGGTCGTAAGCGGCTCCGTGATTCGTCTGGTAAACGGCGTGACCACTCTGATTGAAGTTTCCGGAATAGGAGACACCTCGCTACCCGAGGATTACGGCCCCCAAATCAGCAAGCACGTCCCCGAAAAGATTTGGTGCAGCAATCACATCAAAAGTAGAGGCATCCTGGATGAGTCGATAGGCCATCAAGTCAATATCGACCAGACAACATTCGATTCCATGATCGGCAGCTGTTTCCTCAGCGAGATCTCGCCACAAAGCACTGATACTGGGAACCCCGGACTCCTTCCAGACGACGGACAGTTTTCCCCGCCGGACTTGTGCCAGTCGTGCGGACGCCTCAAGAAATCTGCGCACGTCCGACTCGGAATATGAGATAATTTGGTTTGCCGTGCGTTGTCCCCCGGCGTCCCGTTGCTCGTTCCAGCTTCCCTGGTAAGCCCCACCTTTGCCCTCACGAGTCACCAGGATATCAACGCCTCGTAGCGCATCAGCGTGCAATCGCGAAGCACTCGGCAACCCGTTCGAGATCTGAATCGGACTGATCTTGAAAAACAGATCGAATTCACGTCGCAAATCGTAAACAAAGCGACCACCGCCGGGACCGTTCAGAATCACTCCACCGCGATGAAAAATATCATTGCAAAAGTCGATTACTGCGGGTGTGAGGGGTTCGCCATTCGCACGTTCTGCATCCCGACCGATCGCCCCGCCGTAGCGGATCTCAAACACTGTATCCGTCGCTGCTGACACGGAGTGAAGGACTTTGACCGACGCTGCGATGACCTCAGGACCGATCCCCTCACCCGCTAG
>CALDJX010000005.1 GCA_937899075.1 uncultured Planctomyces sp. | reverse complement strand
GGTGGGTCCGCCCTTCATCGAACAATCGATGATCCGAGTCAAGCAGGGCGACAGCCGACAACGTTCCGATCGGAAGTAACGCGGACCGGGAGTATCGTCGTCGGCGCGACGTCGGGCAACGCATGGCGAGGGCCAATCAGCATTCCGTTTATGAACGTGTCCGAAATAACTTCCCGGTTTCCGGGCTCTGGGCAAGTGAGCCGACGGCGCTAGCCGCGGGCCGCAATCAACACAGAAAGGCCCGAGGCTAGCGCCTTCGGCTCATCATTTCGGGAAGTTATCCTGAACACGTTCCTATGCGGCGGCGGCAGGCTGTCCGATCTTCGTCGATGAGGAGGCCGCAGAATTCAGGAAGCGTTGCTCGACACAACGGTGGAACAACTTGCCCAGCACGATCGACACTACAAGGCAACCTGGAATTGTCACCAGCAGCGTGGCGGTACCCGACGTCAAGCCCAGCAGATAGCACGCGTGAGACAACCCCTTCACCAACGGAGCGTGGACAAGGTAGATGCTGTAACACGCGAGACCGCAACTGGTCAGCGGAGCCGCCATTCGCGATTGAGCGATGGCCATGTCAAACCGGTGCAAGCCGATCAGCACGACGGCAAACAGGAAGGCGACAACATTGGATTCGTGCAGCGAATGATCAAGCAGCCAGTGCGACATCGCCAGGTACTGGTGGATCGCCCCCACGGTCAGCAGACTCACGAGCGCAATTGTCGTCCTGTCGGTCCCGAAGTTGAGTGCATGATAAACGCCAACTCCGGCGGCAAACTGCAGCCAGAGTCCGTCGAAGAAGAAGCCATGAGTAGTCGAATTGCCCGGCGCCACCACCGTCAGCAAAGCCACAACGGCAGTAATTGCGGCAATCGATTTCGTGAAGTGCTTCGGGGAAAGAAACAAACAGCAGCCGGCGATCGCGTAAAACTGCTCCTCGTAGCACAACGTCCATAGATGGCCAAACAGTAAACCTTTGCCGTCGCCGACGATGTGGTAACGCCACGATTCTGTCAGCGTCAGACTGCCCAGCCACTGCCACCCTGAAAACCACCACGGCTTCCACAAGCCCTGCACCTCATCGTTCAGGAGAAGTGGTGCAGCGATTCCAATGAGCGCTGTGAGCGGAATCGCAACGGCGGCAAACACCCAGAGCGTCGGAAAGATTCGACGAAATCGACGGATAAAATACGATCGAACCGACCCCGCCCGCTGCTGATGTCGATCGACCGACGCCGAAATGCAATACCCCGAAATCACAAAGAACAGCGGCACGCCGTACCAGAACCGGGTCGTCATCAACAGCAGATAATCCGAAACAGAAACACTCTCGCTGTTCCGAATACTTTCGACGAGCTCGGGCGTCACCACGTAAATATTGGCGTGAAAAATCACGACAATCAGACAGGCCAGCCCGCGCCAGGCGTCCAGCGAGTGATATCGAGGGTTGCGAGCTTCGGACATGTGGATTCTCGGAAGTACAGACGTGAAGTGTCGCCAAAGAGCCCGCAACACAACTCGTAATTCTTCCCCGGAATCTTCCCCGCACGACAGAATCCTCGCCCGGACCCGAAAGAATCAACGAGCAAAAAAACAACATCGCAAGACGGCCGTTCCAGGACTCGCGTCATGCCAAACAGGACTTACCCCCCAGGACACGAAATCCGCCGGATCCCTCGACGAGACAACACAAGTTCGTCGTGAGCCAAACACGTCGAAACCCACACGAATCCATCCTGGCCTGCAACTTCCGTCATCCCGCGTCAGCGAGGTTCCCGGTTAGTAAGTCACCTCACACCGACGACAAACCTCACTGATTTGTCATACGCGCGCAACGTTACCACTGGTCTTCTTCGTCGTCGGGGACTTCGTCGGCGTCGAGCGCTGCCAGGTGTTCTTCAGCGAAGAAACGGTTCAACAGAAGGCGGACTGGAACAAGCAGCGCGATGAAGAGTGGAAACAGGATTCCCACCGGGCTGACTTTGACCACCATGAGGACGGTCAGACACACCAACTGAATCAGCGTGAAGAGGTGCATCGTCCAGTGAGGAACTCGCTGCGTGTAGTGATTTCTCGGGTATAGCAACGTGTCCATGATCCACAGACTGAGTCGTTCGAACAGTTGATTCCCCTTCATCGACACAACGCCCATGAAGAGAAACAGACCGTACAGAATCGCCATCGGAATCACGTTCAAATACGGCAGCAGCAAGAGCGAACAGCCAATCAGCAGATGAATAGCAAAGCCAGTCACTCGGTTTTCACGAACGTGGATGATACGTTCGTGAGATTCTCCGCCCGGGGTACCGACGACCTCCATCGTTGCCAGACTTCTCACATGATTGAGTGACCGAACAGTCGCCGCGACCAGCCACGGCAAACCGAACAGCGAACACGCTCCAATCAGGAACGCCAGAAGCCCCAGGTCAAAGTGGTACGCCTCGCCCTTCGTCAGCTTGTGATCCGGGCTGTTAACCAGCCGAGCCGTAATGTTCTGGTCCATGTAGACGAGGACAGTCACCAGTAGAGCCGGGACGATCGAACCAAACCACACGATCACCGGTGCATCGAACAAGTTGACAAACCACGGACGACCTTCAAGCGTCGGACGAAACGAATCCGGTGCGGGCAGAGTTTCGTAGTCGACGTCATGAAACCAGAACAACGCGATCGCCAGCATGATCCCCATTGAAATCGACGGACCAAAGTCCGCAAAGAATTCGCGAATCTTCGGGTGCAGATATCGGCTCCGGCGAAACGCCGTCATGTTGGTCGCCAGGTAGAACGTCCCCATTGCCAGCAGCAGTGGAACCAGTGCCGCGTCGTGGTCGCGTGACTCTTCGCTGTAGACACTGATGACCACGGCAGCCAGCGCCTTCACCGCCGAATGAATAAAGATGATTGAAATCAGCGCAGCAAAAATCTCGTCAGTGAACCTTGTAAAATATCGCATCAGATTACTGGCGTTGGTCAGCGCCAGAATCAGCAGGAATATTGCCGTCCAAACACCAACCCAGGCATACGCTGGCAAAAACAGAATGTCATAGTCCTGACAGATGGAATACAGGATCGCCGTAAACACAAGTAGCGGCCCTGTGCCGCCCAGAATGATCAGCGGCTGACCGGAAAACAGCGCATACACGATCCCACAGAATGCGGACGCCGCAATCATCTCGACAGCGCCGATATGATTGCCTGTCTCTTCCGCCATGATCCCGCCGAACGTGATGGCCGGAGCCAGGCACGCAAACAGCAGAAACAACGTCGAGCTGATGCTTTTCGGATGAAGCCCGTCCAGAAAGTCGGCTTTGTAGTGCGCCAGTCGCCTTTTGAGATCTTTCCGAATTCCGTCGCCCAGCCCCGAAGCAGGAGCCATTTCCGCAGCGTGCTTTTCGTCCGCTTCCGACGGCCTGCCAGTTCGAGCCAGCGTGTGAGCCAGCGCCTCTCGCAGAGCAGCCGGGGACCGGGCTTCTCCGAGTTCGTACCGGAACTCAGCGTCCGACATCACTCGCGCGATCAGCGACAGCGTGTCGAGATGCTCTGCCGCTCGACCAGTCGGCCCGAGCAGAAAGAAGAAGTATTGAGTCGGCGTGCCGTCCGGAGCTCCCAGATTGATGCCGTGTTTCAGCCGGACAAAAACAATCTGTGGCTCAGACAGCGATTCGAGATAGCAATGCGGAACGGCGACGGCATTACCAATCGCCGTTGAGACGATCTTTTCCCGCTCAAGGAAAACGTTGATGACGTTGTCGCGTTCGTCACCCGGCAGGAGTCCCGAACCAATCATCCGGTCGATGACCTGTGGTATCAGGTCTTCGATTCCTTTTGCCGTCAGATCAAGCAGACAGGTTTCGTTACTCGAAAACGTTCGTTCGAGATATTTCACGGCGGGTTCTCTCTCGTTCTGCGGAAGCAACGTCCTGGGCAATCCACGCAGGATTCCCAGGCCGGCGTTCCGTCAGATGAGTTCCTTCCTCACCGCGCAGCTTGAAACCAACAATCAGGCTGCCAACACAACGAACGGTCGCCAGAAGGTTAATGCGCGTAGACGCACGCTCATAGGCGAATGCTCATGTGTATTACCGGTTCGCAAACAAGCGAGTTACGAACAACGCGTCACACTGAAATCGACATTGGAACTTCCGCAGGCCATGCCTGATTCATCGAGGCCGAGGGACAGTCCTGTACGCCGAAGGCGTTTCATTCAAAAGCCTGGGGTCGCCGCGCAGCGGCGCACCCCAGGATTGGTGTCGTACTTGCCGCTACCCTGTAAGGGTTTCACAACTGGATTGAGCTGTGGAACGCTTTCAGCGTTCTTTCAGCCTCGCATTCTCAGTCCTGGGGTGGCGCTTCGCTGACCCCAGGCTGTTGAATACAACGCCTTCGGCGTACAAAAAGCTTTCCGCCAAAATGCCAATCACTTTCCATCAGCCTGGAAAGACCATGTCTTCGACCGGGCGAACAAGCTTCAGCTGAGTCGCCGTCTGCTTGATCTGATTATCGAAGTGAGTGAAGTGGCAAAGCGAAACGATGACCGTTCGTTCGCGACGCCGTTCGAGATACTCGTTGAAATTATCGAACGTGCCGTTCTCTCCGTAGTGAGTCATCAGACGGCGAAACAGCTTTGGAAAGATCGGATAATCGTCAGTGACCGACTCGGTCCCCTTCAGTGTTAAAGCAGCCGACTTGTCGTGCTTCCAGACACCCTTCTTCCGACGTCGAGCCTGCACCGTCGCTTTGGCCAGGTCGTTACGAAGATCGTAAAACAGTCCTTCGTAGAAAGTCGGATAGGCATGACCTTCCATCAGCATCTTGAAGTTGACGCTCTTGCGAAGCGTCGACACATTCAGATTGACCGCTTCTCCTGGCTGGTAGGGACACTTCCCCGCGTACGCAAAACTGACCGGCCGGCGATATCGTTCAGCGGCGCGAGTCAGAACGTAACCCGGAGTTCCGTCATCGGCTGAACGGACTCGGTAACGCGACGGCGGCCAGACGACGTTCTTGATACCGACCAGATCAAGCAGCCGATCCGTCGCGGCGTTCGCAAGTTCTTTCGGCTGATGCCATGTTTTGCCGCCAGCTCGATAGTGAGTCTCCAACGCGTCGATCGCTTCGAGTCGAAGCTGTGCTCGTTGCTTGGAATCAACTCGGACGGCCGGGCCGTCCAACAACTTCCAGTGATCGGAATCCGTTGCCTTAAAACGAAGCGAATCTCCGTCCGGAGAAAGTCCTTTGACGTGGTACGTTCCTGGAATGGCGTAAAACGGCATCGCAGCTCTCCTGGTCACGAGTCATTGAAGCTCAAACCCGGATGGGTCGACCAGATACTACGTGACCACATGCTCATTGTGAACTGCCAGAACCGTTTCCCAGTCTGGCCAGAATTCATCCCCAGACAATCCGCCACTTGAAGAGCGATCCTGGTTGAAGCGTTTGACCAATGCGTCCAGTCGGTGCCCGGTCGAAATCCGCACCCAATCGTGGATCAACACTTCCCGCTCGGCGGGAGAAAGCTGCCAGTCGATATCCAGCTGCCGCATCCGCCAGACCAGATGATGCAGGCACACCGCGACGGCAACCGAGATGTTGAAACTTTCCGTGAAGCCGTACATCGGCACTCGCATGATGTGAGTCGCCAGCTGCATCGCGTTCGGCGAAACGCCTTCCTTTTCGTTGCCAAACAACAACGCGGTTGGTTTCGAAATGTCGTACGTTTCAAGTTCGCAGTTGGCATCGTGCGGACTGGCCACCACGATCTGATAACCATCCTGCTTCAACTTCTCGATACAGACCCGCGTGCTGTCCGGCTGACTTTCGGAATAGTCGTGCCGGTGCATCGTCAGCCACTGCGTCGCGCCGCGAGCGATGTCGACCGCGACGTCGAACCGGTTCCGATTCTCGACGACATGAAAATCCTGAATGCCGAAACAGTCGCAACTTCGCACGCAGGCACTGGTGTTGTGAGCGTGGCAAATGTCCTCGACCACGACCGTCAAATGCCGAGTCCGCTCAAGGATCAACCGCTGAAGTAAATCCTTCCGATGCGGCGTCAGAAAGCCAGCCAGATAAGATGTCAGCTCGCGTTGATACTGCGTTTCGGAAGCGTTCTCGTCAGGAGAGTTTTCAGATGAGCCGTTGAGTGTTTCGTCAGTCATGAGTTCGAATTACTGATCTGTTTTGCGGGAACGTTCACGAAGCACGTACGCGGCCGCGCGGCTTTCATTCGAGCTGCCGCCTGCTGCGAGTGCTTCAAGTTTTCGCGAAGTCTCGCGGGGCAGCGGCTTCAACTCAACCAGCAACCCGGCTGCACGACGACGAACCTGACGATCATCTTCCGACAGAATTTCTACAAGTGCTGAGGCAACGGCGTTCGAGTCGCGAGTGATTTTCCAGACGGCGTCGACCGCTTCGATGCAAACCTGCATCGAAGGATTTCCAAACGCCTGTTTTAGTTTTGGCAGGACGGACTTCGCTGCAGCTCCCGTTTGACCGAGTGCCTGTGCCGCGCGCCATTGAAGGTCCGGCCCGCCGCGTTCCAGCAGGTCGACAAGCATCGCGACAGCCGGCCGGCCAACCTGAGCCAGCGCGTTAGCCGCGGCATCTTTGACGGCTGCATCCTCGTCGAGAACCAGACGTTCGAAGAGCGAATCCATTCCCCCTTCGGCGCGAGGCCCCAACGCTCCCAGCGTGTCACAAGCCTTGCGTCGGATATCCGCGTTTTCGTCTTCCAGTGCCCGAGCCAATGCCGGAATCGCCCCGACAGCCAACGGTCCGGCAAGTGCCAGACTGTCGATTATCGTCTGCCGCAAAACGGTCGATCCATAATCGCTGATCCGCTGAGGTTTCATCAGCTCGGTAGTCAGCACGTCAATCGAAGCCGCCGTGCGAATCTGCCCGAGCGTGTCGGCAGCCAGCACCCGCATCTTCGACGTCGATGCCGAGGAAATAAGAACTCGCGACAAAGCCGGAACGGCATCGGCAGCGACATTGCCAAACCGACCGAGACTCTTCATCACCCAGTAACTGGTTTCGTCGTCGCTCTTCGATTGCTCATTTGAAGAAGCCGGCGACAACGTCAGGCGCGCCCGTTCGAGAAGTTCAACCAGCACGACAACGGCACCGCGAGCCGGCTCGCCAATGCGACCAAGCATAGCCGCCGAACGCTCTCGCAACGCGGTGTCGGTTTCAGGATTTCGAAGTGCCGCGAGCAAAACCGGAACGGCATCAGTCGCCTGCTCGCTGGACGGATCAAGTTCCGCAAGCAGCAACTCAAGACGTGCTCGACTTTCGGCCGTCGCTCCTGGCTGCGTCGAATTCTGTGGGCATACTGCCACTTCGACTCGGCAATCCGGAGCGTCCAGACGTTTCTCACGGCTCAGCTCACAGGCAAACGTCTCGCCGCCTGCGGCGAACACAACGCACAACACAGCAACAATTCGGATACCCCGTTCGAGAATCCGAGCATGCCGTTCAGCCGAGATCGAAGTTGCATGGAAATTGCCTCTCATGGCTGTAGAGTTTGCAGCATCCAGCCCCCGGTGAAAACCATGTTGAACCGAGTCGCGTCTCGTAATCGTCAGCATCTCGATCAACTCAAACGGGGCAATTATTCGATGCAACGTCGCGAAAACGCAGAGCATCGCAAAGTAAGTTTGTGTTTTGCCGCATGGCAACTGAGGACTTTTTCTTCTCAAATACTTACTTGAATTCAAAGTAAAACTCTTTGCGTTCCTTAGCGACTTCGCGACTTTGCGTCAGAATCTCCATGAGCACTTCGCTCATTTAATTAACTAAGAGCCAGAAGCGAGTCGTGACTGACCGCTCTGGTCTCGGGAAACCTGATGGATCTATTGATTGCTCTGGTCGCTCTGGCCGCGATGGAAATCGTGCTCGGAATCGACAACATCGTCTTCATCGCAATCCTGACCGATCGACTGCCCGAAGAGAAACGCAGCGCAGGCCGACGGGTCGGCCTGTCGATCGCTCTGGTGATGCGAATCGGGCTGCTACTGGGAATCAGTTGGGTGATGGGCCTGACGACGCCGGTCTTCGCGTGGACCGAAATTGGAGCACCGGATGCCTGGTTCGAAGTCGCAGCCACGGCGCAATTTCCAGACCACGAAGCTGAACGACTGGATGAAATTCGAACGGTGTCTGGCCGTGATCTAATCCTGCTGTTCGGCGGAATTTTTCTGATCTTCAAAACGGTCAGGGAAATGCACGAGCAGATTGCCGGCGAGCATCACCTCGACGGCTCGAAGAATCCGATCACGTTTACAGCGGCGCTGATTCAGATTGCGCTGCTCGACCTGGTCTTCTCGCTGGATTCGGTCATCACCGCCGTCGGAATGGTCGACGACGTTCGCATCATGATCGCCGCCGTGATCATTTCTGTCGGAGTCATGGTGGCTTTCGCTGATCGCATCAGTAATTTCGTCTCGGCACATCCGACGCTGAAAGTCCTGGCCCTCAGCTTTCTGCTGCTGATCGGAGTGATGCTTCTGGCCGAAGGAATCGGCACTCACGTCGAAAAAGGATACATCTACTTCGCGATGGCGTTTTCACTGTTCGTCGAGTTTTTGAACATGAAAGTCCGCACGAAAGAAGAACCTGCTCTTAGCTCTTGATCTGACGCAAAGGCGCTAAGACGCGAAGAATCGCAAAGTAATAATACTGAATGGAGTGCTTTGCGTACCTCTGCGACTTAGCGTCTTTGCGTCAGCCAGTCCCTGATTCACCGGCCGTGACTTAGCCTGTCAGCCTTCAAACTTCCGAATCAAAATGATCCAAAGAATCATCACCGCCGAAGAGTTTGCCAATCAGAAGTACGACCTCCCCGACGGCGGCCGCTGGTCAGAACTGATCGCGGGTGAGCCCGTCATTCTTGAGCAACCATCCGACGGCCACGGAAACGTCATCCGCAACCTGTCGCGATTCCTGGCGCAATGGATCGAGGACACGCAGGTCGGTTATGCGTGCTTCGAACTTGGGATCATCGTTAAGCGTACGCCGGACACGGTCATCAGCCCGGCCGTCAGCTACTTCGTCGCAGGCCAACGCTGGGCCGAGACCGACAAAGTGGTGACCGACACAAAACCGGCACTGGTTATCGACGTGGCCTCAACCGTCGATCGACGACGGAACACGCCCCATCGAATCGCACACTACCGAGGCATGGGCATCCCCGTGGCCATCGTCATCGACCCCATGGAACAGAAAATTGCCGTCCATACAGGCAAAGATCAGGTCGACGTGCTCGGCCGCGAAGAATCGCTCACATCGAAAAACGACTGGATCGACAATCCCTCCGATGGCCCGTTGCTCGCAGGCCTGTCGATTCCCGTCCGCGACATCTTCGAACAGCCCGACTGGTGGCAGTGGGCAAGCCGTCCAGAGTGATCTTTCTATTCTCAAAATTTGCCGCAGATAAACGCCGATTGACGCAGATATTTCAGTGGAGCATCTGCGTCTATCTGTGCTCATCTGCGGCCAACTCAAATAACCCTGAAACTTTGCACGCGGAATTCTTCAAATGTCTGACGACAAAACATCTTCAGCCACCGCCCGAATTGGCATCGTCACGGTTTCCGACCGAGCCAGCCGAGGCGAGTACAAAGACCGAGGCGGACCGGCGATTCGCGAGTACCTCGAGGAAGTGCTGTCGTCGCCGTGGGAAGCCGTCGCGCGAGTCATCCCTGACGAACCGGCGGTGGTCGAGCAGGCGTTGATCGAACTCTGCGATCAGGAAAACTGCTGCCTGGTCATCACGACTGGCGGAACAGGACCGTCGAAACGCGACATCACTCCCGAAGCCACCGAAGCCGTCTGCGAGAAAATGATGCCCGGCTTTGGCGAGCTGATGCGAAAAGTTTCGCTGGAAAAAGTCGCCACGGCGATCCTCTCACGGCAGACAGCCGGCATCCGAGGCGGAGCTCTGATCGTCAATCTGCCTGGCCAGCCGAAGGCGATCTGCGAGTGCCTGGACGCCGTCTTCCCGGCAATCCCCTACTGCATCGACCTGATCGAAGGCCCATTTCTGACGACCAACGAAGACCGTCTGGTTGCTTTCCGTCCGAAGAAGAAACCCGGGCAGTAACTCGCAAAAATCAGGAACGCTAATAAGCACTAATCTTCACTAATTCAAAATCCTGATTAGTGACTATTAGCGTTTATCAGTGTTCCCAAACCTGTCACGGCCACTCCGCTCTTCGTCATCCCCGCGCAGGCGGGGATCCAGTTTATTTTCAAAGCCAAACTGAGATCGTCTGGTTTCCCGCCTGCGCGGGAATGACGATCATTGTTCGATGGAGTGACGGGGTGGCACAGGTTGCTTGCAACCTGTGCGGCGCAGCCGCAAGAGGTTCTACCCAATCGCGCTGCGACTTACCTCTTGTCGCTGCGCGACACTGGTTGCAAGCAACCAGTGCCACCCAAAACCGAAATGTTCGAAACGTCAAACGCGGGCGATCCAGATTTGGGATTTCGCGTCGCCGATGGACACGGGTTTGACGTCTGCGGCGGCCGTGCCGGCCTCAACCGAGTCGGCCAGTGTCTCGTTCTGGATGTAGTCCGCCCATTCGGTAACGGCGGTCGCCATGTCCGCCGAGTCCGACTGAAACTGCACGGTGATCCGGTCCTGAATCTGCAGGTCGGCGTCCTTGCGGAGTTGCTGCACCTGCCGCACGAAGTCGCGGGCCATGCCTTCTCGTTCGAGTTCCGGTGTCGTGACGGTTGAGATGGCGATTTGAATTCCATCTTCATCGGCGCAGCTCCAGTCGGAAGCCTGCTCGGTGCTGACCATGACGTCGTCCGGTCCGAGTTCAATCTGCTCGCCGCCGAGTTCGACCGTCACCGACTGACCGGATCGCAACGGAGCGAGAATTGCAGGATCGAGTTTCGGCAGTTCCGTGCGGATGACTCCGAGCAGTTTTCCATATCGCGGACCGAGTGTTTTCAGATTCGGCTTGAATGAGTAACTGACCAGGTCGTCCAGGTTGTCGGCGCTGATCACCAGCTTGATGTTGAGTTCTTCCTTGATGACATCGCCGAGGTGCTCAACCGCCGCCCGCTGTTCAGAAGTAGAGCACGCGAACTTCAACTCGGCCAGCGGTAAACGAACTCGCAGCGACTTCTCTTCGCGAAGTTTGTGACCAAGCTTAACGACAAGCTGAGCCGTCGCCGTCCGCAGGTTGAGCGTCGGGTCAAGCAACGCTTTATCCGGCAGCGGGTACTCGCAAAGGTGAACGGACTTAGGAGGAGGCCAGCCAGCTAGTGACTCCGTTCTCTGCTGCTTCGCGGCAATTCTTAACGTCTCTCCACCAGCCCGTCGGACTGTTTCAAGGTCCCCCCTCTGCTGAGCACCGCTTGAAACCTCGGCAACATTTCCAGCCGCTCTCACCAATTCCTGCTGCAAAGGTCGAATCCGATCCGCGACAAGGTTCTGATACATCCGCTCGGCCATGAACGGGATCGTCGGAGCCATCGCTTTGCACAACGTGACCAGCACTTCGTAGAGCGTCTGATAAGCAGCCGTCTTATCGGTGTCTGACGCGTCTTTGGATCGCCAGAAGCGGCGGCGATTGCGGCGGATGTACCAGTTGGTGAGGTCGTCGAGGAAGTCTTCAGCCGCCTTGCAGAAGCCGGCGACGTTGTACTTCGGCATTTCTTCCTGAGCGACCTGCAGGACTGATTGCAGGTTGGACAGAATCCAGCGATCAATTTCCGGACGCTCGGCAACGGGAACCTTTTCGGCGGTTGGATCAAATTCGTCAAGCCGTGCGTAGTTCACAAAGAAGGCGTACGAATTCCACAATGGGATCATCACACTGCGGCGAGTTTCGTCGGCCGGCTGGCTGGTGACTTTGCAGCAGGGCAGACCTTCTTTGGTTTCACTCAGCGGACCCTCGGGCGTTTGCAGCGTGACCTGATCATCAGGATGTCGCGTTCCGAATCGCAGGTCGGACGCCGGGTTCTGCGCGAGGTACATCCAGCGGATCGTATCCACGCCGAGCTGTTCTGCGGCTTCCTCGAACCAGATCGCCGTGCCATCCGACTTGTGCATCGGCTGGCCTTTTTCGTCCATGACCAGGCGATGGCCGAGCAGCGTTTTGAACGGTCGCTTTTCGATCGGGTCGTCGGTCTCGTCGTAACGCATCATCGTCGACAGAGAGAGCATCGAATAGAACCAGTTGCGGAACTGACCGGGGAAGCATTCCGTAACAAGATCCGCCGGGTACCACTTCTGCCAGTCCTCGCGATCGTGGTTGTAGTGCATGGTCGAAAACGGAACGATGCCCGCGTCGAGCCACGGGTTGCCGACGTCCTCGATGCGGCTAAGAACCTTGCCGGATTCCGGGTGTTTAATCTTTACTTTGTCGATCCATGGGCGATGTGGAGTGTGCCCTTCAAACTCATCCCAGCCCTCGACGGCAAGGGATTTGAGTTCTTCGAGAGAGCCCACGACCCAGAAATCCGACGGATCAATGGATCGCAAATCCGGGTCAGTGTTGACCCAGATCGGCAGCGCGAGACCCCAGAAGCGTTTCTTCGAGATCATCCAGTCGCTCATATTGCTGAGCCACTCGCACTCGCGTTCCTGCCCGTCGATGCTTTCCGGCAGCCATTCGATCTGCCGCGTGACGTCTTTAATTTCTTCCCGCCAGTCCATATTGATGAACCACTCGTCGACGAGTCGGAAGACAAGTTCGTCGCCCGTCCGCCAGCAATGCGGATAGATGTGCGGATAAGTTTCGACGTTGACCAGCAGGCCTTTTGCTTTGAGCTTTTCAAAGACCAGCTCGGCCGTTTCCTTCGTGATGGCTTCCTTGCCGGTGAAGTCTCCGAATCCTTCACCGTAGGTGCCGTCTTCTTTGAGCGGAGCGATCGCGACCAGGCCGTGCTCGGCTCCCATTTTATGGTCGATGTCGCCGCAGCCAGGCGCGATGTGGACGATGCCCGTTCCCTCACCAGCTACGACGTGAGCGTTGCCACGAGAATCGCGTCCGCCGTCGATGACGCGGTGACAATTGCGTCCGTTCCAACTTTTAAGGTCGTCATATAATTTTCCGATGGCTCGGGTAAGCGCAATGCAAGCGGCGTTCACAGTGTGTTCGCAACCGAGATATTCAGCGATCGACTTAATCGACTTAGTTGGGTCGGTTGATGACCGTAGGCTAACGACAATGTCACGCATCAAACGAAAAGTGGTCAACGGAATTGATTGGAGAAAAGTCAATACTCGTTCGACATGCTTCTCTGAGATTGCTTCTGGGGTTGATTTCGGAAGAGTTGCGTCGTACGTCGCACTGACTAGTCGGTAGTCAACTTCTAAATCGAGTAGAGTCAGAACGAGTGAATCGAAAATCTTTTCGACTGAATCAGTCTCAATCTTTACTAACGCTTTGGCAGCGGTGAGTTGGCTGGCTTGTACTGAAGCCCCTTTCGGGTGAGGTCGTCCACCTGGGGCGGCCTGCACGTCTAGGTCGTCGAAGGGGCCGTCGTATTCCCAACCGACCATCTCGGCACCTTTGATCGTGCCGATTTCTTCGAATCCGCCGTTCTCTTTGAAAATCTGAGCCAGCGTCTTCAGCTTCGGGACATCCTTCGGCCACTGCCACTCTGGTCGTCCGAAGCCTTCTTTGAATTCTCTCGCCAGGCGTTTGTAATTAAGATTCTCTTTGGCGAAGTAGTAAACCGCTCCGTCGCGTTCGGCCTTCACTTTGACGTACTCAAGGTCGGTATTAACGGCCGCGGCGACGTTGCTGGTCAGCGTCCAGGGAGTCGTCGTCCAGACGAGCAGAAATTCGTTGTCGACAGACTGTGTGCTACTGGCTCCGCCAGTGCCGTCGTCGTCATTCTGAAGGGCACTGGCAGAGCCAGTGGCACACTTATTTCGGATCGGAAAACGGACGAAGATTGATTTGTGAGTCGTCAGCTTGCGGCCTTCGGCGATCTCCATCTGGGAGTACGCGCTGCCGCCTCGGCCCGACCAGGGCATTACGTCGTGGCCCTGGTAGATCTTGCCTCGTTCGAAGCATTTCTTGAGGAACGTCCAGATGGTCTCGTTGTTCTCGGTTGAGAACGTGAAGTAACTGCCGCCCCATTCCGGATTGCCGAGCCGTTCGACGAGCTGGTGCGACTTTCCTTTCTCCTGCTTGCCCGACGGAGCCGTGAATTCGACCTCGTCGTCGCTACCCATTTTTTCGGCCAGCAGCCGCAACTGATCGGGATCGTCCCAGTCCATCCAGTAGCCGAGCCGCTGTGACTGCTCGGTCTGTCGCGCGGCGAAATTGAGGACGCGGCGTTTGCATTCGTTAACGAAGTTGGCAATGCCGCACTTCTCGGGATCTTCGATATCGGCTTTTGTGCCCAGGCCGAGCTGCTTTTCGACTTCGACTTCGACCCACAGGCCCTGGCAGTCAAAACCGTTCTGGTATCGCTGGTCGTAGCCCATCATCGCGAAGAATCGCTGGTAGGTGTCCTTGTACGTGCGGCCCCAGGCGTGGTGGACGCCCATCGGATTGTTGGCGGTGATCGGCCCGTCCAGAAAGCTCCAGCGTTTCTTACCGGCGTTCTGATCACGCAGCTTCTGGAAGATCGAGTTGTCTTCCCAGAATCGGAGCATCTCGTGCTCACCGCGGACGAAATCAGCGTCTTTAACTTCCTGGAACATTGTTTGGACCGGGTCTGTAACGAAAGATTCTGGTGAATGCCCGCCGGGCGAGTGGAAAATCAGGCGGACTCAAAAAAGGCGATATACAACGACGCGACACCGCCACACCAGTTTCGGTGCGCGGTGTCGAGGGTCGCTGGAGAGCGAAGTTTTATCGAATCGGGCGAGCCGATGGAATTCGGTGGTGATCTGCGAGTGGCTGTAGGCCGGACCGAGGAGCGAAGCGACGATGTTCCGGCATTTGTGATTTACTGTGAATTCCGGATTGCCGGAGCGGTGATGCGCTTGAGCCGGCCTACTTTTCTTCTGTCATTCCCGCGAAGGCGGGAACCCAGCACAACGCTCAGCCACTGGGTGCCCGCCTGCGCGGGCATGACGAGTTGCCTCGTCCAAAGCTCGCTTTTTAGTACGACTCAACTTCTGAATCGAACACCGAAAGCAGCGGCCGTTCGGGGCCGACGGCGGCCAGGCGGTCGAGTTCGGCTCCGATCAGGGCGAGCCTGGACGAGATTTGCTCATTGCCCGCTGACCACTGCTCCTGCCAGTCGACGGGCGGCTGAGTCGAAACTTCGGCGGGTTTGATGTCGGTTTCGGTGTCGAGCTGGATGAGGCAATCGCCCAGACGGCTGCTGGATCGTGCCTCGAAATCCGGGTCGGCGATTCGAAGATTCCGCATTGGTGACTCCGGTCGATGATGATTCTGAATGATGTGAAATCGGGATGAAATTCAATGCTGAGTAGAAATCGGGTCAGTTGATCGGGGCTGGAAAGTTCCGAACGACCGTTTCAACCAGAACCTCTCGGCAGAGGAAGTTGAGGGGTGACTTGAAGAGCTTCAGGCGGGACTCGCGGGGCGAGCTGTTTCCTCGTGACTCTGCCAATTTCCGGGCGAAGCAATCGCGGGTGACTGCAGGTCCAATCGGTCATGCTGTTCGCTCGGGAGAGTTTCTGGATTGATGAAACGGCTGAGACGGTCAGCCGCCATTCAATCTGTCAAAAGGATGATCGGCCAAGGATGACGCTACTCTGCAGAAAATGGGGCGACGTGAGAACGCTGGTTGAGATTGCCGGTTCCGAAGAAGGCGCAAAACGAACAATCGGTACCGCGTGCAAAGTGCGTTCACCACATGCCCGCAGTTCGTCGTTCCCGCGCAGAGTCCTGGGCTCGCGAAGGCGGGGCCGGGAACCCAGTTGTCACGTGCCCTCTGGGTTCGCGCGTGCGCGGGAATGACGGACAACAAACGCCGTCCAGTGACGATCGCTGGTCTGCGTGACCGTGCTCGCCGGCCAGCCGAGCGACTTCATCAGCTCGCCCATTTCCGCGGGCGTGAGCGCGGCGTGGAGCGATTGCCGAAACAGTTGCCGCTGTTCGTCGTTGTCGTTCCCTGCGTAGTTCTGCACGAGTCTCTCAACCTGCTCGGACGAATCCGGACGCAGAAGATCCCGCACAAACAGCAGTCCGCCCGGTTTGAGAATCCGCTGCATCTCACGCAGGCTGTCGATCGGATCGGGAATGTGATGGACGATGCTGTTCGAAATGACCCAGTCGAACTCGCCGTCGTCGAACGGAAGCTCTTTGGCGTCAACATGCTCCAGCAGAATGCTGCCGTGTAGCCCCGCGTCGCGGATGTTCTGCTCAGCCAGCAGCAGCATCTCGACGGCCAGATCGATCGCCACCATGTCGACGTTGACCGGTCGCTGGCAGAATTCGATCGGAATCTGAGCCGTTCCGGTTCCCACATCCAGAACCCGCAGCCGGTTGCTCCGAGAAGTGAGCTGGTCAGCAAACCCCGCCGCATTCGCCGCACTCAGCAGATCGTCGACAAACAGCCGATTGACCGACGAATGATCCATCGAGTCATAATCCGCCGCTTCCGCCGCAGTATCCATGACTTCAGGTTCGAGCGTTCGAGGCAGCATGTGTTCGTTTCCTGAGCTGATGACGAGAGTGCCCATCGCTACCTCAGTAGTCGAACCACGGATGGCTCGGATAAGTACGGATCGGAAGGATGTCACATGAAGCCATCCGTACTAATCCGTGAAATCCGTGGTTTTCAGAACTCGACTGCCGACGGTTCGGGCCGCAACCGAAAAGGCACTCTCAAGACCTAACACTGTCTCCTAACCTGATGGCCAGTAAGCAGCGTCACGCTGTCATTTGGGAGACCCAATCGTGACATCAGTGGTTGCGCATCTCACGATGTCAGATGTGGTCTGAGGCAGCCCGGGAGCTTGATCGTTGTGGTCAGCGTGAAGTTTTCGACCGGCGGTACGAAAGTAATTGATGAGAATCTGTCCGTCAGGCCCGACAAGATATACGCCGAAGTTTGCTGCTGAACCTACTGCCCCGCCAAGCCCATGCACTTCACCGTTCCAATTTCCATCCTGATCAACAACGATCTTTTTCTGAGGCCAAACACGCGTCGGTGAGGAACCGCGATCTTCAGTGAAGATCCATAGGTCATGATCCTCCCGGAGGCCAGTCGTGTCGCACTTTCCTTTAACGGGAAATGGTGCGGTCATGGTCACACCTGGCCGTGGATCGGTGATTTCAACCTTTACGACTTCCGGGGAGACCGTTTGAGATTTCGAATCTGGATTGCGTGCCGCAAGAATCATCAGAATAAATCCAAGAACGGCGAAAAAGGCGCAAAACCATCTGTCTTCAAATGAGAAACCTGTGTCGTTGCCAGCAACCTTGAAAAACGCCACGACTGCGCCACAAACGGCAATGCACCCAACAAATCCAATTGCATTTTTCAGACCAACGCTCTTGAAGAAACCAGTCACTTGACCTACGGAGCTATTGTTCATTTCGCTGTTCCTGGGTAATCGGGAGCATCCTGCCGTTTTTCCTTCCGAGGATCATTCAACCACGAATAACACCAAAGACACGAAAGTCTTCATCATGCCTTAGTTTTTGTGTTTTTCACGTCTTTCGTGGTTCAGGAATTCCCGCCTGAACTACTCAAAACTCAACCGCAGACGGTTCTTCGGCGGGGTAGGTTTTGCAGCGTTCGATTTTGTTGAATTCGTTGAGGAAGACGACGTTGGCTCCGGTGAATCGTTCTTCCTGGCGGAAGGTCCAGAGCAGGATTTCGTCGCCGACTTCGCCGAGTCTCGCGGCGGCACCGTTGAGCGTGAATTCGCCTTCGCGGCCGGGGATGGCGTAGGTGTCCCAGCGCGAGCCCGTCGACTTATTCACGAGATACACACGCTCGTACGGGCTGATACCCGCTGCTTCCATCAGGCTGGTCGCCAGCGACGCGGAGCCTTCGTATTCCAGGCTCTTGCCTGTGACTCGAAGACCGTGAAGTTTGGCAGCGACGAATTCCCTCATCGTCTCACTCTTCTGAACTTGCTCAAGGGGAGAGGCCGCTTTTGCAACCGGGTCATCACATTCAAATTCTGTCGCGTACGCGGCTCGTGGCGGATAGTACCAAACAGAAAACGCACCGTCTTGTGTCCTTGTCAGGAACGTTTCGCACAATTCCAAAGAGACTTCGCCGTAGGGTGGGCATTGCCCACCGGTAACCAGTTGGTGGGCAGTGCCCACCCTACGCAAATGCCGCCCCTGATTTGGGTTCGGTGAATTCGCCGCTCAACTCAGAGTTGACTTGATCCTGACAGTGTGGACAGTCACGCTGGCAATTCGGTTCATACCTTCAGGAACCAATCCGGCCGCTTCGTCCGATGATCAGACGTCCGGCCGGCGTTTCTCACAGAGTTATCGGGACGGTTGAATGTCGGACGAACTGGAAATGCTGAAGTCGGGAGACGCCGACGCGATCGCTGAAGTCTTTTCGCACCATCGCGACAAGCTGCAGCGGATGGTGCGTTTCCGCCTCGACCGGCGTTTGTATGGAAGAGTCGACACGGCTGACGTGCTGCAGGACGTGTGGCTCGAAACGTCTCGCAGAATCGAAGATTACACCAGCAACCCCGCCGTGCCGTTCTTCGTCTGGGTTCGGCAGCTTGCCTATCAGATCATCATCGATCTGCACCGCAGGCACCTGGGGGCGCAGAAGAGGAACGTTTCGCAGGAAGTTTCGCTCGGGAAGTCGAACTGCGACACGTCGGTCTCGATCGCCGCTCAGTTGGCAGGAAATCTGACTTCTCCAAGCAACGTGGCGATGCGCGGCGAGCGGCTGACTCGGCTGCGAGAAGCCCTCGACGGCATGGACGAGGTCGACCGCGAAGTGCTGGCGTTGCGGCATTTCGAAGAGCTCGGGAATAACGAAGTCGCCGAAATCCTGGGGATTCAGAAGACGGCCGCGAGCAATCGTTACGTCCGGGCCTTGAAACGTTTGAAACAGGTGCTGGAAGCGGACTCTGAGTCGGCCGAATTCACGGAG
>CALDJX010000004.1 GCA_937899075.1 uncultured Planctomyces sp. | reverse complement strand
GATACGGAAACCCTTTGCGGCTTGCAACGAGTTCCGCAAAAAAACCTGCCAGCAGAAAAAACAACTCCATGCGAAACAGGTGAATGAATGACAACAGCTGCAGATTGACGATGTCGCCATTGTATTCTCCGGCTCCCCAAAACAGCCGGCTTGGCGGCATAAAAAAAATGCAGACGTGGAGGAGGACTCCGAGAAGCATTGCTGCTGCCCGCACCGCGTCGAGGTCGTGGTATCTTTCGTCGTTCATTTAGCGATAGGCCCCAGGATAAGCTAAGATACTGGCAAACAACCTGTCGCCGAGGTCTGGAGCCTCGGTTGTCCAAGCCTCATAGCGGCCAGTCATAGCGGTTACTTTTCGGTCTCGAAGTGGCGGACGGGAAACTGAATTGCCTAGACTGCGTTTCGCGTTGGACTCTAATTCGCTAACTTGCAGAATGCAAGCTAATCTGAATAGCGTCACCATTTGGATAAAATGTTCACACATAGCCGTAGCGGAATGCGGGACCATGCCAGGGCAATCGCATGAACATCGAACAAATTCGAGCAATTTACCCATAGTGTGACGCTGTCGTGCGACGTGAACTGCATGATAATTGCGTGGCGTCAGTCGCTGTGCCCCTTATTTCCTGCGTTTTGATCCGTTCAAATTTCATGCGATTGCCCTGGGGACCATGCGACCTTGTGCGGCTTGGTGTTCTTCTGGCTGGTGCGCACGCTGGATCGCTCTTACCGCGTTGTAACGTTGTTACGGCTGAACTGATTGACTTTCGCGGTTTCAGACGCGGACGGGGTGTGGAGTTACTGACAGTCCCCGTCCGTCATGTTTTACTGAACGGTGTCCTGAATCTCTTGGTGAATGGAAGCTCCGGAGCGGTTTCAGTCCGATCTTGCCAACAACGGGTCCGGTGGCGGGATGAGCCAGGACTGAGGACTCAGTCGGATCGGGTTCGATTTCCGTTTTTATTAGCTCTTCCTGCACGTTCGCGAAATCACCGGGAGTCGTAATGCCCACATGTCATAGCTGTGATGTAACGGTCAGCTCAACGGCTAAATTCTGTAAGCACTGTGGCGCATCTATGGCAGCCAACCGAGATGAGGGCAGCCCGGTTGGGCGAACATATCTTGTTGAAAAAGGCAAAGAGCCGAACGACGCTGGCAGCAAGTCTTCGTCGCTTTCTGGATCGTTAAAAAGGAGTTCTTTGCCAGCTCAGGCATTCTCCAGTGACGGTAAACTGAAAGCCGATGCCAGCAACGCCCGTTTTCCGCTCGGAACGATACTCGTCGATCGATTTCGAATTGTTGGCCTTCTCGGACAGGGAGGCATGGGGGAGGTCTACCGCGCGGATGATCTGACACTTGGCCAAGCCGTTGCATTGAAGTTTCTTCCGCAGGATGTCGCACTAAATCAGCAGCAAATGGACTTACTCTACAATGAAGTCCGGCTTGCAAGAACGGTATCGCACCCGAATGTGTGCCGTGTATACGACGTTGGGGAAATGGAAGGGCACCATTTCCTTTCTATGGAGTTTATTGACGGCGAAGACCTCGCCAGCCTTCTCCGCCGTATCGGCCGGCTTTCAACGGATAAGGGAGTCGAATTTGCGCGCCAAATCTGCGGTGGCCTGTACGCAGCGCACGAGAAGGGCGTGGTGCATCTCGACATCAAGCCATCTAACATCATGATTGATGGCCGAGGCAAAGTGCGAATCACTGATTTCGGACTGGCACGGCTGGCAGAATCATCCGGTGACCTCGGCAGTATCGTTGGCACTCCAGCATACATGTCGCCGGAACAGCTTGCTGGCGCGGCAGTCGGAGAGCACTCGGATATATACTCGTTGGGCCTGACTCTGCATGAAATATTTACCGGAAAGCCTGTATTCCGGGCAGGATCCATCGCAGAACTGATACGCATTCGCGACCAGGTGTCGCCTAGTCGCTTGTCTGGCATTGTCCGCGAGATTGACCCGGCAATTGATGGAATAATTCAGCGTTGCCTTGAGAAAGATCCCGGACTCCGGCCTGCGAATGTCGTCCAGGTGGCTGCGGCACTTCCTGGTGGAGACCCGCTGGCCGCCGCGATTGCCGCTGGTGAAATCCCATCTCCTGGACTTGTTGCAGCAAGCGGCGGGAAGGGCGGATTGGCGATCTGGAAATCGCTTGCAATGCTTGGATCGTTCATGATCCTAATAGCACTATCAGTATTTCTAACTCACCGCTCCTCGAAGGTGACCCACTCCGATCTGAAATTAAAACCGCAAGTATTAGAAGCACGAGCTCTCGAAATATCAAATCTTCTCGGGGTCGACTCGGACCGTACGATCGACTCTGGCTATGGCTATTGGTATAATCCAGACCAGAAAAACCAGACCAATGGTGACTGGCTAGGTGGCGGAGATACTCCGCTTGAATTCTGGTACCGCGCAGCCTCAACCTACCTGACACCCCAGCACCCTTTTCTCTACGCGCGCCAACCTCGACAGTTAACACTGCACGACCCGCCGGCAACCGATAGCGGCATGGTCAGCATTCGCCTGACCGGATCTGGGCTCCTGCGGGAGGCTTCCGTAGTTCCGTACCTGACCACGCCAGTAACAACAGGCTCCGGCTTAATCAAAGAACAGACGTGGGAAGACCTGTTCGACGCGGCCGGATTCGACATTGCCCGCTTCACCGAAACCAAGCCACACTGGGAGTCACCCTGGCCTGCAGACCAGACTCATGCTTGGGAATCGCAATCTGACACCGAGGCCGAATCGACGGTGCCAATCCGCATTGAAGCCGCTGAACGCGCCGGCCGCATATGCTACTTTCAGGTTGTATACCCTTGGACTGTCCGGCAGTGGACTGTACCGACGCGGCAACCCGAACAGAATAATAACAGCAATCCCAGCCACACGCGATTCGGTGAAATAGCGCAGGACTCTTTCTTTTTCCTGATTGGCGGCCCGCTACTTTTAGTGTCGATGCTGTTAGCCGCCCGAAATGTCGCAGCGGAATTGACAGATTCCACCGGAGCCATCCGCTTCGCTGCCTTTATGCTGTCTGTGGACACGATCCTCGGCATCCTGGAATCGCACCACAACCTGTCATTAGGTATACAACTGTCGTCAATTCTGTCGTGTCTTGTTACCGCCCTGGGTCGCACGGTCCGATTCTATATCTACTATCTCGCACTTGAGCCATATGTCCGTAAACTCTGGCCGCATGTCCTTATTGGCTGGAGTCGTCTTATCGGAGGGCGTTTCTCCGATCCGATGATCGCCAGGGAGGTGATGATCGGTGCTCTGCTTGGCACGCTTTCGGCCTGCGTGTCTGCAGGAGCAACTCTCATCGGAGATGGAGGCTCGGCAACCATGCTCAGCGATCAACCAGCAATTCCTGACTCATTGTTAGGTGGCCAGGGCGCACTGCTCGCATTGCTGACTTGCCTGCAAACAACCCTGTCTACGGTATTCCCGCTTTTAGTATTGGTGGTATTCCGATTGACATTGAAATTCGACGTCCTGGCGGTGCTCGCCTTTACTGCGGTGTTTTCGTATGTTCAATCGTCCCCCGGTGACTCCGCGTTCGTTCTAGCTGCGATCGTCGTTGGCCGCCTGATTGCGTCGCTAACGGGAATGCGCGTGGGCCTGTTGGCTTTAATGGCACACAATGCGTTCTTTAACCTGCTCACCCGGCTTCCAGTAACCTACGACCTTTCAGCTTGGTACTTCCCCACTGGCATGCTTGGATTTGGCGTCCCGCTGATTCTTTTCATGCTGGCATTCTTCATTGCTTTAGGCGATCGTTCGCCCTTCCGTCTGAATCTTCGTTAACTCGACTTCGCCGGGTGATTAGCTTGTCTTACCCGCAAAGTCCTCTTTCGAGGTTTTGTTACCAGCGTCGATCGCATAACAGCCCGTTGAAAAGTGGGTCTGTTTGTCTGAGTTCCGTGTTTGACGGCGAAAGGTTTTCTGAGGGAGTTTCCTTCCAGACACGTTCCGGGCGGATGTCAGTCGGACCAGAGTGTTTTCGAGTGTCCGGGCGATTAGCAGCAACAGGCAGAGCGTCGCCAGCGAGCCGTTTGCGGCCCGTGGTTTGCCCGTTCCGAAGAGGTCACGCATCAGCAGGCCCAGATTCCGACAGTCGTCAATTTCGACTGCCGCACACTGTCCATATCGGATTTCGTGCGGACTGACCTGCCCCCGTGAGTGGCCCCACTTCTCAAGTGGTGATCTGGTTGCTTTGGCCGTCCACCTATCCCGCGACGAACTGAGTCTACATCCCCTGCATGTCACCCCGAAACCATGGGGCCTGTTGAAGTATGACGCTGCGGCGTGGATTGACGCGACGGTGACTGAAAGTTTTGGAGCGGGGGGATTCGGGGACGGGCGGCTGCGATGTTTCGAATGGGCGAGTGGCGTGCCGAAGGCCGCTGGGCGTGATGTATTGAATCGTCGGGGCTCGATCAGGCCTGCGATTTCTCGCGAATCACACTGCCAGGCCGATTTCGGCGGTCGGCGGCTCGGTGGTCGGCTGCCCGGCTGCGGACAACGCGTCCAGCGCCAGACGACGCAGTCGCGCCAGCACCGATAGAATCTTTTTCAGGTTCATGGTCAGGCAGGCCCAGCGCCATTCGGTCTCGACCTTCTCCAGACCCACGTGACGGAACTGACGCAGACCCAGAACGCCCTTTAACCACGCGAACGGAGTCTCCGCGATCGGAGAACGACGCGCGTATTGAGCCTTCGATTCCGGTGTCGCCATCCGCTGGGCCGCTCGCTCACGGACAGCGGCGTAAGCGTCGCGGCGGATGTTTCGCACGCGACCGTCAGTGCCCGTCGCCGGCTCTCCGTCTTTCTTCTTCTGCAGACACAATGCCACCAGCGGACACCCGTCGCAGTTCAGACTGCGGTAACACATCCGCTCCACGCCGTTCCGGTTCTCCCGACTTTCGTACGGCAACTCGCGACCGCCAGGACAGTGGTAAACGCTTCGCTCGGCGTCGTAGATGAAGCTCGATTTGTCGAGCTGGCCCAGGGAATTCCGTGGCAGCTGCTCCCACTGATCGGCGGGAACCGATTGAGTCAGATCGTCTCGCAACGCTGGGCTGTCCGCCCCTGGCACCATCGATTTCACCGGGACGACAGCGTTGACATCACGCTCTTCCAGACCCGCCAGAATCTCGCCCGACGCGTTGCCGCCGTCGGACAAAAAGTTCTCCGGAGCCTCACCACACAACTCGGTCACGCGATCGACCGCCGGCAAGGCTTCGCCCGATTCGTTGACCACGTCCAGCACATTGGCATCCAGAATGATGCCGCTTGCGCCGTCGGTCAGAGCGGTCGGTGTGTAGTTCGGAGCGTACCCGCCTTCTTTATTGGGCATGACTTTGGACTGCGGATCCGTGGTCGGCACCTGAGCCGGTTTCTTCTTGGGATCGGTGCCGGACTGGCGACGTGCCTCGTCGCGTGTGCGGGCGACCTCGGCCAGTTCGGCGAGCTTCTTCCGACGCTCCTCCAGCGACTTGAGTCCCTCGGGCAGTTCCGTCCCCGCCCCGAATCCCGTGGTCGCCGCGTCTTCCAGAGCCGTGGCCGTCGCTTCAGCGATGGCATCGATCTGAGCGTCAATCGCCGCCAGCTTCTTCTCAATCGACGGCGTCGTGAGCGTCGCATACCGACTGTTCGCCGCTTTGACTCGAGTGGCATCGAAGCCGACCTCGCCCAGCCGCACCATGCCCATCGTCATCGCCTTGCGGCAGACCTGTTTGAAGAGGTCCTTCAGCGGCTCCTTGTTCGATGAGAAGAACGTGGCCAGCGTGGAGTAATCGGGCGTGCGGCCTTCACCCAGCCACATGAAATCGAGATTGTGACCGCACGCATACTCGAGCGGCCGGCTGGTGCGAAGGCGTCTCATCATGGCGTACAGCCAGATCCCCGCGAGGACTCGCGGATGAATCGGCGGCTGACCGGGCCCACCACGTTTGTACTTCGATTCCCACATCGACCAGTCGAGCGGCCGCAGTGTTTCATCCAGCAGCCGGACTTCGTGGTCCTGAGGAATCATGTCATCCAGCGTCGGTTGAAAGAGCGTCCGCTGCTCCCTGACCAACACCGGCTGAGCCCATCGATACGTCGTCCCCATCGCATCCCACTCCCGAGATCAGCCTCAATTTCCGCATCCAGCCCCTGAATAACGCGACCCAAGCTCGACATCCAGGTCGAATCGCTGATTTGCGGAATACTTCAACAGGCCCCATGCCGCGTGCACCGCCATCCTGATCATCACTCCCGCAGCCTGCTGGCACAGTTCGGGCTGACGCCGAAGTCCAGACGCGGGCTGGCTGCGAGGGAGGCGGTGGCGTGAGGGTTTGGTGGAACTGATAGCGGTTTAAGGGGGCAGGTCGCTAGACCCAATCGAATCAAAAGTAAGTTTTCCGCGTTATGTCTAAATCGGCATGACGCCGTGCATTGTGGCGAGACCAGGACCACTCCCAATCAGTTGCATTGTGCAACCAGTTACTTTAGTTTTGATTTGTAAGTGGGTTTTGCCGTTAGGGAATCATCCCAGATCAGGTGCCAAAGTAAGGAGAAGTGAATTTTGTATTTGTCCGCAAGTATTTCATTAAGACAGACTCGTCTGCCCGTGATCGCATTGGTCATAACCTTCGTTGCGTTGGGCCACGTAGCTGACGCATTTCCAAAGGAAGTCGAAGAACAACAGTTGTTCGTATGTCGGTTTATTGAGGTATCGCCAGACAATGTCCGTTCGTGGAAGGAAGCAGTCGCCCTGAAACAGAGCAAATTTCAATTCCAGCCGGACTCGTCCCAGTGGGGGACATGGAAAATCGCGACAGGCCCTCGCTCAGGTCAGTTTGTCCGTGGTTTCTCTACAGCACGAAACCAACTCACACATCCCACAGAGCCACTTTATGGAATAAACGGTTCACTTAGCATCGCTGAGGCAGATTACTGGATGAAGAATGTACGGCCTCTTCAGGAATCGTCAGGGAATCGACAAATCTGGCGTCCCATTCCCGGGCTGTCTTCACGCGGACTCAAGGCCGGGCAATCACCCAGGTTCTGGGAACATCGTCGCTGGCGTATGAAGCCAGGCATGTACCAGCGTCTGGAGGCAAATTATCAACTCTTGATCGCTGCCTTCGATCACCTCAAACGTCCCGTTGATTTTGGAATTGCGAGATTGACTGATGGTGGAGACTTCATGATCTATGCTGAGTCGACCGGCTACAACAACAGTGCTGATGTCCCGTCAGTGAGCGAGGTGGCAGAGGCCGTTGCCGCTGTCCACGGCGCCGGGGCATGGGAACGGTTCCTCAAAGAGCACAACGCCGTCATGCAGGAAAACGCCGAGGTGGAGAATGAAACATGGGTTTATCAGCAGGCGCTGAGCAACCTCGCGGTTCTGCCATCAGACAAGGAAGCCCACAGACTGGTCGAAGAGCACATTGACCGGGTCATTCACAGTTTCGGCGAACGGGATATTGATGCCTTGGCTGAAGAATATGTTTCGGACGCCATTCGTGTGCTGGACAGTACACCACTTCCGGTTCAGGGAATCCCGGCCGTCAAGTCGGAGTTGAAAACAAAGTTTTCGGCAGACGCAGCCAAAGGGGCAGAAACTCTGACAGGCAGCATTCTCGACGCGAGATTCCTGACTGGCGATACAATTCTGGCACACGGGACATTCAAAGTGTCCGACAAGAACGGCGGCATCGTGCGTCAAGGAAAATGGGGCGATGTTCTGAAACTGGAAAACGGACACGCCCGATTCCTCTTACATTCTGCATACAGAACAAGCCTCACACTTCCCACCGACTTATCCGCTCTTCGCATGCCCGAAGTGTCTGCTTCTGGAGACGTTCACTTCCAGCGTGTCTCCCGATCCATCGATCGATTCACCTCCTCGTTCAATATAGGCGACTACGAGACACTTGCCGATGAATTCGTGGAACACGGCGTACGACTGGTATCGGGTCTGCCGGATGTCTTTGTCGGACGTGACAGCATTCGCCGTTCGTTTGGTGAAGAGTGGTCCGGCGAAATTGATCCCGCCAGTGGAGTCGTGCTGAGTGCAAGTGTCCTTAAGGTCCTGCCCATCAACAATCAGTACGTCATCGGTGCAGGCATATGGAGATTGAAGTCTCCGCAGGGCAAGTTACTGGACGGAGGACAGTGGGGGAACGTCTTCCAGGTAATGGGTAACGAAGTCAGACTGCTGCAGGAATGCGCTGGCAGTGGCTCGTTGACTCGCCCTTGAATTGATCGCGAAGTTTTGAGCATCAAAGGGCTGTGAGTTCCACGGTGAAGCAGCGCCAGATCATCCGGCGCTAGTCTACCTAATTGCCCGTTCGCATGCGTAAACACGATACAGCCATTCTTCATTTCTCAGAGAGCAACAGCGCGATGAAAACCATACCACTTCTGTGTGTGTTATGCCTGGCGTCAACCGCATACGCACAGCAGGCATCGACTCCCGAACAACCGGCGTCTGCCGCCGCATCTGATGACCTCACCTCGCAGATTCACGGTAACTGGATCACTTATCGAAACGGGGGCTACGACATTAAGCGGATTACCGGTGAGCGTGAAGAGTTCGAACGATTCTGGTTTGATGGCACAGTCCGCAGCAGGCAGTCCCATCCCATCAGATTCACGATTCGGGAACGAATCCTCTTCTTCACAAAGACATCTCCGAGTGGTGAAACAATTTATGAGGGCATTTACAAGGTGTACAACGGGAAGCTCTACGAATTCAATCGCGGTGTGATGGCAAGCACTTCCCTACAGCCAAAAGTCTATACCTTTGAGCGGATGGAAAGCCCGATGCAGCAGTGGCTGGCAGCGGCACGCAACGGGGATCTGGCCCGACTGAAAGCAGTTCTGACGGCCGGCGGCGACCCTCATGCAACCAACTTCGGAGTACCAAATGCACTGACGTTTGCAGCAGCAGGCGGACATCTGGACGCCGTCAGACTATTGGTCGACCACGGCGCCGATATCTCTCGCAAGTCGGCTTGGTACGGAACCCTGCCACTTATCGAAGCGGCAAAATTCGGGAAGACCGAAGCCTGTGAACTGCTGCTCGAACTTGGTGCGGATCTGGAAGGCACCCATAACTTCGGCATGTCTCCGTTACACGAGACTGCATTTCACGCCCGTCTGAAGACAGCAGAATTTCTGATCACGAAAGATGCCGATCTGAATGCACGAAACAGAAACGGATGGACTCCTCTGCACGTGGCCACCAAACATGCTCGCAACAGCAAGGGAGACGTCACTGAGGACGGTGTCGGCCTGATCGCTTTGCTGCTGAAAAGTGGCGCCGACCATGAACTGAAAAACAATCAGGGGCAGACAGCACTTGATATCGCCCGGGAACTTGAAATTGCTCCGGCGATTAACCTTCTCCAAAAGTAACGCTGTTTCTTTCTCTTCCGTAAAGTCTCAAAAGGTTGAATGCAGATGAACACATCTCATCAGCGACGCATACTTATTCTGTTGGCTCTCTCGGGCTTTTTGTTTTTGACACAGAATTCCGTGCGGGCGCAGGAAAATGAATCCACACAGAACCATGCAGCCTTGTGGAAAGATCTTGAAGGAGAATGGATTCGTTACGGTGGCAATTACTTTCAAACAAAAAAGATAACTCGAGGGCGCCTTGTGTTTGAAGGCTGGACGCAGATGGGCGAGTTTCGTTTTCGGAAGACGGCGACGCTTGACCTGGTTAACTCCGGCGGCATCACATTTTTTCGAGAAAGCGAAAATCTGGTCGAACAGGCGGATGGCAGACAAGTAGAGAGCACTGAGATTTACCAGGCGCCACTGAAAATTGTGGATGATGTATTCTGGGAAGTCAGTCGTGGCATTTTTGTGGATAGCAATCAGGAACCACGCGTCACCGCAAATCGCAGAACGAGTGATGCTGGCGAGGCTCTGCTGATTGCAGCACGCAGCGGCAATCAGGCACGCGTCGAAGAACTGCTCACACAGGGCGTTGACGTGGATCACAGGTCTGACAATTCCTATACGGCACTCGGATACGCTGCGGGATGTGGCCACCTGAAACTCGTGGAGTTTCTCCTGGAGCAGGGTGCCGGAATCAATCAGCGTGCCCGCTTCAGAAAAACACCGCTCGCTGTTGCACTCGAAGGCGGACACATGGATGTCATCAGCTATCTGGTTGATTCTGGTGCCGATCTGCAGGCACGAGTCTGGCACGGCGGTGGAATGGTAAATGGAGCAGTCTGGTGGGGGCATCCGGTAGTGACAAAGTATTTTCTATCCACCGGATTGAAGGCCAATGATGCGTCGCCGCAAAACGGATGGACTCCACTTCACACGGCCGTGTTCAGGATGCTAAACGGTCCGCAGGCAAAACGTGCTCGTTTTACTGAGTGTGCAAAACTGTTGCTGGCGGCCGGAGCTGACAGGAACGCTACAAATAACAACGGTGTATCCCCGTTGTCTTTGTACCGCGAAGCAAAAGGCAAAGACGCCCCGTTTCTAAAGTAGTCGTTCACTGTCTGTCTGCCGCATATCGGAAACAAACTCTGGGCGATCAACGATGATCGACAGAGACTGAAATTCGTTCTTTTGTCGGCAACCGTTGCGTTCACGCTTGCAACGCTGGGCCTTGGAGGTATTTCAGCGCGTGCAGTGCTTGGGGATACCCTGTTGGGGCCTGATGGAAACCCGAATCAGGCGTTGCCGTTGCTGTTCATCCAGCAGTTTCCGACGTGGCTGGCTGCTTTTATCGGTGTCGGAATTCTGGCTGCGGTGATGTCTACTGCTGACGGACTTGTTGTGTCCTCAGCACAACTGTTTGCCAACGACCTGTATCGTCAGACCGTAACTATTCAGCGTGGTGAAGTTGATCTTGGCAGATTTCGGTGAAATCGTTTTGTTGTAGCGGTCATGGAAGGCTTTGCTTCAACATCTGGTACTGCGGTGGTGGCCGACTTGTCGGTGGATGCCTCGTTGCTTGAGAAGGTTCTGCAGAATCGGCTCAGTCAAGAGGATGCCTTGCGGTTCGCCGGTTCGGCTCCCGAGTGTGTCGCCTTCACGCTGTTGGCGCTGCAGCAGCGGATTGCGTCGACGCAGCAGGCTGCTGGTGCCCATACGCCCTCGTCGGCGGTTCCGCCGTACGCCAAAGAGAACATGGCCGCTGCCGGAGCGAAGTCGAAATCACGGCGACGGAAGCGGGGTGGACAGCCCGGGCATGCCGGACGCACTCGCGAACCGTTGCCCGAACCCGACCGGGTTCGCGAGCATCAACTGCCACGGTGTCCCGACTGCCAGGGGAAACTCAAACGGACCGGTGAGACGCGCCGGCGTCGCAGCGAGGACATTCCTGAGGATCTCAAACCGGTGATCACCGAAGACGTGTTGCATCGGGACTACTGCCCGCAGTGCCGTAAGCGTGTCGAGCCGAAGCTGCCCGACGTCCTGCCACACTGCACGCTGGGTAATCGCACGCTGGTGCTCTCGGCTTTGCTGCACTTCCTGCAGGGGTTGACGATCAGTCAGGTCGTCGACACGTTCAACTTCCATTTGAGAATGAAGGTGACCCCCGGCGGACTGGTTCAGATGTGGCACCGCCTGGCCGATCTGCTGTTTTGCTGGTACGAACAGATTCAGCGGGAGAGCCTGCAATCGGCCACGCTGCATGCGGATGAAACCGGCTGGCGCGTGGGTGGGACAACGCACTGGTTATGGTGCTTTGCCAGTACCGATTCCGTGTTTTATCTGATCGACCGGAGTCGCGGATCGCCGGCCCTGTTGAAATTCTTCACCACGGCTTTCGAGGGGACGTTGATCACCGATTTCTGGTCACCGTACGACGCGGTGGTGTGCGCGGACAAGCAGAAGTGCTGGCCCCACCTGCTGCGCGACGTCGCAAAAGTGGACGAACGATCGACTGATGAGCGGTCGCCTGAAGCACAGGAATGGAAATCATTCTCGCGACGTCTGGTCAGTGTTTACCGCGCGGCGAAGAAACTTCATCCGCAACGAGGCACGCTGAACGAAGACGAGTACGACATGGCGGCTGTCGGTCTGGAGGCCCGACTGGCGAAACTCGCCGGCGAGTCGTGGCAACACCCGGATGCGAATCGTCTTTCCAAACGGCTCGCGAAATACGGCGACGAACTACTGACGTTCCTGTGGTACGACGACGTCCCGTCCGACAACAACGCCGGCGAACGAGCGATTCGTCCGGCCGTGATGATTCGCAAGAACAGCTACTGCAACCACAGCGATCGTGGAGCCCTGACCCAGTCGGTGCTGATGTCAGTCTTTCGCACCTTGAGACTCCGCAACCACCAGCCCCTGGATACACTCCTCGCCGCATTGAGCGAATACTCAAAAACCGGAAACATCCCGCCCCTGCCACCAAAGAACCAAAACCAGCCAGCAAGCTGAACTGTTACAAAATATCAATCTGCTCATCTGGGCAGGAAATGGCGGCATCATGTCAGCTTTCAGCGGGCCGGTTATTCTGGGTTGTCTCTGGAAACGGGTCACCCGAGCAGGTGCGTACGCCGGACTCGTGATTGGCTTGCTTTCGTTCCTTGTTCTTCATATAAACGTGATCCAGCCTGCTTGGTTTAAAGGCACCGTTTTCTTTACTGCCGCCCAATGGCTGGAGGCAGAGTCTCCCAATCCAATGTCGTGCGCGGCTATTGGCGAATGTCTCTCCGTTGCGGGGACATGGCTTGTTTCACTTTTCACTCGCCCGTTAACAGCAGATCACATTGAAACACTCTTTCCAGGCACGCACGCGGTCCGTGACTGAATATGTTCACGTGTTCCGATCGTGAAGTCTTTCTCGCGGACAACAAAACGGAACTGCCAGGTCGAGTTGCAACAGACTGTCCATGAAATAAAGTCAGCCTGCGATTGCCACCTTGGGATGGAAACATGAATTAAGTTTTGACTGCGGGTTTTACTTGATGCTGTTCTTCGAAGATTCGACTGACACTTGGCCACATCCTGGTTGATCGCCACATCGCAAATGCTTTAGCCACACTATCATGCAAAAGTAGGAGCAGACGTCCCTCTCATTCAGGAGCACCCCGCTCGCTGCAAGCACATATTGTGAAACGCAAAAGAGAAAATCTGGACTAACGATGTCGAATGGTAGACAATGACTGGCCATCGTTACGACGGTGCGGATCACACGATTGTGGTTCGAAAAAGTATTTTCAAGGGCGTCGATAATGCTCAACTAAAGTAGAATTCGTGCCAGCATACAAAAAACGAAGAAAGGCAGCAAAGCGGCGTTCACAGTGCCCCCTCAACATCGCATTAGAGTTGATTGGAGACAGCTGGTCCCTTCTGATTATGCGCGATATCCTCTTCAAGGGTTTCAGTACGTTCAAAGATTTTCGCACCAGTAACGAGGGAGTGGCGACCAATATCCTTGCAGATAGATTGAAGAAAATGACTGCGAATGGCTTTATTATAGCCGTTCGTAGTACCGACGATCGGAGAGTTATGAACTACCAGCCCACGCGAAAGGGACTCGATCTCGCACCAACCATGGTGGCAATGATGCTCTGGGTCGATAAATATGAATCACACTCGGTGCCCCCACAAAAGATCGCAAAACTGGCTAAGGGAGGTGACAAGTATTTCCACGAACTGATGACTCGGTTTGGAATGACGTAACTGGCAGAGACGTCATTCACGAATAATTAGTCAAAGTTGCCAAACCCTGAATGCATCCGGCAGTGACACCACGTGTTGTAGACGCTTGTTAGAAACGCAGCGACGGCCGTGACCTTGATCTGCCCCTGTAAATGGTACCACTCATTAAGTGGTGATTTGATTGCTTTGACTGGTCGTGAGAACAGACTCTGCTGCCGGTGGTCTGTCGCCCAGTGAACTGTGCAGTCGCACGGTATTGTCGAGTACTCCAGTGTTGAGTGGATGGCTCCGCCGAAGATCAGAGCGGACGACACGACGGTCTCGGGCAGGCCATCGACGTATTTGAACCGGTAACGCAGTGGACACTGCTGGTACGTCGAGATGGCCGAGTGCGAGATATAGTCACGTTTCCTGCCGACCACGCTGAGTGGTGAGCCACGTTGATCCGCTGTGACGATCATCGCGACACTCCGGTCTGTGCCGACTTGAGTTCGTCGATCAGCGTGCTGGCGTCGGAAATCGACAAGTCGTCGGGACGCTGCACGCTGAAGCGATCCTGCACCAGCCGCCCCACGTCGATGCGGTTGCGGCTGGCGATGGCGTGGATCGCTTTGACCTGGGAACTGGTCGCCTGCCGTGGACCGTGGCCGTTGGCGGGTTGACGCTGGCCATTACCGTTTCCAGTGCCGTGATTGGTGACACGGTACTGGTCGAGTCCTCCACCGTGTCCGTTGTTGTGATCACCTCCATGGCCGTTGTTCACGGCGGGTTGCTGGCCGGTGCCGTGCAGCTCCTCATCAACAGACGCCTTCGCCAATTGATAGAGCTGACGGATGCGGTCGCGAAGACGCTCCGGTTGTTCGACCAGCGAGTTGTCGAGTTCGAGTTCCAGGTTCACGCTGGCACCGCGTGACCCGTAATTCGGCTCGCCGACTTTCCGACTGAGCCCCACGTTCAGTTTCATGGGCATGAAGTTCCTCCTGTTAAGATTGGTAAACTGGCCGTGATCAGATGCTGACTGTCAAACTTCGAGAGCTTCGAGCTGTCGCAGTGACTTCAACGCCGACTGCACCGACCGCGACGTCTTCTGCTGTTGCTTGAGTGTCGTGATCAGGTTCCGGGTATCGGCCAGTGCTGTGTGGAGCGATGCACGCAACGACTCGGCACGGTCAATCAGCGAGATGGAGTTGTCGGGCTGTGTGCCCTTCGCGGCTTCGGTGCTTTGTTTTGTTCCATTTACTCGTGCCGGGCGGATAGTGACAGACTTCAATCTTCATGCCTGTTTCGTCCGCCATTTTTTGAAGTTCAAGCTTCCACAATCGATTGCGATGGCCATTGCTGCCACCGGCATCCGCTGTGATCAGCAGACGCCTTGGGCATCGGTAACGTTTTTGTCCCAGCTCATGCCACCAGCGCCGAATCGCTTCGACAGCAAACTCGGCTGTGTCGCTGCTGACTCCAACCGAAACGAGAGCCTCGTTTTCGGCAATGTCGTACACGCCGTAAGGCACGGCTTTGCCGAGAGCCTTGTCTGGGAAGTCGTGCGTATCCACTTCGAGCGGCTTTCCCCCGGGTCGGTATTCCCGGCCGCCATTTGCCTTGTTTCCGAGCACTTCCTTCTTTTTGGTGTCCACGGAAATCGCCGGGCGTCCACCATGCCGATAGGCTTTTACACGTCGGGCAATGTGTTCGAACTGGGCGTCTCGATCAGGATGGTCCTTGCCTTCACGAGTCTTTCGATTGCCCTGAAGCGAATAGCCGAGCCCTTTGAGAATCCCTGCAATCTTCGTGCGACCAATCCGGTACCCCTGAGCGTTCAATTCGGCTTGAAGATTCGACAAGCTCTTACATGTCCATCGCAGTGGCGTCTGCGGGTCACCGCGCTCGGTTGGCTCGACGAGTCGTTCTACCGCCTGTTGTAAATCGCTGGTGTGATACTCCAGAGTTTTGCGACCACCGCTCAGGGCGACGTTGACGTCCCGCCGATAATGGATTGGCATCACGAAGTTCAGCGATCCCATTCTTGACCGTTCGATCCGACAAGCCTGTCGCCGCCGCCACGGCGACGATACCACCTCTCCCCAGAGCGATTGCTTCGGTTGCAGCCCAACGACGACGTCCTCGTTCGTCCAGGTCCCCAACCAGGGCGTAATACTTCAATCGGATTCCTTCCACGACTTTTGCATCCGGCATGTGATAAAGTGTCGCCGAATCGTCTGTAAGAAATCAATAGAAAACGGGTACGTTATTTACGGGCGACTCCTAATGCCAGTGGGCCTTCGGGACTTTGTTCTATGACATGTACGCTGACGGTCTGACGCAGGCTCGATGTCGTGAACTTTCAGCACGTTGGCCACCGTGGAATCGGCGATGTGGTAACCAACGTTGGCCAGTACCCCCTAGACCTTAAACAAGCGAAGGTTGAGTGTCGAATTGTGATTCGTGTGGGCGCAGCGGCGATCAGTTGGCAGGTGTCTGCCAGGGGGATGTTCGAGTTTTGTGTGACGGCATGACGGCGGGCTTTCCGGGGCTGGGCGTGGCGGCGGTACCGAAGCATCCGGACTTCGGCTTCGCAGGAATCTGGTGGTCAGTGCAGCAGCCGACGCGAGACGCACTCGTGGACTCGGAACAGGGTCTCCAGCCAGGGCGTCCAGGTCAGCAGGCGGTAGACCAGGCGGCGGCCGGTGTTCACGATCTGTGCCGGTATCTGAATCAGGCTCTGACAGAACGTGCTGAAGTCCATGCGGACGATGCGATGTTTGTCGGCCTGACGTTTTTCCTTCGCCACAGGTGGGCCGGTTTCGGTGATTGACAGACCCAGCCAGCTCTTCAGGTTCCATGCCAGAGTCGCCATGACCATGTACGCCTCATTACTGACCAGGTCGTGCAGCGGAGCCGACAGCGCGCCCATCGCTTTCAACTGAGCGATGACGTTTTCCTGATCGCAGCGATTGTTGGAGTGCTTCACGATCGCTCTGGGCGGCGAGGTCTTCTTTGGCAGGTTGGTGATGTAGAAAAAGTACGGCGACTCGTCGAACAGTTTGAGTTGTCCCTGCGACACGCTCACCTGTTTCTTCAGGACGACCATCCGGTACGCACGACTGCAGGCTGTCGGCTGGTAGTCGAACTCGGCGACCCACTCCTGTTTCAGCCGCTTGTTTTTATACTCCTTGTCGATGACGAATTGCTCTTTGTGGTTCGGTCGCTTCGCTCGCGTCTGCTGCGTTTTGCGAGGCGACTTCGGCTTTCGTTTGAGCTCCTGCCATGCCGATTCCGGCAGTGTGTCCGCGAGTTTCTCGAGGTTCGGCATCGCATCCATGCCGAACACGAACTCGACGCCGTCGTCGTGCCAGCGATCCAGCTGTGTGGTTTGAGAGAAGTCTGTATCGCCGCGTAACAGCACACGCCGGAAGCCCGCCCGGCGACACAGCTGAATCGAGCGGTCGAAGTAAACCGCCGCGTTCTCATGCGAGGGCCGATTGCCCGAGCGGTTCGTCAGGTACAGCACCTCGCGTGTGTTAGTGAGCGTGACCACCAGCGGATGGTAGCCCCACTGGCCCTTGTAGTTCATGCCGATGCCCGCTTTCTTCTCACCAGTGGTTTCCACCATCGTGCCATCGGCTTCGATGATGGCCTGATCGAAGAAGGCATCTGGCTGCTGTTGCCAGACTTTCAGACGCGGTTCATGAAAGGCTTCCTGCAGCGCGAACACATCGAGCTTCGCAAACCGCCGACAGAAATCTCCCGCCGTCGTCGGGTCAGGAATCCGTTGCGCTCCCAGGGCATCCAGATACGCCTCGTCATTCCGCCGCAGTTCCAGATGCTCCAGACATGTTCCTCCGGCGAGCAGATTGAAGGCGATGTTGAGTACGTGATCGGCTTCACTGTACGGCAGCCGTAACTTGAAGATCGGGCACCGCCGGTTGATGCTGTCGGCGATGCCCAGCTGTCGCACGAGCTGCTGCACCACTCCGATTCCTCCGGACGAGATCGCCTGCGTCCGCTCGGCCAACTCATACTGAGTCGCCGGTGTCACGAGCATCGGCGACTGCCCGTTCCAGTTGGCCTTATCAATCCGCCTGGCAACCCGACGCTGACGAGACTTCAATCGATTTCTTATACTCTGCTTCACCTGAAAACCTCCTTGTGATCGCGACGATTCCTGATCGGACAATCAAGAAACGCCGCAAATCAAAGGAGGTTTTCTTCTTTTCTCAAATTCAACGAATCCAGCTACGCTGGATTAAGGCCTAGATTCGATCGTAGCCCACGTCGACTTATCCCTAGTGAACCGCAGAGTGGAGTCCACAAAGGCCTGCCAAAACGAAACACCTGAAAATGCAGTGTGGGCAGACGAGCTACGTAGGGTTCCTTCAGGAAAGGAGGCGGGGGTCTGGGTCAAAAGTCAGCCCCCCTGTTGTCACACGGCGAGCGATGAATTTTCCGATACGGTGCGTTGTGTTTCGCAGCCATCTGCGTGGATGCAGCAGATACAGAAATTCGACTCACGTATTGCCTTGGCAATTTCGATTGTCTGCTCACGGTCAATCGGATCGAGAGCTTTTCGAATCTCGGTGGAGCGGGAAAGATACTGTCCGGAAAATTGACTCCAAGGCATTCGCACCAGTGTCGATGCTCGGCCTGTCGTTCTTCGAGATCGAGGCTCACAAAATGCTCAACCGTGTCCGTGGCCATTGGAACCTTTCAACTGGCTCAGCTTGAACCGAAGATAATCGTCGAGTTGAGAAACCAGGATGCGTTCGGGTTTCGTCATGAATCGTTTCCGTACATTCAGTAGGTCCACGACACACCGATAACTGAGTTCTCCAATGAACGGAGTTGACGGAAGCTGCGAGAGCTTTTCGCCGTGAGGAATTGCTGATCGAAGTTTTTCAGGATCGCGGTATTCCGGGATCAGAGGATTGCCGAGTGTTGGTGTCAGCAGAATCAAGGCAAAGTCCCGTGGCGGCATCTCGAAGAGTCGTTCCTCGTTGTACCAGCCACATTGATAGAGACCGACACGAGCATTTCGAATCAGTTGGTCCGAAGGAAATCCTGCATGGCCGTTGTTGTTGACCGTCGTGGAGGAAAGTTTCGAGCCGTACTTCATTTCGATGAAAATGGTCGTAGCCGGGTTCTCCCACGAAATGACGACATCAACTTCGGTTTGTCCCTCATCCCATGAAACGAGGTTCCGGGGAAACGGTGGCTGCTTCTGCCAGAGTTCGATTCGAAGTTTGCGGAAAACTTGACTTCGAAACCGTGCCTCACCCAGAGCCTGATTCAGCAGGTCCGGCAGCCACCATCTGGGATTGATGGCTTGAAGACTTCCAAACAGGTGGCCGGTGATGACGTCTTCACTGGTGGGTCGAACAAGTAACGGACATCGCAGCGTGCCTTCCTTGGCTGGTTGGCAGAGACTGCCAGCCTTGCCGTTGAGTTCCGTCAGCATGC
>CALDJX010000003.1 GCA_937899075.1 uncultured Planctomyces sp. | reverse complement strand
AGATTGAGAGCCTGCAGGGTGGCCCAGACGATTCATGATTCGTCTGGGGCCGGAAGCACAAGAGGCGGCGTGCGAACAATGATGACGTCACATCCTCTGGCGTCGCCACTCAGACAACTCCAACCGAGTTGTCTAAGCCACCCATCTGTGCAATCAGGGCCACCCGTGTCAGGAGAATTGTTCTTCGGGTAGAACTAATGGTCAAAGAGCCGCGGACTCATTCTTCGGGGATTCTATTCAGAGTGTACCAGGCGTGGAGGTGCAGCAGCGGCTCGCCGTCACGGCTGCGGATCATTGGAGCGACCAACTCGTGAATGAAGAGTTCCCGCAGGCCGTCCACTTGAAGTCGCACTCGCAGTCCGTCTTCGGAAACGGTCGCCTTGTTGATAGCGAGAGTTTGCTTCTGAATCTCGTCGCTGCCGTAGGTCGAGTGGTACAGGTACGTGTGACTGCTCATTTCGTATGAAGAAGTTGCCAGTGCGACTTCGCGATTGACCGGTTTAGTGAAAAGCAATTCAAAGCCGTCGGGCTTCGCTCGCATTTCTTTGATCTCAAACGGAACTTCGCCTGTCCAAACGAGACGCTGCAACCCGTACGAGGCCGTTCCCAGGCTGCTCCATCCTCGGTTGGTCAGACCGACGAACACGCTACCGTCAGTGCCCTGAGACATTCGCAGGACGGCTGACGCGAATCGCGATCGAAACGGGAAGCACGCGCCTTGGTACTCGCCGCCGACTTTTTCGAGGAAGACTCGGTTCATGGCTGCCTGGGTAAACTCTCCGACAAACAGTTGCCCGGCGAACGGGCCGAACTTGCCGTTGCTTTCGTCGAGCATGATGTCCGTCGCGGACTGCCCCGCTTTCTTATAAGGAAACCACACAGCCGGCGGTCGAAGCTGCGGGAACTGCTTCATAGCTTCAGGATATGGCAGTCCGCCGGGCACTTTCTTCACGCCGCTGATCGGTGAACCTTCTTCGCTCATCGAAGCCAGGGCTTCAGCGTGGTGGAAGAACGCTCCTTCGCGCATGTGGTGCAGCGAGTTCGTCGCGACCCAGTTGCCCTGCTGATCGGTGTAAAACATATCGCCCGCGGCATTCGCTCCGATGCCGCAGGGTGATCGCATCCCGGCACAAACTGGAATCATTTCGCCAGCTGGAGTGACCTTCATGCCCCAGCCTCGCCAGCGGCCCTGCCGGTAACCAAGGATCGGGTCTTTAATCGTTCGATCGAGCTGTGCTCCTTTCAGACCCATTCCGATATTCAACGTGATCCACAGATTCCCATCGCGGTCGAGCTTCGGACCGTAGGCGTATTCGTGATACCCGCCGGTGACTCCCCAGCCTTTCGCGACGGTCAGGTATTCGTCGGCCTCGCCGTCGCCGTCCGTGTCCCGCATCTTTGTCAGTTCGCTGCGCTGAGCGGTGTAAAATGCGTCACCGTGCTTCAGCAGGCCGAGCGGTTCATGCAGCGCTGACGCAAATCGCCGATACGTCACGTTGCTCGGAGGGTCATCGTAGACGCCGTCGAGAATCCACACTTCGCCCTTTCGAATCGCGACGGCGACGCGGCGATCGTCGAGAACCGTCAACCCGCTGACTTCCAAAGCGAGTCCGTCCGGCGCCGGCTTCCAGTTCGCTGACCTTGACGAGGTGCTCGACTCAGAAACCGCCACCGGTAAGAGTCGGTAATAGTCGCTCTCGTCCGCCGACCGGGCCGACGCGACGCTCGTCAACCAGCAGACGAGTACGGCCAGCAGGTTTTTTCGATTTACCATCGGTATCGCACCTCGATTGTTTCCTTCCGCTCGACTTTCACCGGGACAATCCAGTGAGTTCCGTCTTCCCGGGCCTCAAGTTCGCCAGCGTGTTTCAGTTCCGACAGCAAAGTCATTGAGACACCGGCATCGTTTGTGTAAGCAAGCGGGCCGTCGTACTTCAAGGACTTTCCAAAGTGCCCGCGGAACCACAGCGTCGTCGAGGGTTGTTGCGGCATTCGATCAATGATCGTCAACTGGCGGATGAGCGTTTGCTCCGAATCTGCCTTGATCCGATCTTCAATGTCGAACCGGCCGAACCGATAAAGGAACGTCGGCACGCCGGATTTGTCCAGGCGATATCCCAGAAATCGATAGCCCGCTTTCTTTGCATCGAAGTCTGGCCCCGAAAGGTCGTCGTCCCGTGAGGACTCATTGAGCAGGACGAAAGGCACGCCCTGCGGAAAGCTGATCTGTTTATCGCCGAGCGGGTCGGCCGGCGGAGCGAACCTCACGAACCAGGTTCCCTGCGCATCGAGAAACCGGCCTCGCCATGCGGACGCCAGCCCGACGTGTTCAGCGTCAAACGTGAAGTGAACCTTTTCGGGAAACCCGATGGCGATCGCGTGCGTGCCGGCTTCTTCCATAAACGTCCGCAGAACGATTGGCCGGTCCGTTGGAATCAGCTCGTAGTTCTGCGACCTCGCTTTTTGAATTTTCGGCGGCAGCTCCAGCTTGCCAGCATTCTTGAGGTACGCCCACATCGCCGCGATCTGTTTTTCCGTGTCGCCATCTAGAATCGCCGCGTTCTGACTCTTGCCGTTTGGAAAGAATGTCGGCATCCGAGTCCGCGGCTTCAGCTTGCCAGGATCCAGCAGAAAGTCATGAAACCACTGCGGCGTCACTCGGCTGGTGACACCATCCAGGTCGACGCCGACCACTCCGGGCAACGCTTCACCACGCACCGAGTGACACTGCACGCAGCCTGTGTCGAGCAACAGACGCCCAGCTTCCGCCAGCCTGCTGATGTCTCCGAAAACTTCCTGCTCAGTCAGCGGCTTAACTTGCTGGCCATCCGCCCGGGCAAGGAGCGACGGGATGACCTTCACGTCGTCCGCCGGAAAGATCGGCATTCGAATTCGCATGTGCGACCGCACGTCGCCCGTTCCCTTCAGCACTTGCGTCAACCAACCGGGTTGAAGTTTTCGACCAACTGCCGTCAACGGCGGCGGCAATCGACCTTCGTCTCCAATGTCGACGTGCCCGACGGTTTCGAAGTACGGCCGGCGATATCGACCAACCCCGCCTCGGCCGTCACGCTCGTGACACGCCAGGCAGTTCAGTTTCAACAGTTGAAGGTCAAGCTGCTGTCTGGCAGCGACCGTCGAGTCGGTTGCGGGTTCTTCTGAAGTCCCCTTCAACGCTGACTTCAAGGCCGCGATCTGGCTGCTGTCCAGTTCGAAATGAGGCAACCCCGACACCGGCGTTCCGACACAAGTTCGTGCCGCCGACATATCCAGTTCCGCCAGCGGCTGCGCCATTTTTCCGCGAGCGACATCCTTAACCGAGTGGCAGTTCGCACAACCAAGTTCACTGAAAAGCCGTCGCCCGGTCTGGACATCATCGGCGCCAACGGCGTCGTGCTCTGGCGCCGAATCCGACGACGCCTGACGATCCCGAAGCAGCCAGGCGGCGATATCAGCAGCTTCCACCACGTCGAGTTTCAGATTCGGCATGCTCCCGGCCGGACGAGTGCTGTGTGGATCGAGCAGAAAGAATGTCAGCGACTGCTGAGAATATTTCGCGGCAAGGTTGGCTTGCGGGACCGAAGGTACGCGGCGAGTTGCTGCACTCATCCCCAGTTCTTTCAGCTCGTCCTCGTCAAGCTGTTCGAGCAACTGATCGAGTGGCGACGGCTTCGTCTCGACCGTCACGTAATCTTCGTCCGGCTCGTGACAGGCAACACAACCAACCTGATGATAAAGAAGTCGCCCTTGATCGCTGTCGCCGTGCGACCAGAACTCGTGCGGCACTCCGCGTGCACCGTTTCCCTTGATGTCCGGAAACGGCTCAAGCTGCGGCACCAGAAAAGCCGCCAGAGCGCGAGCCGCAGCTACGCGGTCACCTTCTGGCAAACTAACAAGCAGGTCGGGCATCGTTGTTCCAGGCTTCACCTTTTGAGGTGCCGCCAAAAAACGCTGAATCCACTGGTGTTCCAACCGGTTGCCGACTCCGTTGAGCCTCGGCCCGAGTT
>CALDJX010000002.1 GCA_937899075.1 uncultured Planctomyces sp. | reverse complement strand
CCGACGCCACCATTGAAGGTCCAGTTCTGGTCGATCGGATGCTCGGCTGTCACGAATGTTGACCACAGTCCGAAGCTTTGATCGAAATCGTCTGAGCCCAGAATCGCGGACAGGGGAATGCCGCCGGTGCCGACGTTCTGCAGACTTGAACGCGGGTCGAGAATCTCAGAGGCGACGATGTCGGCGCGGGCTCCGACGGTGAAGTTAGTTCCGTTATCGGCCTGCAGACTGTGTTCGATGAAGAGGCCCGGATTAACGGATGATGACCTTGGAATCGGCGAGTTGGCATCGTTGAAAATCGTGAATCCGAACTGCCCCGATGTGATTTCGTCGAGTTCCTGTCGAATGACTCGAACGTCGACGCCAGCACGAGTGCTGCGTAAATCGTCGTGTTCCCACGTTGCCGCGGCACGGGCTCCGGTCGAAACAGAGCGAATGTCCGTCACACCGACGAACCGAATGACATCGAGGAACGGAAATGTCTGACGCTTGCTGAGTCTCTGAGCACTGCCGCCAAGGTCGGACTGGTTGTACCAGCCTTCGACTTCCAGGCGATCGGCCCAGTCGACATTCTCGGTAATCCAGGTCGATTCAAACGCGTCCGTGGTCAGTGAATCGATGTCGAATGCCTGGCCAGCCAGTTCAATGTCGGTCTGGTCCTGATGAAGATAGAACAGTTCGAGCGACTGTCCGGGAGAGATATCAAACCCGACTGCCAGGTCGAGATCGCGAGACTTGTAGCTCGAAGGCACGCTGACGCCATCACCGGCTTCGTAGTCGGATCCGGTGCGATGTCCGTAGCCAACGCGTGCTCCCCAGTCTTCATCGGCGTAGGTGGCGGTTTGGCGACCGTACCATTGCTCGCCGTTCGTGCGGTACTCCAGCGACGACGATCCGCCGAGCACTGGCCCGTTGTCGGATCGGGGACTCTTTGCCAGATCAAAGCTGATGAAGCTTGTTCCTGGACCATACTCAACGGCGTATGGCCCCTTCACGACGTCGACGCTTGAAATCAGGTTCGAGTCGATCTTGCTAAGCACCGTGTCGAGGTCGATTCGAGCTGGCAGCCAATGCGAGCCGGACGCGGCAAGCTGGCCAACGCGGCTACCTCGGATTCGCGGGTCGGTGATGATCGGACTTCGTTTCTGGGCGACAACACCTTTGCTGCGCAACGACTTGCCCAGCAGACTTCCCACGTCGGTCGTCGATCGAGCCTTTGATTCGATGCCCAGAATTCGGTCGGCGGCGACACGTTTTTCAGGTGTTGTGCGACTGGCAAGTTGAAGAAGCGGACTGCTTCGTCGGCCTCTGAACAGAGCCGCGACGGAGTTCGGAGCAGCTTGTGTCGAAGCAACATTCGGAGACGAGTTGAGCGGCAACGGCTGCAGCGGAGCAACGTCCTGATACAGGTGCAGCGACGCGTATCGAATTTTGCCGGTGTCGTCGTACGTCAACTCGTCGAGGCCACCCGGCTGTAGCAACGCATCCCAATACGGAATTGCCGAATGCCCAAACTTCTCCGGACCGAACACTCCGTCAACCGTGATGTTGGCTGCTTCAAAGTCAGCTTCTTGCACGGCGGCAGGTTCTGCTGCGTAGAGAGAGGCTCGACCGGGCGCGAATGAAGCCAGAATCGCTACGGCCAGCAACGACCTGAACGTAAAGCGAGGCTCCGCCATCGCTACACCCTTCTCAAGGCACCGATCTATTCGGCACGCATTCTCCGGAAACACTCGTCGACACTCGACCGGATCCGGCGGTTAAACGAACTCTCAGAATGCACTGATCCCAACCACCGACTCGTTCCAGATAATCGGCACTCCGGGCACGAACGAACGGTCACACATGGCGGAATCGCAGTTGTCAGTACATCTGCACTGTGGCCGGCGGGCGAGGTTCAGTTTGTCAGTCAGCACCGCGGCCAACGCTCAACCGACACAGTCATCAACCGGGACTTCTAATTGTCGCCAACCGGGAAAACTAATTGTCGCTACACACGACCCAATGCAGATGGCGGCCCAATCGCAGCCCGTCAGTTGATGTTGCGACATCGAACTGGATGCCGTCGTGTTAACCCATTTGCTTGGGTTCGAGTCCTACTCGAGGAGCTTTTGACAGTCTGTACACACCGAAACCCTCAGTCACGCTTTTGTGGCCGAGGGTTTTCTCGTTGGTGGTTTGAACGGATCGTCATCCGGTTCGGATCTCAACCCAGCGCGGGCCGGTGCGAAGGTCGTAGAGTTCCTCGCCAGTCGGTTTCGCCTACTTCTCATCTTCTTCAAGCAGTCTGTTTCCCTCGAAAGCTCCCCAGATTTTGCGCATCTCGAAGTCCTTGTCCTGCTGATAGACTTTGGGGTCAAAGTCTGGATTCCGCTTTGGAATGCGCGCACCGACATTCTTAAAGTAGCCCATCATTTCGTCGTAAAGCTTCTTGTGCGTCTCGGGATGCTGGGAAGCGATGTTCTTGACTTCGCCCATGTCTTTGGACAAGTCAAAAAGCATGGGGATCTGAGGTTGATCGTAAAAATGCAACAACTTGTGGTTGCCAGAAACGATTGCTGAATGCGGCATGCTCGAACGGTAGTGCGGGTAGTGGAAATAGAGATTCCGCTGAAGGAAGGCTTCGGTCGGCGGCTTACCTGTCATGTAGGAAGCGAGACTGATGCCGTCGATGTTTTTCAGTGTAGTCGGATCACCATCAGCCCAGTCGACGAAGGTTGGCAGGAGGTCGTAATTGACGACGTTGCCATTAAAGACAGAGCCAGCCTTGATGCCGGGGCCGCGGACGATCATTGGAACACGAATGCCACCCTGCCAGACCCACCACTTGGCGGCATGGTGGGGCTGCTTGAGCCCCTTCGT
>CALDJX010000001.1 GCA_937899075.1 uncultured Planctomyces sp. | reverse complement strand
GCCCCGCCGTCGTGGCCATCCGCCACAAAAACCGACAGTCGATCGGCGACCGCTGAAACCAGCTTTGCTACTTCGCGGCCGGCGTTGCAACGGCGGCGTCTGACGGCCAGCCGAGGGCGTGGTGCAGGCGGAACTGGGCGACGTTGTAGTCGGTGACTGATCGCAGGTACTCGCGTTGTGCCTGGTCCAGAGCCTGCAGGGATTGCATGAACTCGATCGGAAGGCCCTGCCCTTCGTTGATCCGATTACGAGCGTACGACCGCCGAGCGGCTTTGACTGCCGCTTGAGCCGTTTCGATCGGGCGCTGCCTCAACTTCACCTGGCTCCGGGCTTCGACGATCTCGCGCGAGATGCGGTCCATCGTTTCGATTTCTCGATAGCGTGCCTGCTCCACCTGAGCCTGCGCGACGTTCTGAGCGGAATCGTCGCCGCGACCGAAGTTTCGAATCTCCCACACAGCACTTGACAATAGCTCAGTCCACATCCAAGCGAACGTCGAGTGTTTTCAAACGTGTCAACTCGTCGGCATTGCTTAAATTCCCCGAGCGATCGCTCCTTGCTGGTGACCCGCAGAAGTCCCAGGCAGGCGGTCGATGCTCGCAGCATTTGATCGCGATCGGTGCCACAAATAGTGCTTACCCTACTAACGACTCGCCAGGAGTAATCCCGCCCACCCCCGCCCCCGCCCCGCAACAACACAACCTTAGAACAGGAAGCCGTTGAGCCAAGCTAACTAAAACGTGTACTGAAAATGGCTGTACAGGAATTCGGCATTGCCATTTGCCGGCAAGCCCGGAGTCGTATCGTAGAAGCGGCCGGCCCAGAAGTACGCGTAGCCGAGTCGAAACTGTGTCTGCTCGTTGAGCTGATATGTCAGTACAAAATCGACTTCGTGTCCGAGATCCTTGCTGCCGGCATCTCCCGCCTGAAGACCAGCAAACGGCCTCATGTTAAGGTTGTACGGAACGTCGCGCTGAGTAGCCAGGGCGAAGTAGTGATACCACGCGACCAATGTCAGCTTGTCTGTTGGCTTTACTGTGACTCGAAGGTTGGCATCCTGAAGATTTCGGCGACCAAAGAGGTCCATTTGTCCGAGGTAATAGTGAGCCCTCTGGACGTAAGTGTGAAAACCGTTTCCTGTCGTACTTGACCCGGACGCCCAGTCGTAGAAGAGCCAGACTTCAGGCTTCCAGCAGATTTCATCGAACGCCTTTCCAACTCCCAGCGTTGCAAAGCCAGCCTGGTGCGATGAGTCATCCGGATTGGTCCCCAGCTGGACTCCACCTTCGAACTCAAACAGCCACTCGTCAGTGCTGCCATACCAGCGGCCGCCAAAAGTGTCGTACCGCGCACCGTCGGCTCCGACACCGCGTTCGATGTCAAAGGCCAGCCAGTACAGGTCGAGTTTGGCCTGATTGAGATCCTTGTACGTGCTGAAAATACCGTACAACTGCTGGTTGTGGTTCGTAGCGTCGAACGAGGTGAAATGGTCCGGATTGCGAAAAAGCGGGCGGACCCAGAAGGCGTCGACATCCCAGTCGGAGTCTCGCCACATCAGACGCGCGCCATCATGAGACCGGCGCCGGTTGGCCCAGTTCGGAGCCATGATCAATCGAGCAGACCCGTATTTCATTTCCTGCCGGCCCAGCCGGGCAGTCAGCGTTCCATCATCGTCGGCAAGCAGCACATCCAGATACAGTTGGTAAAGGTCCGTCCGATTGACCTCGTTGCCACGCGGTCGAATCTCTTCCCCCGAACTTGCCGCATCCATGAACTCGGCACGCAGGCCCAGATAGTCATTCAGCTTTCCATCCAACCACAGCCTCGTCAGATGCAGAACGAACTCGTCATCCTGACCAGTCAATCCAGCCCTTCGCATGTTGTTCTCGTGGTGGTAGCGAGCGCGGTAGCTCCCACCAAAATCAAGTGAACTGCCTTCCCAAAATGAAATTCCCTTCAAAGGACAGGTTGGCTCGGTCAGAGAACAACCTTCACTTCGAGTTTCCCCGCAGCCAGCTTCTCGGCTCTCCGAACAGCCCGCGCTGAGACACTCGTTACAGTCCGAAGCAGAGTCCCACCATTTCAGGCGCGACGGAAGATCTTCGAGCACAGACTGAACTGGCTCCTGGCCAAACGAATTCGCCGGACCTAACAAGAGCAGACACAAGGCAGTCAGAAACAGGCGCATGGGGCATGCTTTCGAAAAAGAAAACGGAGCGTCCGAAACGGCTTCGGCAATTTCGCAGCAAAGGTTGACTGGATATTCCAAGGCTTCGGCACGGACGGAATAATCGCCTCAACCCGCTCAGGGCAACGCAGGGCCGGGCAAGTGTGACGGCCTCGTAGCTGTGGCGGTTTGGGAAAAATTTACCGATAAACGCAGCCAGCTAGACTCCGTCGACCGTCGCTGAGTGCCGGCTTGAAAAGCAAAGCGAGCGAACGCACTTCTTGAACGGCCACTTAACAACGTTGAAGTTGCGTCAAGAAGTTGCGATCAATCGAGACAGTCAGGATTACCAATAAAGAAGATGAAGGCTCGGACTTTCAAAAGCCGTCCACACGCTGGCCGAATTCGATCCTGAATTGCCGCCGAGTCCAGCCGTCATCGGGCGCCGCCACCGCAATCAGCAGCCGATAGGTACTCGGCAGAACGGCTCTAAGGAATCCTCATTGTCGTCGCTTGATGCCGATCCGGTTGTTTAGCTGGCGTGTTCCAAAACCAACACTCTGAGCAGTTGGTCTGGTAAAGCGTGCTCTTCGTAATTTCGCGAACGCCCGGCCCCGCGTTGACACCGCCCCTACCGTCACAGCTTTTCTCACCAGCAAAGTCAACACTCCAGCCAATCGATCGAGCACTTCGGATTTCGTGAGAAACGTGTCATTTCGTGTGATTCTGCGAGCAACAGACAGCCGCACAACCGGTACAGCTTCACCAGCCGGCACCCTGGCACCAGCCACTACCACTACTCTGTTAAGTAAATGCAATCTTAACATTCCCGAGCCCCCGATCGTGACGATTTCAAGGTCAACGGAGTCATAGAGCGGTCCAGCGTCAGGATCGCAAGGACCGCGCATACTCGCTCAAACTGAAGGAACGACAGAATGCTCTTTAAACGCCTGGCATCAGCCGCTCTGGCGACGGCCGTCGGTCTGGGAGCCGCTGGATCTGCACTGGCCGAAGAGGTCACTGTGAAATCCGAGGATCTCAGTGCCCTCATCCAACGCCTGGAAGCTGCGGAAAAGAAGATCAAACAACTTGAGGCAGCACCAAAAGTCACCGCTGCTCCGAAGGCGCCTGCCGCGCCTCAGGAGTTCGATGTTCCCGCATCAGTGGCTGCCGGCAGTGGCGGGCAGGCTGTCATGCGACGAGCATCGTCATCGTCTCTCGATAATGACCCGATCATCGAGCGTCTGCAGACCCTCGAAAACAAGTGGGTCGATCTGGATGCCGCCGACAAAAAATTCAGCGACACGCTCGAAAATGGAGTCGTCCTCGAAAAGGCGAAAAGCACCGTTTCGAATATCAAAATCGAGGGCCGAGTTCACCTGGACTATTGGGCGTTCCCCGACACTGATGCCGGTACGGAGCAGTTCGAAGGTTCAGGGGCTCCGTTCACTGCGCAGAACCCTCAGGACCGATTCACGACTCGCCGCATGCGACTCGGATTCTCCGGCGACATCAAAGATAACATGCTGTATGTCGCTCAGCTTGAGTTTGCTGGTGTCGACGATCCTGAATTCCGCGACCTCTACATCGGCTTCAAAGACCTGCCGTGGTTGCAGACGCTGCTTATCGGTAATCAGAAACGACCGTACGGTCTCGATCACCTGAACAGCTCGCGCTACAACGTCTTCCTGGAACGGCCCTTTGTTATCGAATCGTTCAACGAAGATGCCCGTCGTATCGGTGTCGCCTCTTACGGTCTCAGCGACGATCAGGCATGGAACTGGCGATACGGTGTCTACAACATGGAGAAGGCTCACCCCGACGGACAATACGTGGGTGACCACTACCAGCTCGAACTCGCCGGTCGTCTCGCCAATACCGCGTGGTACGACGAATGCAGCGACGGTCGCAGCTACGCTCACTGGGCCGTGTCCGGAACTTACGCCAGTCCCGATGGAACAGGCGGACCAACCAACAACAACGAAGCTCGCTTCCGAACTCGACCAGAAGCCAGAACGTCACAGCGTTGGCTTAACACTGGTCGAATCGCAGGAGCTGACAATTACGGCCTGATCGGCCTTGAAGGTGTCGTCAATCTTGGTCCAACTCAGGTTGTCGCCGAATGGCAGAATCTGTGGCTGGAACGAACCGGTGGCAGCGACGTTCACCTGCATGGTGGGTACGTCTACTGGTCATACTTCCTGACCGGCGAACACATTCCCTGGAGTCGCAAGAGCGGCACCATCGGTCGTGTGAAGCCATTCCAGAACTTCTTCCTCGTCAATACGTGTGACGGTTGCACTGACGGCGGTTGGGGAGCATGGAACGTGGGTGTCCGATACTCGTACGCAGACTTCAACGACGCAGGCGTCGCAGGTGGCGATGCAGACAGCATCACATTAGCGCTGAACTGGCACTGGAACGCTCACGCGAAACTCCAGTTCAACTACGTCAACGGACGCGTTCAGGATCGAGCAGCCGGACTGCCAGGCACTACGACAGGCAAGTACGACATCATCGGAGCTCGCTTCGCAGTCGACTTCTAGGATCAGTCTTGAAACCGGAGTCAATTTCTGATTGTTCGAATCGTCATGCTCGCAAAGGCGGGCATCCAGTATCCACCAAACAATCTGGTTCCCCGCCTTCGCGGGGATGACGTCTCGAACGATTCTCTTTCAAACAAAACATTTCGTGGAGAAATCCCGATGAGAACACTAGCGACGCTGGCCCTGGTCAGCATAACCATGTCGTCGGTCGCGATGGCCGACCACTGCTGCAAGCCCGCTGGCTGCAGCCCCGATCGAAATTGCATGCCGGCGTGCAAACCGGTTGTCAAAAAAGTCGACATCACGGCGACCTGTTACAACATCGAAACGAAAACGATCTGCATCCCGCCGACTCGTTTCCCGTGGGATCCCAGCCCGTGCGACGGCGTCTGCGGAAGCAACTGTGGAGCGGATGGTAATTGCGGAGCCAAAGGTGCCTGCGGCGCTGTCGGCAAGTGTGCTGCCGGTGGCAAATGTGCCGCTGGCGGAGCCTGCACTCCAGCAGGTCGATGCGGAGCTGGCTGCGGCAACTCATGCAATTCCGGCGGACTGCTGTCCGGCCTGCGAGCGGCTCTTGGCATGAGCAACTGTGCAACCAGCAAGTGCGTCAAGGTTCCAAAGAAGTCGTCAAAGAAAGTCGGCGAGAAGTGCGTTTGCGAATGGGTAACCTGCAGCAACGATGTCTGCGGCGGAGCTGGTTGCAAGCCAGCCTGTGCCGCTCCAGGCGTTGCACCCAAAGCTTCGGCTCCGGCTGCTCCTCCCAAAGAAGCAGCTCCACCAGCCGTTGCTCCGGCACCACCGGAAGCAGCTCGTCGTCGCCTCTTCCCGCTTCGATAAGGACTGATCCCTGATCAGCGATTTACGCTCCTCGCCAATACAGATTGGCGGGGAGTTTTTTTTGTAGGTCAGGCTCTGCCTGACGAAGTCCAGAAAACCGAATGAGTGAGGGACCGACCGAAGCCCACACGACTTCGTCCGGCAAAGCCCGACCTGACTGCTCCACCGCTCAGTCCGCACCCGCAACTCAAAAGGTCTTCAACTCACGAGTTTACTTCTCCCTCCGACTTACCGAATCTTCCGAGACAACCCACCAAAACGACCACTGGACTGAGTCGACCATCGACTTGACGGAAAGGCGGCAGACACTAGAGTCAAAGCATGCCGTCTTCGCTCTTCAATCTGTTATCCCTTTTTGCACTGTTCGCAGCATCGTTCTCGATGCTGGCCGAGCCCGTGCTCGAAGTATTGGTCGACTCACCCGCTCACCAGTGTGCCGACACTGATTCAGACGCTGATGACGATGACAACGACGACGACAAAGGTAAGTCGCTGGTGACCGAGGCCGTTCTTCTCTCGGACACGTTCACGCTCGAATCCCGTGTCACGCTACTTTCCAACGTGACGACGTCCTCGCGGAACCTTGCAGGCGACCCTCGCGGACCGCCCTCCGCTCCAACCAGCAAGGTTGCATAAGCCGGCATTCTAAGTCGCGTCCGACCGGGCAGCAGCTTCGGCCTGAGATCGCGCGACCTGACGGCTCCTTCCTGCAACCGGACTGCCTTCGATCGTGTTGTCCAACCAGGTGCTCTGGTTGATAACTCCTGGCCGAATTGAGAAGTCTTTCTACGGTGTACCACTGGCTCTGCCAGTGCGTGACATTCTGCCGCTGCAAACGTCACCAATCACTGGCAGAGCCAGTGGCACCCCGCTGACTTGACTTCTGAACGAGCCCCCCTAACGACGTCGCCGATTCACACTGCAGAACGGCTCGACGTCCGACGGTCAAATGAATGCGTCAGGAGTGCAAACTTGCAATCCGTAGCTGAAGAACAATCCGCCTCCGGTGCCCCGACAAACTCGGAACACGAAAGCACTGCAGTCGCAATTCGCGATGCGGTCGAACATGCGGCGCACCTTCTTCCGTCGCAGGGGCCGATTACCGTCTTCGTGCATCACAACACGCTGCACGCGTTTGAAAACCTGTCGTTTGACGAAGGAGTCAAAGCTGGTAGCAAAACCTTCGGATGTCATCCGTACCTGCCGGAAGATCGCTACCGCGCGTACCTCGAGCAGGGCCGCATTCGGCAGGATGATCTTTCGGAAGTCCTGATCGATGATCTGGAAGATTCGGCGGACTACCTGATCGGAGTCCTGGGAACTCGTCATCGTTTGCGACTCGGCATGTTGCAGGTTCCGCTGCAGACTGGCCCCGACTCAGAACTTCGCTGGGTGATGGCGGAAACCGACGCCCGCAAACGCTTTCGTTCTGAAGTCTCCGACGAACGCCGCGCGCAGTTCATTTCGCAGACTCGGCGATGGGTGATGCGGCACCTCGAATCAAAAGCTGACACCGCAACGACAACCGAAACATCAATCCTGAGCGAGCTGATCGCCGAATTTGGCCGCCCCAAAGCTGACGGCTGGAACGAACGCAAGTGGGAAGCGTTCGTGCTGGAATTTCTCTGGCGAGTCTCGGCAAACGCCATCCGGCTGGAACCACAACCAGACACTAATGACCAAGATGTAAACAGTGTCCGACAAAGCCAACTGCGAGACTGCCGACTGCGAGACTCAGTGCTCAAGGCCACCGGCCAGGACACCGACGAACTGGTGCACGAAGTGCTGACGCAAATCTGCGCCGCCTTTCTCGATCAGGGATTTGCCCACGAGCCAATGCCAGCCCGAAAGGCTGGACTCTTCGCCGCGTTCCTGGATATCTACAGCCAGACGCCCGGACCATCCGCATCATGGCGGTGTGGACTGGCCGCCGAAATCCGCCGCATCTGCCTCGCAGAACAGAACTCGATGGCGTCGATCGACGAGTCGCTGACGTTGCTCGGCGTCGAGGATACCGAACGCGACGACTTCATTACGCAATCGTTGCTCGCGTTGCGAGGCTGGGCCGGCATGGTCTGGCAAATGGAAACGAACGCTGAGTGGGCACTGCATCCCGCGCCGGCCGGAACACTGCTTGACTTCCTGGCCGTTCGGCTGATCCTTGAACGAGTCGCGCTGACGTTCGTCGCTCGCGAGTCGCTGGGCTTCACCGGCCCGCTCGCCGACCTGCGATCCGCACTTCCCTCCGATGAAGAATCGCCGGCGCACGACAGTGACGAACAGCGAGCGTTTCGCATCTTCCAGCTCGCTCAGTTTCTGGGTTGGAATCCCGAAGCGCTGCAGTCACTTTCGGCCGAGCATTGGGCCGTGCTGCTGGACGAAATCGAATCGTTCTCGGACGTCGAACGTCGACGCATCTTCCACCTCGCTTACGAGCGGCAGTATCGAAACCAGACGCTGGACGCTCTCACCGTCCACACTCAACGTCGCCGGGAATTCTGCCACGACGACGCGTCGAAAACAGACCAGCCAGAAGACGCTGAGCGAGCGTCTTCGGAAACCGCGAAGTCAGTGCCGAGATTTCAAATCCTCTGTTGCATCGACGATCGTGAAGAATCGTTCCGGCGACATCTTGAAGAAATCGCCCCGGACTGTGAGACATTCGGCATCGCCGGATTCTATGGCGTCGCGATGTACTACCAGGGCGTCGCCGATGCTCACTTCAAGCCGCTCTGCCCGGTCAACGTCACGCCGACCCACTACGTGAAGGAAGAATCGGTCTATTCTCAAGAAAACGTTGACCGCCGCCGCGCAGATCGCCGACGCCGAATCGGCAAGGCAACTCGCTGGTCGCACATGGCCACCCGCAGCCTGCTCGGTGGAGTCATCGCCGGAATGTCCGGCTCACTGGCAACGTTTCCACTTGTCATCCGAACGCTGTTCCCGAGATTGGCCGCTCAGATTCGACGCGAAATCGGCCGAATCGTGCAGCCGCCAGCGACCGAGTTACGACTCGAACGCCTTGCCGAGACGCCGGGCCCGGAAGGCGAGCATCTTGGTTATTCCGTCGAGGAAATGGCCTCAATCGTCGCAGGCGGATTGCGGTCAGCCGGACTCGTCACACGTTTTTCAAACCTGATCATCATCACCGGACACGGCTCGGGAAGTCTGAACAACCCGCACGAATCAGCTTACAACTGCGGAGCCTGCAGTGGTGGCCGGGGCGGCCCGAACGCTCGCGCGTTTGCTAAAATGGCAAACGACCCGCGAGTCCGACGCAGCCTCGGCAACCACGATCTGCATCTTCCCGACGAGTCCTATTTCGTCGGCGCCTACCATAACACTTGCGACGAAAGCCTGACGTTCTTCGACCTCGATCGATTACCCATCACGCATCGTCAACGATTTGAGGAAACGCAAACGTCACTCGTCGCCGCGAGGGAAAAGAACGCCCACGAGCGGTGCCGTCGATTCGAATCGGCTGAGCTGAATCTATCACCCGCCGACGCGTTGACTCACGTCGAAACGCGGTCGCAGGATCTTTCGCAAGCCCGCCCCGAATACAACCACGCGACAAACGCACTTTGCTTCGTCGGTCGGCGCGAGTGGAGCCGCGGCCTGTTTCTGGATCGACGAGCATTTCTGACATCGTACGACCCGGCACTTGATGATGAGAACTGCTCACTTCTCGAACGAATCCTTCAGGCTGTGATCCCGGTCTGTGCCGGAATCAACCTTGAATATTATTTCTCGACGGTCGACACCGAAGGCTACGGTTGTGGGTCGAAACTGCCTCACAACATCACGTCGCTGCTCGGGGTGATGACCGGTGCCGCGAGCGATCTGAAGCCGGGACTTTCGGCACAGATGGTCGAAATCCACGAGCCCGTGCGAATTCTTTTTGTGATCGAAACCACTCCGGACTCCATGCTGCGGATTATCGAGCAGAACCCAGCCATCAAGCAGCTTTGCCGGGGCGACTGGGTTCAGCTCGCCACGATCGACGCCGAGTCTTCCGACATCCACCTCTTCCATAAAGGCGTGTTCGAAGAATACGTCCCCGAGTCTGACGAACTGCCCGAGGTTCGGTCATCCGCCGAGTGGTACAGCGACAAGCGGGATCATCTCGGCTTCGCCTCAATCTTCGAGAAGCCAGCCCTGGCAGTAACGCCTGGTCCACTTCCTGGACCGGAACAAAAGAATCCAGTCATTCCCGCGCAGAGGCCTGGGCCCGCGAAGGCGGGGCCGGGAACCCAGTGAAGATCGACCGCCGATACTGAAAATGCTGGGTACCCGCCTTCGCGGGTATGACGACAGGTCGAAGTACCGACTCCAGATCACGCCAACCGAACTCGACACATGACTGACACCGAAAACTGAGACCCCACAATGGACGTCGATTCAATCTTTACATTCCTCGGCACGTGTGTCGTCATCAGCCCGGCGGCGTTGCTGCTGGTTTTTGGACTCACATCGCTGCTGGGTTTTCCGCTCGGCGAACGAATCATGGCGCGATGCACTCAGGCATCCATCGTGACTGGTCTGACTGCCGCAGTGCTGATTCTGTTCATGATGCTGGCAACCGGAACGCGGCACGTGACGGTCGAATTCGGCAACTGGTTCATGATTCCCGAACAGCACTTCCACTTTCATGTGAAGTTTCTGTTTGACCGCCTGTCGGTGCCGTTCGCGATTCTGTCGTTCGTCCTGTGCGGCACGATCGGCGCATTCACCACTCGCTACCTTCATCGAGAATCCGGCTACCGACGCTTCTTCCTCTGCTATGCCGTCTTCGTTCTCGGCATGATCCTGTCGTCGCTGGCCGGCACGATCGAAACGCTGTTCATCGGCTGGGAACTTGTTGGTCTTTCGTCTGCGCTGCTGGTCGCGTATTTCCACGAACGACCAGCCCCCGTCCGCAACGCTCAACGAGTCTGGTCGGTTTACCGCATCGCTGATGCTTCCTTCCTGATCGCCGCTCTGACCCTGCACCATCTGACGGGCGAAGGCGACTTCGACGGCCTGATGGGATCCGGATCGTGGCCCGAGGGGCAAGCGACGATCTCGCAGGGACACGCTCTGTTCGTCGGACTTCTTCTACTTGTCGCGGCCGCAGGTAAATCGGCCCTCGTTCCGTTCTCCGGCTGGTTGCCTCGCGCGATGGAAGGCCCGACACCGTCCAGCGCCGTTTTTTATGGATCGTTGTCCGTCCACCTGGGAGCGTTCCTGCTTCTACGAGTCAGCCCGGTGCTTGAACAATCGACGACGCTTTGCGTGGCCGTCGTTCTGCTGGGCCTGGTCTCGGCCGTCGTCGGTGCGTTAATCGAACGAGTGCAGACTGACGTGAAGAGTGCGCTCGCTTTCGCATCGCTGACCCAGGTCGGAATTATCGTGATGGAGATTGGCTGCGGGCTGAGATACATCGCGCTGATTCATATCATCGGTCACGCCTGCATGAGAACTCTGCAGCTTCTGCGAGCCCCGACTTTACTCCACGACTACCACACTCTGGAGAACGCCATCGGCGGTCACCTGACAGGCGAGTCCGGCAGCAACGAACCAAAAAACGGCCAGAGAGTCCGCACCTGGCTGTACCGCTTTGCCCTCGAACGAGCGTGCCTCGACGCCAGTCTTGACCGCTTCATCGTCCGCCCATTCGTCCAGGCATTCCGCTGGTGCAACCAGGCCGAAGAACGCTGGACAAGATTTCTTTCGAGTCGAGGGTCAACGAATTCCGGTCCACCACCATCGCCTCTGGTCGTGTCGGTAACCGCCAACACTTCGACGGACAACGCAGTCACGGAGGCATTCCATGTCTGAACTGCACCTGCCGTGGCTCGAAATCTCGATCCTGCTGCCACTGATCGGCGCGCTGGTCGTCTGCCTGGTCCAGGACCGCGACGTTGCGAGACGCCGTTGCCTGTGGATTTGCGGATTGACATTCGTGTGCGCGGTTGGCGAATGGCTCGACTTCGGAACGCTACACGTCTTCGAGGCTCACGATCATTGGGACATGATCGAAGCCGTCTTTCACAAAGACATCTTTGTTATTGATGAGCTGAGCGCCCCGCTGCTGCCACTGGCCGCGCTGGTTTATCTCCTGACGGTCCTCGCGACTGTCCGAACGAAAGTCGACCGCTTTACATTCGGCTGGGCACTTTTCTCCGAAGCTTTGTTGCTGGCAACGCTCGCCTGCAAAGAACCGTGGGTCATCATCGGCCTGTTGATTGTCAGTGCTCTGCCCCCGTTCTTCGAACTGGTCGCGCGAGGCAAATGCACTCGGGTTTACGTCTTTCACATGAGCACCTTCGCTGCCTTACTGGTCGCCGGCCAAACCTTGCATGACCTCTCATCGACCGGATCAATTATCTCAGTCACGGCGGCCGTGTTACTGGCTCTGGCCGCGCTGATTCGCAGCGGAATCGCACCACTCCACTGCTGGATGACCGACCTTTTCGAGAAAGCGACATTCGGCACCGCCTTGCTCTACGTCACCCCGCTGGCTGGAGCGTACGCAGCCATGCGACTCGTTCTGCCGATTGCTCCCGACTGGATTCTGCGAGCCGTCGCTCTGGTGTCATTAGCGACTGCCGTCTACTCAGCCTGCATGGCTCTGGTGCAGACCGAGGCGCGGCGATTCTTCTGCTATCTGTTTCTCAGTCATTCGTCGCTCGTGCTGGTTGGCCTGGAACTGGTCACACCAATTGGCCTCACGGGAGCGCTTTGCGTATGGCTGTCGGTCGGAATGTCGCTCGCTGGCTTCGGCCTGACTCTGCGAGCCATCGAAGCCCGCACCGGCACACTCACACTGAAAAAATTCCACGGATTGTATGACCACACTCCGGTCCTGGCGGCGTTCTTCCTGTTGACGGGCCTGGCCAGTATCGGTTTCCCAGGGACCATCGGCTTCGTCGGCGCGGAACTGGTTCTCGAAGGAGCCGTCGAAGTTTTCCCGGCCATTGGTTTTGTCGTCGTGCTGGCATCCGCGCTGAACGGCATCGCGATCATGCACGCCTACTTCCGAATCTTCACCGGCACCCGCCACGTGACATCGGTTTCCCTGTGTGCGAGACCGCGCGAGCGACTGGCTGTTCTCGTCCTGACGTTACTAATCCTTGGTGGAGGATTCTTCCCGCAGCCAGGCGTCGAATCACGATACCACGCAGCGATCGCTCTCCTTGAGCATCGCGAGATTAAGACAACTCCCCCACCTGACGAGTCAGCGATCAGCAGCCTGGTTGCCTGGTTCACCGCAACGAAACATTGACACACTGCAAAAACGACGTGTGCCACTGCCGAAACATCCATTTTCAATTACTGCAACACACCTACCTGGCAATATTTACTCCGAGCATTTCCCATGTCTGATAACAACTCTTCGAAACCGACTACTGACCTCAACGAAGTCCCGCGCGGTCGATTTCCCGAGGCCATGAAATTCTTCAAACACGACATCGTGTCAGGCTTTCTGGTTTTCCTGATCGCGTTGCCGCTGTGCCTGGCCATTTCCGTGACCAGTGGTTACCCGCCGATCGCCGGCATCTTTACAGCGATCATCGGAGCGATCCTCACGACGTTTGTCAGTAACAGCGAACTGACTATCAAGGGACCGGCCGCCGGACTGATCGTGATCGCTCTGGGCTGTATTAATGAGTTTGGCGGTGCGGGGAATCCGGACGCTTACCGTGCCGCTCTGGCTGTCGGCGTCGCGGCAGCGGTGTTGCAGATTCTGTTCGGGATGTTTCGAGCCGGAATTCTGGGCGAGTTCTTTCCGATCTCCGCCGTCCACGGAATGCTTGCAGCCATCGGCGTGATCATCATCATCAAGCAGATCCCCTACGCGCTGGGAGTCATCGGCGCCAAGGGCGACCCGCTGACGATGGTTCAGCACATCCCTCAATACTTTCTCGATGCCAATCCATACATCGCTGCCATTGGCATCGTCAGCCTGTTGATCATGTTTGCCTGGCCCACGGTCGGTAAGAAACTGGGGCCGCTGAAACTGATCCCAGCGCCGATGATCGTTCTGCTGGTTGCGGTCCCAATGGGGATGGGATTCGACCTCGTCCACAAACACTCGTACTACCTGCAGGGCCACGAGTATCAGCTCAGCGATCAATACCTCGTCGACATGCCAGACCGTGTGTTCGGAATGTTCGACGAAGTGACCTACCCTGAGTTCTCAGCACTTGGTGAGTTGAAGGCATGGAAATGGGTGCTGATGTTTTTCATCATTGGCAGCCTGGAATCTCTGCTGAGTGCCAAGGCCGTCGACCTGCTCGACCCGTGGAAACGAAAAACGAACATGGACCGCGACATCATCGCGGTCGGAATTGGAAACCTGTGCGCGTCATTTGTTGGCGGACTGCCGATGATCTCTGAAATCGTCCGCTCGAAAGCCAACATCGATAACGGAGCACGCACCCGGTTTGCCGACATGTGGCACGGCATCTTTCTGCTGCTATGCGTCGCGATGATTCCCACCGTCCTGCATCAAATTCCGCTGGCCGCGCTGGCCGCGATGCTCGTTTACACGGGCTTTCGACTCGCGCATCCGACGGAGTTCATCCACGTCTACCACATCGGCAAAGAACAGCTCGCCATCTTTGTGACGACTCTCGTCGTCGTGCTCGCAACCGACCTGCTGATCGGAGTTGCCGCTGGCATCGTCCTGAAAATGGTGATTCACGTCTCGAACGGAGTGCCGCTTAGATCGCTCTTCAAACCGTATCTGGAAATTGAAGACGTCAACGCGGACACCAGCATGATCATCGCACGGCAGTCAGCCGTGTTCAGCAACTGGATTCCGTTCCGTCGACAGATCGAAGACATCGGACTGGTTCAACGCCGAAACCTCATCATTGACCTGTCGGACACGCAGCTTGTCGATCACAGCGTGATGGGAAAACTGGAAGAAATGAAACGCGACTTCGAACAGGAAGGATTGACCTTTGAAGTCCGCGGTCTGGATGCTCTTCAACCACTCGCCGCTAACGCTCAAGCCGCCAGAAAACGAGGCATGGCATCCGTTCGTCGCATGACCGTCATGGCCAACCAGTCATTGCGTTACTGGCTACTGGAAGAATTCGTCAAGTGCGGTGTCACCGGCTACACGGTGACGACGTGTACGGGCGCGGGTCGTCGTCATCTTCAGTCTGACAGCGTCGCGGAAGACGAACACATTCGAATTGAAGTCATCGCGCCGGTCGATATCTGTGACGCCGTGATCGACTTCCTGCGTCGAGACATCCTGGCCGACCACCACGTCACCGCCTGCGTCGAAACCGTCGACGTTGTCCGCATCGGCCACTTCGCTCCTGTCGACGATAATTCCGCCAACGGTTCCCACCACTAAGGAATAGTCCCGAAACAACTTCCCGAATCAGCGAGAACTGTAGGGTGTGTGGAGCGGTAGCTGTCTATTCGGTGAAACGCGCGCTGCTTGAAATCTGCGAGTCGG